>CAIYLB010000129.1 GCA_903926935.1 uncultured Pseudomonadota bacterium
ACTGTTTCTGGTCGTGCTTGCAAGATATAAAGCTTGTTATCAATGCCGTTTTTGCCCCACTCAATATCCATAGGGCAGCCGTAATGAGCTTCAATAGTCATTGCGTAACGTGCTAACTCTAATACATCTTCATTTGAAAGTGAATAACGGTCGCTGTCAGCTGCATCTACATCAATCGTGTTTGTGCTTTTTCCGGCTTGCGTTGCGTCAGAAAAGACCATTTTAATGAGTTTTGAACCCATAGTACGGCGCACAATTGACGGTTTTCCTAGGGCTAAGGTTGGTTTGTGGACATAAAATTCATCAGGATTAACCGCGCCTTGCACTACTGTTTCACCTAGGCCGTAAGATGATGTGATGAACACGACATCTTTAAAGCCAGATTCAGTATCAATCGTGAACATGACGCCAGCACAGCCAATATCGCTACGCACCATTTGTTGGATGCCGGCAGATAAGGCTACATCAGCATGTACGAAACCTTTGTGTACGCGGTATGAAATGGCACGGTCGTTGTATAAAGAAGCGAAAACTTCTTTAATGGCATGCAAAATATTGTCTAAACCGTGAATGTTTAAAAATGATTCTTGCTGACCAGCAAATGACGCGTCAGGCAAATCTTCTGCCGTGGCTGAAGAACGCACTGCAAAAGTTGCACCGTTGCCAGATTTTGCAATCAACATTTCATAATGTTCAGCAATGGCTTTATCTAGCGCGGCTGGAAAAGGCGCTGCCATAATCCATTCGCGTACTTGTTTGCCACAAATGGCTAGCGCTTGCGTATCATCTACGTTTAATTTATCAAGTTCAGCATTAATTTTAACGTCTAAACCATTCACCGCTAAAAATTCACGGTAAGCATCTGCCGTGGTTGCAAAGCCGGTTGGTACGCGAACACCTTTTGCCGATAGCTGAGAGATCATCTCACCTAAAGAAGCATTTTTACCACCAACTGAAGGTACGTCTACGTTTCGTAGATTTTCGAATGGAATAACGTGAACTGACATGATGGTTCCTTAAACTTTGCAAACAAGTGAATAGATTTCTAATTTTTTTAATACATCACTTCACTCAAATTAATGCCATTCAGACCTGATTTTTTTCAATGAATGAAGCGCAATGAGAGTTGGCGGGACGTTAAATATTAAGATGTTTATTAATTGTGGTTATTTTGCCTAAAAATGTAGTGGTTGTCACCTGTAAATCTACACTTCGGACTAAAAATGATGCAAGCTAGTAATTAAGCACTAAATAGATACAGTGTTAAGTATTAAAAGTGATTTCTGTCAGCTAGAATACATAAAGACAATTATATGAAATTAAAACTTAGCGCGTCATACCTTCACCAAAACCTTTACCAAAAACTACTAATCAATAGTTAGCGAAAAAAATATATTGGTATTTAGTATTAGCTGCAAAATTATAAGCAGAAAATAAAGAATAAAAAGCACAACATAAAATTTTATGACCACAGTCAATATCAATAATAATTCAGCGCCCGAAATTTTAATTAAAAGTACTGCACGTCTGCACATGGGTTTTTTTGATTTGCACGGTGGTCTTGGAAGAAAGTTTGGTAGCATAGGTTTAAGTTTAGCCACACCTACTATCGAATTATATGCACAAATGTCTAACCAATTAGAGGTTAAAGGCATTGCATCTGCTACAGATAAAATTGCGAGTATCGCCCAGCAATTTATCACTAAACTTAATCTATATGGCAGTGTTCGCTTCAATATTCACCAGCATATTCCTGAGCATGCGGGTTTAGGTTCAGGCACCCAAACAGCGCTAGCAATAGGCGCCGCGATTAGCCAGTTATACAAACTCAATTTAACTACTGCGCAAATTGCCGAAATCACTGGACGTGGCGGTCGTTCTGGTATCGGTATTGCCGCATTTGATTATGGTGGTTTGTTAATCGATGGCGGTCGTGCCGCCGGTGCAAATGCCACTTTAAATCAACTTTCATTAAAAGTGCCACCATTATTAGCTAGGTATGATTTCCCTGAAGATTGGCGAGTGTTATTGATCCTTGATTCCAGTCAGCCAGGTATTCACGGCGAAGTTGAGCGTGAGGCTTTCAAACAATTACCTGCGTTTTCAGAGAATCTGGCGGCTCATTTGTGTCGATATGTACTGATGCAGGCAATGCCTGCAATAGTGGAGCAAGATTTAACGGCGTTCGGTTTTGCTATTCAGGAATTGCAGTCGCACGTAGGTGATTATTTTGCACCTGCGCAAGGTGGGCGTTACGCTAGCCAACAAGTAGGTGCGGTATTGCAGGCTTTGCAAAATATGGGGGTGGCTTGTTTCGGCCAAAGTTCTTGGGGTCCTACCGGTTTTGCCGTGTTTGAGAATGAATTAGAGGCAGAAAAGCATTTGCAGCAATTGAAAGCGATATTTTTAGACAGCCACTTAAGTTGGAAGATTTGTAGCGCACGAAATGCTGGCGCAGAGATTGTTTAAATCGCCTAAGCCTGCAGGCTTATTGGCGCGATTTATTTCTTTAGCAGCAATCTAATCGTCGGAAATTGGCTTAAAAAAGTTAAGGGAATTAGTATGGAAAAAGTCAGTATTTTACATTTGTTTACCGCAGCAAAAAATGCTAGCCCATTTGATATCAATATGGCGTATGACGCCGGTTTTGATAAGATTACCAGCTATACCAATGTGACGCTGGCTGAGGTGGTTGGATTAACACAAGATGCCATCTTTTCGCGAGCTTTATCCGGCGTGAAGTGCGAAGCTATATTTATTGGTGGTCGTGATGTGAATCTTGCCATGCAAATGTTAGCAGCTACTAAAAACGCGATGTTTGCTCCTTTTGCTTGCTCAGTGATGGCTGATCCATCCGGTGCATTTACTACCGCTGCGGCGATGATTGCTAAGGTTGAATACCATCTAAAAAGTCAGTTTGGTGAAGATCTAAGTGGAAAAACCTTGTGTATATTTGGCGCTACCGGCCCAGTGGGCAATTGTGCCGCCATCATTGCCGCGCAGCAGGGCGCAATGGTGCAACTTGTGGCTCATCGCTCAATAACCGATGTTGAGGCAAAAGCCGCCGCTTGGAACGCAGAATATGGCGTGAATATGCGGGTGGTGGATGGCGCTAGTGAGGCGGCTAAATTGCATGTACTAGCCCAAGCTGACATTGTTGTTTGTGCCGCGGCGGCAGGCATTCAAGTGATTAGCCAAGAACATTTAGCCTGCGCAAAAAAATTAAAAATTGTTGCAGATGTAAATGCTGTTGCGCCTATGGGTGTGCAGGGCGTGAGCATGAATGATGATGGCGTGTTAATTGCAGGTAGCAAAATATATGGCATCGGCGCGATGGCCATCGGCCAACTCAAATATCAAACGCAGCACCAATTGCTGAAGCAATTACTTGCGCCGGTTCTTTCAACTGAAAGCCATCAACCTGAAAGTCAGCAGCTTCAAGCCGTAAAGTATGTTGAATTTAGTGCAGCATTTAAATTTGCGAGTGAGCTATTAAAACGGCCCTCTTAATTATGGCCTTGTCTGCTAGGCCTTTTGTAGTGGCAGCTAGACAGGCAGGTTATAAAGTTACCGCCATCGATGGGTTTGCCGATCAGCAAACGGTTGCCGCGGCTGAAATGGCTATTGTGGTCAATTATGATCACTATGGATTTGATGCCGAGGCATTGCTGGCAGCTGTTGCTAAATTAGATGCGAGCCGATATTTAGGTTTTGTTTATGGCAGTGGCTTTGAAACACAGCCAGATTTGTTAGCAAAAATTGCAGTGTTTATACCTTTGATTGGTAACTTGGCGCTAACCGTAGGTGCGATAAATGCAGCGGATAGTTTTTTTTCTGCTTTAGCACGCGGTAATATTCCATACCCTAAAGTCTATAAAAAATTGCCGGGCGATGTTGATTCAAAGGTTTATTTGAGAAAGTTAGTCGGAGGCTGTGGTGGGACACACATTAGTTTCGCCAATGTCGACTCCGGCACAAGCTGCAATCAATATTATTACCAGCAGTTTGTTTCGGGTCAGTCAGTGTCCTTGTTATTTGCTGCAAATTCTCGCGCGATTGAGGTGATCGGTTTTAATGAGCAATGGCTCAGCCCAACAGAAATGTTGCCATTTCGTTATGGTGGTGCAGTCAGTAATGTTGAATTATCGCAAGCTGTGAAACAGCAATTAATCACGGCAGCAGAAAAAATAACTGTCGCATTTGGCTTGTTCGGCTTGAATAGTCTAGATGCAGTAGTGAATAATGGACTGGTTTATGTGTTGGAAATTAATCCAAGATTAAGTGCTAGCGTTGATTTATATGTAGCAGATAGTTTGTACGAAGCTAACAATATGGTATTGAATTTGATCAATGTACATATTCAGGCCAGTAGGGTGGAAGTTTTGTTGCAGTTTAAAGCGGCCACAGTTTGCAAAGCTCATGCGGTAGTTTATGCCGTCAGCGATATTGTGATTGATAGTACATTTTCTTGGCCGGCTTGGGTGCTGGATGTTCCACTACTAATTTCACCACAAAAAGAATTTAGACTGTTGGCTGGAGAGCCTATCTGTACTGTGATGGCGCAGGCTGAAAGTGCAGAAAAAAGTAAGCAATTAATAGACGCCAGATTAGCAGAAATACAGCAATTATTATCATGAATGGATTGAAAAGGGAGCGAAGTGCAAAAATCTTCAACAGCATCAACGCAGGCGCATTTAAGCGTTAACCAACTAAGCGCAGGTTTAGTTGATCAATTAGTACAACAAGCTGGCGAATTGCAAATCGGTGTTTCTAAGCACGCCTCGGCTTGTACGATTATAGATACCGGCATCTTGCATGCCGGCAGCGCTGAGGCCGGGCGCTTGATTGCTGAAATTTGTATGGGTGGTCTGGGGCAGGTGAGTTTGCAATCTGATACGCGATTTCCTCAGTGGCCGAATGCTATATTCGTGACTTCAACACAGCCCGTACTGGCGTGTTTGGCCAGTCAGTATGCCGGTTGGGCGCTGAGCCATGAAAAATTCTTTTCATTAGGTTCTGGCCCAGCGCGCGCCTTAGCGCAACGCGAGGATTTATTCAAAGAGCTTGATTATCAGGACGTGGCGACTAGCACCTGCATTGTGCTGGAAACCGATAAGATTCCACCAGTAGAAGTCATCGACAAAATTGTACGTGACACCAAAATTGCCGCTGAAAATTTAACCATAATCTTAACGCCAACGACCAGTATTGCCGGTGTGGTGCAAATTGTAGGGCGCGTGTTAGAGGTCGCTTTACACAAAGCGCATACGCTTCATTTTCCGCTAGAAAATATTATTAGTGGTACCGGTCTGGCCGTTTTGCCGCCGGTAGCTAAAGATTTTATGACGGCAATGGGTCGCACTAACGATGCCATTTTATTTGGTGGGTCAGTCAGTTTGCAGGTTAAAGGTAGCGATGCAGATGCGGCAGCACTAGCTTTAAACTTGCCTAGCAGCGCTTCTAAGGATTATGGCAGAACTTTTGCTGAAGTGTTTAAAGCGGTGAATATGGATTTTTATAAAATTGATCCGCTATTATTTAGTCCAGCCAAAGTGACGATTACAAATGTCGATACCGGCAGTGTGTTTGAGGGTGGTCAATTGAACACAGACTTAATCGCACTATCGTTTACAGGTTAAATTTTCGCTGTATTAATAGTCGGGAGTAATGCCTTAACATTGGACTGCTTCAAGTTTTTGTTTAATTTTAATTCATTTCTAAATGTGGGTCTAAGCCGAAATTTGAGTTTTATGTTGAAATTGCAAAAACTATACACATCTGTATACTAGATAGTAATATTCAATGCAGAGCCAAAAAGAAGATTATTATGCAAATTCAACTAAACAATTCTCTATTAAACGATTATCGAGTTAAATTCAGCTTAAAGCCTAGGGTTAAATCGCAATTCGTGTCGCAGCTAAAGCGTTTTAGATTAACTGCTTTTGGCTTAGTCACGTGTCTGGCAGTTTCATCTTGCACAACTATGCCCAATCAAGAAGCTAGTTTAATCGGCAAAGACTGGCCTAGCTTTGGTCGCGATTACACTAACCAGCGCTTATCTCCGCTCACTCAAATTAATCAACAAAATGTGAAAGACTTAGCATTGGCTTGGCAGTTCAAAAGTGGCGTGTCTGCGAGTTTTCAGGCCACGCCAATTGTGACAAATGGTGTAATGTACGTGGCTTTGCCTTACAACCATGTGGTTGCTTTAGACGCAAAAACCGGCAAAGAACTTTGGCGTTATAAGCATGAACGTAAAGCGAATTGGAAAATGTGTTGTGGTCCAGCCAATAGAGGCTTAGCGGTGAGTGATGGGCAGGTTTTTATTGGCACGGTTGATGCACGTTTGATCGCTTTGGATGCAAAAAGTGGCGCAAAACTTTGGGATATTGATGTAGCCGACGATACTGCAATGACTGAAAATACTAGCTCGCTGAGTAAAGCCGATGCTAAAAGAGGTAAGGAAATGTATGGCGGGACTGGGGTAGGCGTGGCGATGGCGCCAGTGGTCTATCACGGCAAGGTGATTGTGGGAATTACTGGTGTTGGATATGGCTTGCATTTAGATACACCGACATTAGGCGCGCCATTGGGTGCTGTCGTGGGCGTAGATGGTCGTTATGGCCGTCCAGGGTTTTTAGCTGCATACGATGTTAAAAACGGTCATCGTGTTTGGCAGTTTGATACGATTCCTGCGCAAGGTTGGGAGGGTGATTTTGTAGAGACGACTTCAGATGGTATTTCGTTAAATCGTGACATTGCTGCTGAAAAAGCTAATGTGAAAAATAATAAAGAAGCGTGGCGTTATGGTGGTGGTTCTGCTTGGAGCACACCAGCGATTGATACAAAAACTAACACTTTGTACTTTGGTACAGGTAATCCGTCACCACAAATGAATGATATTTCACGTCCTGGCGATAATCTTTACACGGTGTCATTGGTGGCTTTAGATACCGAAACTGGAAAAATAAAATGGCATTATCAACAAGTGCCACATGATGTTTGGGGCTACGACTTAGCTAGTCCACCAGTATTGTTTGATTATAAAACGCAGGGCAAAACAATCGCAGCGGTAGGCCAAGCAAGCAAAACTGGTTGGTACTATGTGAATGACCGTGTGACAGGTACGTTGCTGATGAAATCAGACGCTTTTGTGCCGCAAAAAAACTTATTTGCCAAGGCGACTAAAGAAGGTACGATTTTATATCCTGGTATTTTAGGAGGCTCTAATTGGAGCCCAAGTGCCTTGGATGAGAGTAAACAAATCAGTTATGTGGCCGGCATACATTCACCGATTAAATATACCTTGGTTGAAGAGCCTGCAAAAGATGGTGCCCCTGCTATACGCTACGCATCTTCTGAACCGACAAAAGATCCGCGCTGGGGGGTGCTTTCAGCCATAGACTTAACTAGCGGAAAAATGCGTTGGCAAGTTAAAACCGAGCAACCATTAATGGGTGGCTTGTTAGCGACTAGCAGTGACTTACTGTTTATGGGCGAAGGCAATGGCAACTTTAATGCTTACAGTAGTAATACTGGTGAGGTGTTATGGCAAACTAAAGTAGACGCTGGCGTTAACGCACCACCAATAAGTTATGAAATTGATGGTGTGCAATATGTAGCGGTGGTTGCCGGTGGTAATTCAATATTTGGCTTTGCGGCAGGTGATAATGTAATGGTTTATGCGCTAGGGAAAAGATAATTAAAAAGAACTCACTCAGCCAGTAAGCAACGACGGTGAGTTTGAATTTAGGCTATTTGAAGTTAGCGGTGTTTTAGCTTTAAGCAAAGCACTACGCAGGCTAATATCAACGTGATGCTATTCGCCATAATAATAGGCCAGCTAACAATTAATATGCCATAGCTTAACCAGCCCACTACACCAAGGCTGAATAAGCTGTACATGGGTAAAGAAACGCCAGATAGATCGCGAGTCTTCCAGGAGTGATGCGCTTGTGGCGCAAAGGCCCGTGTGGTTAAAAAAGCTGAGAAATAACCAATCAGTTCAGTGCTGTTCATGTGTGTTTTAACCTGTATTTTTAGCTTAATTTCTTGCGTACCATTTCGAGCTGTTATTCACAATCGCCACAATAGACAGCATGACCGGCACTTCAATCAGCACGCCAACCACAGTAGCAAGCGCTGCACCAGAATTAAAGCCGAATATTGCGATTGCCGTAGCCACTGCCAACTCAAAGAAATTAGATGCACCTATTAACGCAGAAGGCCCGGCAACGCAATGCGCAACTTTAAGTTTTTTATTCAGCCAATACGCTAAGCCGGCATTGAGATAAACCTGAATCAATATCGGTATTGCTAGCAATAAAATCACCAAAGGTTGCGTCAGTATTTGTGGGCCTTGAAAAGCGAAGAGTAAAATTAGCGTTAGTAATAACGCCGCTAAGGAAAATGGTTGTAATCGGGCATTAGTTTTTTCTAATGCCACCGCGTCTGACTTTAAAGCACTGCGCCAAATTTGGCTAATTAGCAGCGGTATGACGATAAATAATGCTACTGACAATGATAATGTATCCCATGGCACATGAATGCTCGATACGCCTAGCAGCAAAGCCACCAGCGGTGCAAAAGCAAATAGCATGATAATATCGTTCACAGCCACTTGCGATAAGGTGAATTTGGCATCGCCATTACATAAATTGCTCCAAACAAACACCATGGCCGTACATGGTGCCGCAGCTAATAAGATTAAACCGGCAATGTAACTATCAATTTGATCCGCCGGTAAATAGGGCGCAAACCAGTGGCGAATAAACAGCCAAGCTAAAATCGCCATTGAGAACGGTTTAATCAGCCAATTGATGGCCAATGTCACAGCAAAGCCTTTACTATGTTGCGCGACTTCCGTCATTTTGCTTAAGTCAACTTTCAGCAGCATGGGGATAATCATCAACCAAATTAATAATGCCACCGGTAAATTAACTTGCGCCAACTTTATATTACCCAATGCTTGGAAAAAGTTAGGAGTCAGTTTACCTAGTATTATTCCGACAACGATGCAGGCTAAAACCCACCAAGTTAGGTTGCGTTCAAAAGCATTTATTTTAGAATTGGGTTTCATTTTTTTTGTAGCACACGTTTAACTATATTGACTAACAGTAGAGCAACAATGCCTGCCGCAATACCAAATGCACCATCGAGTGCTACTGGCGTAATAACCTGAAGAAATCCGTTGCTTAAGCTGGACGAAAAGTTTTCAATCCAATGATGCACAATGGCAATGCCGTGCGTGAGAATTGCGCCACCGACTAAAAACATCGCAGCCGTGCCTACAACCGATAAGCTTTTCATCATGTAAGGTGCAAAAGCTAAAATGGCAAAGCCAAATTTACGTAAAAGTGCTGACCACAAGCTTCTGCCCTTATATTTTGCTAAATAGAGTCCGCCGTCATCTAATTTAACGATAGCCGCTACCAAGCCATAAACACCGATAGTCATGATGAAAGCAATGGTAGTTAGCACTAAAATTTGCTGACTAAAAGCTGCTGTTGCAACGGTACCTAGTGTAATAACAATAATTTCGGCAGATAAAACAAAGTCGGTACGAACTGCACCAGTAATTTTTTCTTTTTCTAAAATTTCTAGCCTAAGGCTTTCATCTTGGCCAATTAGGTGGCTAGGTACTGGATGTTTGATTTCATTTAATTCAGCTTCGTGGCGTAGAAAAAAATGATGAAAAAGCTTCTCAACGCCTTCGTAACATAAAAATAAACCACCCAGCATTAATAGCGGCGTTACTGCCCATGAGGCTAGCGCACTAATCACCAGCGCAGCAGGCACTAAAATCAATTTATTGATGGCTGAGCCTTTAGCAACCGCAAACACGACTGGCAGCTCACGATCTGCATTAAGTCCTGCAACTTGTTGAGCGTTGAGCGCTAGGTCATCACCAAGAACGCCTGCAGTTTTTTTTGCTGCAACTTTGGTCATGACTGAAACATCATCCAAAATAGAGGCTATGTCATCGATTAAGGTTAAAAGGCTTGCACCTGCCATATTGAAGAGTCCTGAATGAAGTGTTTAGTGGCTAAGCGTTAGATGCAAATTATAGCGATTGAATGCTGACAGTAGAAATTTAAATTGATTGAAGTTTTGAATAGGGGTGAGCTAAAAGAGGTTGAAACTTAAGCTGTGTGAATGTTCGATAATCAATGTTTAGTGCTAAGTTTAGTGCTGAAATTTAGGCCAAAAAAATGGCCCAATTAAGGACCATTTTTTTGGATTCTTAGTTACTAAGCTTTCTGGATGTTAGAAGCTTGTTTACCTTTTGGTCCGTCTGTTACATCAAAAGTTACGCGATCATTTTCTTTCAAGCTTTTGTAGCCGCTGTCAACGATTGCTGAGAAATGAGCGAATAAATCGTCGCCGCCTGCATCAGGAGTAATGAAACCAAAACCTTTAGAATCATTAAACCATTTAACTAAACCTGTAGCCATATCTTATTCCATACTTTAAAAAAGGGAGGCACCCTAAATGAATGGGATCTTCTTAAATAATTAGTCTTTGAGAACTTAACTAAAATTAAACATCCAAACGCCTAAACGTCTTTTTACGTTGAAACATTTGTTGTGTCAAGTGTTATTTGGATAATCTTTGTAAAATAAACAAATTTTTTTAAAAGTTTTTATGGTCCGTTGTTAATTCACATATTTATGGATGAATAAATACTTTAATTGATTAATCAAAACCTTAAGGTTATAATGCGCGCGAAAGATGTGTAGTAAGTCTAAGTAGAATTAAAAAAATTAATTCATTGTTAGGTATACTTGTGCTGCAAGCTCTATGAGATTGTTGCTGAATAATTGCATCAAACTATATAACGGAGATAACGCATTGGCAAAAGAAGAATTAATTGAAATGAATGGCGTGGTAATGGAAATATTACCAGATTCACGCTATCGCGTGACCTTAGATAATGGTCACAAATTAATCGCCTACACTGGCGGTAAAATGAAAAAAAATCACATCCGTATTCTTGCTGGCGACAAAGTAACTTTAGAATTATCCCCTTACGACATTAATAACGGCCGTATCACTTTCAGACATATTGAATCTGGTGGCGCTACTTATACGCCGAGAAAACGTACTTATTAATCTTTAGATTTGAATGTGGCTCATCGCAAATTTTAGGCTGTGAGCCGTGTAATTTAAGACTGTATAAACTTTTAATCTCTAAGCTATTAACTATTAATTGGTTAAAAGTTATTAACTTAATCGTTGTTATTTACCTAATATGAAATATTAGCGTGTCTGTATTTAGTCTATAATCGTTGTCAATTTTCAATATCTAATTTCCAAAAAATATCGCCAAATTTGATTTATATCAAATGTGTATGCTTAGTACACGCTAGTATGATCAATGTTTTGAAGTTGCTAACCACTTACAAACGGACTGTGTTGATTGAAATTAGATCAATCGATTAGTTGATAGCTATGTCTAATTTTAGTGTGTTATAACAGTTCATATTCTACTTAATATTAGGGACTGGGATTAATGATATGAAAAATGGCAAGATTAAATCACAAGCAGTTGCTGAAGAACAATTAAATTTAGCCAATCGCTTTCCTACAGCATATTCGCTGGAGCTTCATCGGCTTATTGAATTTCAGGCTTATTTACGTGCTGAGAAAGATGGTTTTAGACAAGATCCAGCTTTTTATTGGGCCGCTGCAGAGCGTGATATACATCAATATTTCTAATTACTGGTTTTTGCTAGGTAAATTAGGTTTGCTTGAGTGATTGCTTATCAAATTTTTAAGACCTGCCATGTCAAGAATTTTTATGTCTTTTTGATGTACTTCTAGTAGGCCCTGTTCCTGAAAATGAGTGAATATCCGACTGACCGTTTCAACCTTCATCCCTAAATAACTGCCAATTTCTTCACGCTTCATACGCAATATTAAGTGATCAGCTGAATAACCGCGCAACTGATTGCGGTGCGATAAATTAAGTATAAATGCTGCTAGCCGTTCTTCACTATGCATGCTGCCGAGTAGCATCATAATGGTGTGGTCGCGTACTATTTCTTTACTCATTAGTTTATAAAAATGGTTTTGTAGCTTATTCAGTCCATGGTCATTATTTCCAATTCTATCCAGTGGAATGATGCAGACTTCAGTGTCTTCTAGCGCTACTGCAGTGCAAATATGCTTTTCGGCAGCAATGCCATCAAAACCTAGAATCTCGCCACCCATGTAAAAGCCAGTGATTTGAGCGCGACCATCATCATGCAAAGTTTCCGTTTTAATGAATCCACTTTTTACCGCATAGAGTGCATGAAATTGGCTGCCATTGTGGTATAGCGTTGCGCCGGTTTTGATGCGTTTTCTGACATAAACCAGTTCTTCCAATCTTTTTAACAAATCTTCGGTAGCACCCAATGGCATGCACAATTCTTGTACGTTGCAGCTAGCACAGGAAGGCTTAGCCTCGCTACTATTGATGTTAACTTTTATAAAATTATCAGGGCTGATTGCAGTCTCCTATTTGAGTTTTGTCTATATACATGATAACTACTTTAGATGGCTGTTAGGTTCGGCGCAACTTGTAATATTAGGATAATAAATAGGTAATTAATGATTATTTCTACTAGCCATTAAGTCAAAATAGCTCTAAAAAAAGACTCTAAACTTAAATCTCTTTAAATGAGAATCGAAACGAAATACATCTAATTTAGAGCGCTGATTTAGCTTGGTTGCGCAGTTTAGAGTTTTATATATTGAGCAATGTCAGAAGATTGGTTAGTGAATAGTTTTGTATTGTTTGACCTGCATCAAATTTTATTATGTGCTTAAGAACAATATGTATACGTGTTTAAATGTCTTTAAAGGGTGCCTATCATGAATCCACTTTTAGTTTTATTTCTTTAATGATGGACGATTCTTTTTCTATCTTAGTTTTCAATGCTGGCAGTTCTTCTTTAAAGTTCGCTCTTTTTGATGGGCGCTCATTGAAGCCGATTGTGAGAGGTGTTGTTGCCGATATTGGGGGCTTATCTTCTTTATTTTGGTCCTATGGCACAACCAGTGCCAGTATTCTTATTCAGGTTAAGCAGCATGATTATGCAGCACAATTTGTACTCGATTGGCTGCAACGGTTATGGCCATTTGGCTCACTATTGGATAATGTAGGAGTGATAGTTCACCGTGTTGTGCATGGCGGTAGCCATTTTTATGAACCACTTGTAGTGACTAGTGAAATAATGCTGGCACTTGAAAAACTCTCGCCACTGGCGCCTTTGCATAATCCGCAAGCGCTTGCAGTGATGAGAGCCTCTCAAGTAATGCTCACTAAAAAAGCCCTCAGTATTGCTGTATTTGACACGGCTTTTTTCCGCAATCTACCTGCGTATACTGGTTATGCACTGCCAGAAATTTTACTTAAGCAACATGGTATTCAGCGCTTTGGTTTTCATGGTTTAGCTCATCGTTTTATGATTCAGCGCTATTGCGCTTTGAATACAGCACACGTACAACAACGTCGCATTATCTCTTTTCAGCTAGGCAATGGCTGTTCGGTTACCGCTAGTCAAGATGGAAAACCTGTTGATACTAGTATGGGTTTTACGCCGCTAGAGGGTTTAATGATGGCGACTAGGGCGGGTGATATTGATCCTGGTTTGCTGATTTATCTGCTTAAAAATGGTCATCAATTGGATGCGCTAGAAGATCTGCTCCAGCACCATTCTGGCTTGTTAGGTATTGCAAAATCAACGGCTAATATGCAGCAATTATTAACAATGCAAGATTCTGACGAAAATGCCAAGCTGGCGATTGATATGTTTTGTTATCGTGCGCGTAAGTATTTAGGGGCTTATATGACCGTTCTTAACGGCGTTGATGCCATTTTATTTGGCGGTGGTATTGGTGAGCATTCAGCTGAAATTCGTCAACGTATTTGCGTTAATATGGCTTGGTGCGGTTTGTTATTAGATGATAAACGTAATCAGTTGGCCAGTTATTCTGGCGGCCATGTGGCAAAATGCACTGAAACGCTTATTTCATCAGAGGCTTCCAGCGTGCGTATCTATGTTATTTCTGTGAATGAGGAGCTCGTGATGGCAGAAGATGCAAGGTCTTCATTTCTTCAAATTAAAGCGGCTGGCACTTATGCATAGCTTGCGTACAGGCTTCCAAATATCAGCGAGATTAATGGCCTCTAGCTAAACGACATAATTTTAAAAATCTATAATCTGATTTAAGGTGATTGCAATCAGCGACTCTCAAGCAATGCCTCAAATACATCAATCGGCAATGGCTTACCAAATAAATAGCCTTGATAACGCATACAGCCACTATTTTTGAGTAACTGCCGTTGCACTTCTGTTTCCACGCCCTCAGCTATTACGTTTAAGCCTAGACTTTCTGCCATCGCAATAATAGTCCTTACAATCACTCTATCATTGTTATCAAATGCAATGTCACGTACGAATATTTGGTCTATCTTAAGCTGTTTAAAGGTAGTCTTTTTAGATATTGTAAGGATGAATAACCTGTACCAAAATCGTCCAATTCGAATTGAATGCCAAATTCTTTCAAAGTGTCCATATTTAATATAAGGAGCTCAATATTATTGGTCAACATGCTTTTTGTCAGTTCTAATCTGAGTAGCGATGGGTTGATGTCATGTTGCCTCATCATTGTTTGCAATTTCTCAACAAAATCCACTTGGTGAAATTGTTGAACACTTATATTTACTGGTAAGGTTAAGTTTCGTGTGTGTGTATTTTTCTCCCAAGCCTTGAGCTGAGCGCAAGCGGTATCGAGTACCCACTAGTCCTATAGGTATGATTAATCCAGTATCTTCCGCGATATAGATGAATTGATTAGGATGAATCATATTACGCTGTGGGTGTGGCCCGCGGATTAAAGCTTCAGCACCTAAGGCATTACCATCATTGTCCACTTGAATTTGATAGTATAATTGGAATTGCTCTTGTTCAATTGCTATACGTAAATCACGCTCCATAGCTACACGATGATTAATAGCGTCTTGCATCACATGGTCAAAAAATTGCAGCGTATTACGTCCATTAGATTTAGATTGATATATGACAATGTCTGCCTGTTTCAATAATTCATCGACGGCTAGTTCGTTGCCTTTAAATAAAGTCACACCTAGGCTGGCAGTATTTTGATGACGAATGCCATTGAGAATGTATGGCCGATTGAGTTCTATGATAATTTTTTCAGTCACCTTTCTTGTGGCCGCAGCAGCTTCAATAACATGATGACTTAGATCTTCTAACAGCACGACAGACTCATCCCCGCCTATACGTGCAACTGTATCAACCTCTCTTATAATGGTGCTTAACCGCACTGCAACTTGTTGTAATAGTAAATCACCAATCTCATGCCCTTCCACAACAGAATGCATATGTAGAAAGATATAACAGAACGGTCAGATATGATTGGTTAGCACATCACTTGTTTGAAACCATTGCCGAAGTACAGCAATTTGCAACAGATTGGCTATGGACATACAATCACGAACGTCCCAACATGGCATTGGGCGGCATGACACCGAGGCAAAAGTTAGCTTTGGCAGCTTAGTTTCTACTTTTAGCTGCAATTAATAATGGGGGGATTACCCTCCGAAGTAATGCTTAATAGAGACTAAAATTCATGATAAACCTTATCTAGTCAATTTGGTGAATAAGTGGTGAAGTTTAATGAGCGCTGGTTAATAGGCTGTTATTTAGAACTTATTAATCTAATTTATTCAACACAATTTTATTTATTCGCCAGAATTTGATTGACTCACAAACGTTATTTATCTAGTGTAAGCTTCAATTAAATAGCGTCGCATCATGCGATGGCTATTAAAGTAAGACGCATTCTTACTAATTGCGTATTTCATTACCTTAGTCCAGCCACTGTTATCTTCATGATAATAAAGTGGTAAAACTACCTGCTCCAATTTGTAATATAAATCGATGGCATCATTACCATTGGTGCTAGTAAGGCTTCCGATTGCCCAGCCAGTAATGCCTTCAATACAGCCTTCAATCCACCAACCATCTAGTATAGAAAGGCTGGGTACGCCGTTCAGTGCGGCCTTCATGCCGCTGGTGCCAGACGCCTCATAAGGCCGTAATGGTGTATTTAGCCAAACATCACTGCCAGACACCATGCCGTGTGCAATCGCTAAGTTATAGTCAGGTAAGTAAACTGTTGGAATAATGCCTTCTAACTGTTTTTCATAGCCATGCAAGGCTTCGATGAGCGCTTTTCCACCTGCGTCGCTTGGGTGGGCTTTGCCACTCATGATTATCTGAATCGGATATTTTTTTGCAATTTCCTTTAACCTTTCAATATTTGAAAACAGCATGTCTGGCCTTTTGTAGGCGGTCATACGCCTAGCAAAAGATATGATAGGAATGTTAAGTGCCAATCTAATACCAGTTAAATCGTATACTTGATTGATTAATTTTTTTTTGGCGTCTAAGTGCGCATTTCTTATTTCTTCATCGCTAATGCAACATTCTGCGCGTATTAGCAACTCTGGCTCATGATGCCAACCGGGGACCCTTGCATTAAAAATCTCATGAAAACTTGCCGCTGCCCAAGTTAATGGGTGCACACCGTTGGTAATGGCATGTACTTGATAACCAGGAAACATTTTATTAGAGACATCAGCGTGGCTTTTTGCAACGCCATTCACATATTCACTCAAATTTAAGGCTAGGCGCGTCATGTTAAGCGCCTCGTTGCCAGCCAGTTGTCGAATAGAGGCAATATCAAAGCTACTATCAAATATGCGATTCAATAAGTCATAATCAAAACTATCATGTCCTGCCTCAACTGGCGTATGTGTGGTAAAGCTGCACATTTCTCGCACGTGTGGAATATCGTAATGCGGCTCGCCCGATCTCACTTCATTAGCCGGATGGGCATGGCGACGTAATAGTTCTACGCCTAAAAATGCTGAGTGTCCTTCGTTCATATGATAGTGAAAAATGCTAAAGCCTAGCGCTTGCAATAAACGCACGCCACCAATGCCCAGCACAATTTCTTGTTTTAAGCGGTAGCAATTATCACCACCGTAAAGATAATGCGTTAGCTCGCGGTCTTCGGCTGTATTTTCATTTAGGTCAGTATCTAGCAATAATACTGGCTGCTTGCCTCCGCTAATGCCTTCAACTAAATACAGCCAAGCACTTATCCAGACAGCACGTCCTTCAATCGTGACGGCTACTTTGGCATCCAACGGCTTTGCCCAAAGTTCTGGCTGCCAATAATCAGGCAGTTCTTGCTGACGCCCTTGCTCATCAATTCTTTGTCGAAAATAGCCGGCGCGACTGACTAAACTGATGGCTACCATAGGTAACATCAAATCAGCAGCGGAGCGTACCATATCGCCAGCCAATACACCAAGGCCGCCTGCGTAAGTAGGTATTTCATTGCGTAGCGCAATTTCCATAGAAAAGTACGCCACACGCGGCGAGTGGATAAATGCCTCTAGCATGACTTTCCTTTCACGAATTTAATTTGTGGTTGTGATTAATGAAGTAGATTTATGCGATGAATCAGATTGCTTGCTTTAAATGATAGTTACTTTGCTAGCCAGACTTTTGATGTATATCAATAATCATATTTAAAACCCTTCTAAGATGAACATGTTGGTTACAAGGCGAGCAAATTAAATGTTGATCAAAGGCGGATGAAAAATGTTAGTACAAGATAAATTCGAGCATTGGGCTAATGGCTACGGCGTTATTCGTCACACAAAAGAGACTGAGCAATGGGTAAAGCAAACCCTACATTTATTGCAGGTGCGAGGGGCGAAAACTGAGCCTTTACTTGATCTTTTGTGTGCGGCCGACAAGCTCGCCAATGCCGCGATGTGGCTGGTGGTGCACATGACCTATGCCAATCAAGTTAATATTGATGGCGAGCCTTTATCTCGCGAACAGTTTAAAGATAATCCGCAAGGCCACACCGGCGGTTCTTTAAATATGGTGCCAGCCTATGTGGGCTATATGTTGGCGAATGCCTTAAGTGGCGTGACGCGCGCTTGGGTGATGGGTCAAGGGCATGCGGTGGCGGCTATCGATTCAGTCAATTTGTTATTGGATAATATGCGCCCAGAGCATGCCGAAAGATACGATGTTTCTGCCGCTGGATTAACACGATTTGTGCAGGATTTTTATTCTTATAAATTAAACGAGCAGGGCAATCAGGATTCACCATTGGGTAGCCACGTCAACGTTAATACCGCAGGTGGTATTTTAGAAGGCGGTTATTTGGGTTTTGCCGATTTGCAGTACGTGCATATGCCCTTGTTTGGGGAGCGCCTGGTGGCATTTTTGTCGGATGGCGCATTCGAAGAGCAGCGTGGTGCGGACTGGGTGCCACGCTGGTGGAGACCAGAAGATAGCGGGCTGGTATTGCCGATTATGATCTTCAACGGTAGACGCATAGATCAGCGATCTATGTTATCGCAGGGCAAAGGACTGGAATTATTTAAAAAACATTTAGAACTTTACTCATTTGAGCCAGTTGAGTTTGATGGTACTGATCCCGCCGCTTTCGCCTGCATGATTTTACAGGGTGAGATGCATTTGAGAGAAAGAGCTGAAGCTGCTCAGAAATCTCAAGATTATCCAGTGTTAATGCCTTATGGCATTGCCGTGGCGAAAAAAGGTGCTGGATTTTATGGCGCGGGAAGCAATAATGCGCACAGTTTGCCATTAGGCCAAAACCCAAGATTTGATAAAAAAGCGATGGAGAATTTCAATGAATATGCACGCAAAATGTTCGTGCCTATGGCAAAAATAAAGCAAGCAATTAGCACCTTGCAAAATCATCAAGCTACAGCTCGCGTGCTAGAGCGTGACAATCCAATTGCCAATCGCGATGTGTATTTGCAGCATTCTCCTAACTTACCCTACAAATCGGTAGTGGCAGATGGTTTCGGTTTGATTAACTATGCGCAAAGCAGTCCGATGGATGCTATAGACCGAAGCTTTCTGGCCTTTATTGAGGCTAATTCAAGTTTGCGTCCGCGTGTTGGAAATCCGGATGAAATTTGCTCTAATCATTTAAATTTGACTTTATACCAACTTAAGCATCGTGTGACTGAAGCGGAAGCCGGCGCAGCAGAAGCGCTTAATGGTGCAGTAATCACTGCTTTGAATGAAGAGGCGGTCATCTGTGCTTGTTTAGGTAATAAAGGCGGCATCAATCTAGCGATTACTTATGAGGCTTTTGGCCCAAAAATGCTAGGCGCTTTGCGTCAGGAAATTATTTGGTCTGACCATTTGTCATCGTGTGGTCGGGAAGCTGGTTGGCTGTCTGTGCCAGTTATTTTGACTTCAAATATGTATGAAAATGGTAAAAATGAACGCTCACATCAAGATCCCACTTTATGCGAAGCGCTGCTTAATGAGCCAGCTGATATTTCACGGGTATTATTTCCAGCAGATTTTAATAGTGCGGCTGCATCGATCGACGCTTGCTATCACACGCGCGGCAAAATTTTTACCATGGTCATTCCAAAATCTGACACGATTCCGGATATTTTTTCTAAACGAGCTGCAGAAACTTTACTTGAAAAAGGTGGCATTACTTTTGATCAGAATAAATTGGACAACTCAGAATTAATTTTAACGGCGATCGGCGCATTTCAGATGGTAGAAACGCTAAAAGCTGCCGAAAGACTTACGCAGCGTGGCATTAAAGTCGCGGTTAATTATTTAGTAGAACCTGGTAAATTCCGCCAGCCTAGAGGCCGCCGCGAGCTACAATATTGTGCGCCGAACGAACTTCGGCATGCGCTGTATCCTGAACATATATCAACACGAGTATTTGTTTGTCATACACACCCAGAAATTATGTCTGGCGTATTACGGCCATTAGATACTGGCAAAAATACCGTATTTTTGGGTTGTACCAATCATGGAGGCACACTGGATACAGACGGTATGCTGTTTGTTAACAGGCTTTCATGGGCGCATATTGTGCGAGTGGCAGCACATAGTTTGTATATTAACCCGACTGAGGTGCTGGAGCCTGAAGAAATTGATGCGTTGGAAGGTCGAGTAAATCCACAAAGTGTTTTATAAGTGCTGGTGGTTGAGATGGGTCTAGTGCTAAACCTGTGCAGCCGCTAAATTGTAGGTGTTAAAGACAGTCTTAATTAAGTTACACTTGTTTGAAGGTTTAGTCTGTTAAGTTTAAGGTGTTTTTGATTGGTATTTTAATATTTTTAGTGGTTATTCTTTAGTCATTTGGCAGTGCCTCGCCATTTCAAAACAGCATAGCCTACTAGGCTGAGAGTTTTTTTATTCAAGACAATTCGCAATTAAATTTGCACAGGCAATACCGCTTCTGACTGCCCCTTCTATGGTTGCTGGATAATCTGCGTAGGTGTAGTCGCCAGCCAAATATAACTGGGCTTGCGCTGTTTTGTTGCTTGGTTTGTTACAATTAGGCACACATGAAAAAGTAGCGCGTTTTTCTGCAATCACTTTGTGCCATAAAGGTTTAGTTAGGCTAGGAAAAGCTTGTGCTAATTCTTGAGCGACTTGTAATGCGAGAGCCTCTTGCGTTAAATTTTGGTGCTGGCCTTCGGCGCTAACAATGACTGCCAATAAGCCGTTTTGTCCGCAAAGTTGGCCACGATCAAACACCCATTGTGAGATGATATCTGCTTGGCCCGGCGTCTTGGTCATGCCTGTCATCACCTCTGGCAGCTTAGTTTCAGCGGCATATTGCAAATAAATAGTATAAATAGGCTGATAAGTATAGTTTTGCGTTAAGGCATAAGCGCGCTTTAATGTTGGCTGTGTTGCCAAAAAAAGAGCAGCACTAGCAGGCGAAACCGCCAGTATTACCTGGCTAAAATGATAGCTTTCTTTGCTGCTGACTAAGTTAAAACTTTCTTTACCCAAAGCATTATTCGCCACTGTCAGGCTGTGAATACGCTGATTTAATCTAATTACACCATCTTTTTCTTGGATATAACGCGATGCTGGCTGCGCGATAATTTGAGACAAATCCAGTCGTGGCAATAAAAAGTCACTGTTTGTTTTCTGGCCGGTAAACGTATCGCGCAATACGTTTAAAAACACGCGTGTGCTGGCCTTTGCAATGGGCGTGTTTAGCGCGGCTAGGCAGAGCGGTTCCCATAACATTTGTATTAGCTTAGGGCTCTGCTTCCGGCCGATTAAAAACTGCGCTAGTGCGCTGTCCTCGGCAATTTGATAATGGCTGCGTTTAAGCTGCAACATGAGTTTAATCGCGGCGGCACGTTCGGCAAAACTTAAACCCTTGCAAGTTAATAATCCGAACAGCAGATTAAGTGGCGCTGGCAAATGATGCGCTGACTTTAGCGAGAACTCGGTTTTTGTACGGCCAGATTGCATGCTAATTTGCAGTGGCACACGGAGAAAAGCAGCTTTTTCATCGACACCAATAGTGTGCAACATCGCCAAAGTTTCACGATACGCACCTAATAAAATATGTTGGCCGTTATCTAGTTTTTGCGGCGGATTATTATTTTTAACGACCACCGTGCGAGCGCGTCCGCCAAGTTGAGCGCTGGCCTCAAATATAGTGACGGCATAGCCACGTTCTAGCAATGCCACCGCCGCACTTAAGCCAGCACAACCACCGCCAATAATTGCAACGTGACGGCTATTTGGCATCAAATATTCTTAATCCAGACTTTAAAAGCTAAACTAAGTTTACGTAATGCACCTAGAGAGGTACGTGAATTCAGTACTTTTTGGGCGCCATCGGTTTTAATTTCGCGTAATAAAGTTCGATAGATTGCCGTCATCATTAAGCCTACGCGCTGACTTTTACGGTCTTCTTTCGGTAGTTCGTTTAAGGCGCGATCGTAATAACTCTCGGCACGTTCAATTTGAAAGTCGAGTAATTGTTTAACGGCAATAGATTCTCGGCTTTGCAAAATATCTTCTTCAGATACATTGAATTTTGCCAACTCGTCTAGCGGCAAGTAAATACGATTTCTGCGTGCGTCTTCACCGACATCACGGATAATATTGGTCAGCTGAAAAGCCATGCCAAGGTCATGTGCAAACTTAAGCGTTTTGCGATTATCAAAGCCGAAAATCTGTGCTGAAAGTAAACCAACCACACTAGCGACACGGTAGCAATATAGTTGTAATTGTTTAAAGTCTTCATAGCGGTTAAAGTTTAAATCCATCTCCATACCATCAATAATTTCATTGAAATGTTCGGCATCTAAATGATAGGTTTTAATTGGAATTAACAGCGCTTTAGTGACAGGATGTATCGGCTTATTTTGATAGAGGTTCTCAATTTCTGAGCGCCACCAACTAAGCTTAACTTGTGCAATATGTAGCTCTGTACATTCATCGGCAATGTCATCCACTTCACGACAAAAAGCGTAAAGCGCGGTAATCGCCTCACGCCTTTGTTTGGATAAAAACATAAAGCTATAATAAAAGCTTGAACCGCTCTTTGCAGTTTTTTGTTGGCAATATTGCTGGGGAGTCATTGTGGTGGTTATATCCTAAACAGCGCCTTAAAAAATATGATAAGCCAATCAGTGTGTTGCAGTGTTGGCCTGTGTCTGAATACGTCACCATTCACTGCGTTAATTTTATGGATGATACGTTCGCCACCAGCAATAATCAACCGCATTTCAAAGCCTATGCGGCCAGTTAAAATGCGTCCAAGCGGCTTGCCCGTGTTGAGCAGGTGTTTTACGCGATTTAGATTAAACAACATAAACTGTTGCCAATTCTCATCGATAATTTTACTGCCTTCTACATAAGCTTTGATGTGTTGCTCGGTAATAGCAAAAGTCGCCATTTCTTCTTGTGACATATAAATACGCTGCTTACCATCATTTTTTTTGAAATCAATCGCAATATCTTGCAAAAAATTGATGATTTGCAGTGCGCTACAAATATTATCAGAAAGTTTAATATTACTCGCGCTAGATTGTGCATATAAATGCAACATTAGTCTGCCGATTGGGTTTGCTGAGCGGGTGCAATAATCAAGAATTTCGTCATAGTTTGCGTAACGTGTTTTGCTAATATCCTGTGAGAAGGCATCGATTAAATCATAAAAAGGCTGATAAGGCAGTTTTCTGGCCTTAATCATTGCGCCTAAACTAGAAAAAAAATCGGTTTTGGGTTTGATGTAAGCATTTAGTAAATCGAGCTCATCACGAAAATCATTTAACAAGGCTAAGCGCTGTTGCGTGCTTAGTTCGCCTTCATCGGCAAAATCGTCGGCTTGTCTGGCAAAGCTGTAAATTAAGCTAATAGGCTGGCGTAAATCCTTGGGTAAAAAAACTGAGCCGACTGGAAAGTTCTCATAATGGTTATTCGCTAGAGTCACACTTTGCTTAACAATGGAGTTTGAACTTGTTTTTAGCAGCTGAACGTTAGTCATGGCGAGAGTATGCCATAAATTAGTACTTTATTTTTTGTGACTAATTAGCTTAATCATAAAAATATTAGTGCTAAGTACTTTAATTTTTGAATGAGTATTAGATCGCCTAATTTTTGCCTTACAACTCGGTGAGGTATAGACTTTTGCACAACTTACTGAATCAATCAAATTGTCTCCACAATATCTGTGGGTAACTCTGTGATTACTTGTGGCTTAACACTGTAAGTGACCAATTTATAAGGCTTTTTTAAAAAAGACTCAATTTTAAACATTAATTTTAATCTTTTAAAATCAATAGCATATGATAGTTGCGTTGATTTATAAGGATTATTAGTCTGGCTGGCTTGGCGTTTTAAAGATATGTGCGTATGTCAAGCTATTATGCTTATATTTATGCGATGAATTAATGAAAAATGCATGCATAATGACTTGACATTAGTTCACTTGCATCTTCCAAACGCAACATTATCGGAGCGATGTTCTATGTATATTGGGCTCAGCATTTATACTCAGTGCATTTAACCCCCCTTACATTTATCCTATGTATAATTATAGACATTAATGTTTTGGTCTGTAGGCTGGACATTAGTTTTTTTAGCCTAAAAAATAAGCATTGTTATCAATAGAAAGGTTTTGCCAGATGTTAGCAATTATTGGTGGTACCGGTTTAACGCAGTTAGATAATCTTAATATTACTCGGCGATTAATCGTACGTACACCTTATGGTGAGCCATCTCAGCCGCTTATATTCGGCGAAATAGCTGGACGCGAAGTGATATTTTTAGCGCGTCATGGTAATGGTCATACTATTCCGCCACATGCGGTTAATTATCGGGCTAATATTTCAGCCTTGCACTTACAAGGCGTAACAGAAATTGCCGCAGTAGCGACTGTCGGTGGTATACACGCAGACTTGGTACCAGGAATGATTGCGATGCCACATCAAATTATTGATTACACGCACGGACGTAATAATACTTTTTACGACGGCATTGATCTGCCTGTGAAGCATGTTGATTTTACTGAGCCTTATTGCCCTAATTTACGTAAAAAGTGGGAACAAGCTGCATTAGCCCTTGGCGAGCCACTTGTTAATTATGGCGTATACGCAGCTATGCAAGGGCCGCGCTTAGAAACTGCAGCTGAAATCAATCGATTAGAACGTGATGGCGCAACGATGGTTGGAATGACGGGTATGCCAGAGGCTGTGCTGGCGCGTGAACTTGGTATTAGCTACGCGACAATATGCCCTGTAGCAAACCACGCCGCAGGTCGGGGTGATAGCTTACATGCCATACAATATGAAGAGCTGGTGGATAATTTAAATCGAACGATGGAGCGAGTGCGAAATTTAATCGCGCAACTTGTTAAGCAAACGGACGCTGAGCATCAATAATTTTAAGAAAGACATAAGTCAATGACTATTAAAACAGTGTTGCGCATGGGAGAACCATGCTTATTGCTAAAAGCTGCGCCAGTCGAGCAATTTGATACACCTGAGCTCCATGCTTTGATAGAGGATCTAGAAGATACGATGTTGCATATGAGTGGTGCTGGGATCGCCGCACCGCAAATCGGAGTTAGTCTTAGGGTGGTTATTTTTGGGAAAAAAACAGTACCTAATCAAACTGAAGAGGATGCCAGGAACCCACGTTATCCAGATGCTGACGCCGTACCTTACACAGTGTTGATTAATCCAGTACTCTCACCAATTGGCAGTGAAACCGAGCAGGATTGGGAGGGCTGCTTATCTGTTCCAGGCATGCGTGGCATAGTTCCGCGCTATGTTCGCCTGCATTACACCGGCTATGATCAGTTCGGAAATTTTATTGATAGGCTAGTGAACGGCTTTCATGCGCGTGTTGTGCAACATGAATTTGATCACTTAGATGGTATTTTATATCCTATGAAAATCAATGATTTAAAATATTTCGGCTACACAAACGTATTTTTTCCTAATCAGGATGTTCAAGATGAGTAATTCTTTGCTATAATTCTGCTTTCGCGAAAATCGTAACGATTAAAGTGATAGAAATACAGAAGGAAGAGTGGCAGAGCGGTTTAATGCTACAGTCTTGAAAACTGTCGTGGGTGCGAGCCCACCGTGAGTTCGAATCTCACCTCTTCCGCCA
>CAIYLB010000130.1 GCA_903926935.1 uncultured Pseudomonadota bacterium
CCTAGTGGCATGTGAAGTTTTCCGAGGTTCGCTTCTGCCTGAGCGGCTCCTGCATAGCCGGAAATCGAATGAATCCCTAACGTAGCTACTATTAGCGCATTTAACACTTTGTATTTGATGCTCATATTGTCCTCTTTTCATCTAATGAATTGAATATTTACTACTAAGTTGCTTGCCCTAGAATATAAGGCTAGTTTAGGCCGAAGACCCAAAGTGTTAAATGCCTAATATTAGCCATGTATTGCCTATTCCTATTTATTAGTGGACACTAGAACCAAATTAATGCTTAATAATATGCATATATGTATTTTTTTAGTGAAAGAAGTCTTAATGACCTGCCAAGAAAAGATGATTGAATTGTTACTAATGCTAGCGCCAAACGAGGGCTATACCTTGTCGATTCTTGACGGCATCAAATTTATGAGGGCAAACAGGTATATGCCGAGAATGCCAGTACTATACGAACCGAGTATCGTTGTAGTAGTACAAGGCAAAAAATTCGGCTATCTAGGTGAGCAAGTATTCCGATATGATCCGCAACAATTTCTTGTACTGTCATTGCCATTACCTTTTGAAAGCGAAACCATTGGAACTATTAAGGAACCAATGCTGGCCGTGTCTATCAGGATTAACTTGGCAGTTGCAGCAGAGCTTGTACTATCACTGGAATCTGGAACATCAATACCAGATATGCCTCAATTAGGCATGGTGTCTACTGGTATGGACGAAAAACTTTCAAATGCTGTAATGAGGTTGCTAGAGTCACTAACCTCACAAGAAGAATCCCAAATAATGGGAGCTTCAATCATGCGAGAGATTTATTACCGAGTCCTTACTGGATCACAGGGAGCCACTATCCGTGAAGCCTTGATGCACCATAGGCATTTTAGTAAAATTGGGAAAGCGCTAAAACGTATCCATAGTGATTTTGCCGGAGACATTGATGTTTCAGCTCTTGCTGAGGAAGCAAACATGAGTGTGCCGGCTTTTCATTCACATTTCAAAGCACTTACTGCCACCTCTCCAATGCAATATCTCAAAACAACTCGACTTCACAAAGCTAGGCTGCATATGCTTCAAGACGGGATGAGTGCATCCACAGCCTCTAAAAAAGTAGGCTATGAAAGCATTTCGCAATTTAGCAGAGAATTTAAACGCTTCTTTGGGCGAACACCAATGGATGAGGTAACTGAAATGAAACAATCCTTGATTGCAATGCCCTCAGAACATTCCGCAAAATATATTACCGTTAATTAATTTTAATTATTACTGGAGAGTGTTATTAACAAAGGCCTGCGTGAATTCATAAGATATGCAAAGACCTTGCAACAATCCTTTAATCGCAACAGATTCACCTAATCATCACGAACAAGCAAGAAGCCTCATTGGTTAAGCCCTTTGGGGTTTTGTCATTTTCATAAGGTCAAAACAATGAATAAAACTTCGGTAGGGGAAACTCAGTAAGACACAGTCGGTTTCAATTACACCAACATTAAATGCAATAACTGGATACCAGTAACAACAGTAATGGAGTCACAAACGATATACTGTCTAAAGTGAAAGCGATAGATTATCGATAGGTAGATAGGTTGTTAAGATTTAGACATAAAACGTGTGGTAAAAGAAAACCCCCACATCTCGTAACCTATTTATTTGGCTACGAAATACGGAACTTCTTTATTTGGCGGTGCTATGAGTCTATGGCTACCTTGCCTTACCCTGCTAACAGGGGAATTTATAGGGCATCTAGATTAGATTGAATCATAAACCCAACAAAATACCCCGCTCTACCCAATAACACTTCATATTAGTTAAAACCGACAATTTTGGAACAGGGAAAAACAGTGATTCTGTATCAACTAGGTTTAGAATTAACCTAAATATAAGCCGTGATGAGGGAAGTATGAGTTCAAACACTGTCCGAATAGTTGGAAAACATTTTTTAAGCGACACACAACCAGAAGTTCTATCAATCAAGGGCGCTTGGGGAAGTCCAATATCATTACTCACTGTTGATAACAAGAGTATGGATTTGCGAAAAATATTGTTTGTTATCCTAGCCTGCTACATGTCTTATTTGCCGCGAGCAATGGCAGAGCCAGTAGCGCTTCCCATTACAGGCGGCATGTTTAAATACACAGTTCAATCTGGCGACTACCTGATTAAGATTGGCGCGCGTTTTGGCGTTGCAGAGGAAGTGTTAGCGCGAGAAAATTCTCTGAAGTATAGCGCTAAGCTGATGCCGGGGCAGATACTGACTATCGACAACCGCCACATTGTGCCTGAGTCGCTGAAGAGTGGCCTGCTCATCAACCTGCCGCAGCGCATGCTCTATTATTTTCACGAATGGGAGCTAGTAGCCGCCTACCCCGTGGGATTGGGAAAACCGAGTTGGCCTACTCCGACAGGCGAGTTCAGCGTGATCGATAAGAAGGCCAACAAGGCTTGGCGCGTACCAAAATCCATTCAGGAGGAGATGCTACGCGAAGGTCAAGTGGCCAAGACAGAAGTGCCGCCGGGGCCAGAAAACCCTCTCGGTAAGTTCTGGCTGGGACTCAGTCTTACGTCGATTGGTATTCACGGTACCATTGCGCCGGCCAGTATTTATCATTTCCAGAGCCATGGCTGCATACGGCTACATCCTGACGACATTGAGGCGCTTTTTGCCCAAACAGAGCGCGGGGCGACTGGCAGCATTATTTATGTCCCACTATTGCTGACAGAATCGGAGGGGCGAATATTTATTGAGGTGCATCGGGATATTTATCATAAAATTGATGTCTCATTAAATGAGATTAAACAAATGGCTAGTGATATGATGCTGAGCGACCGGATAGACTGGTCACGCGTCTCAGATGTATTGGAGCTGAAGGATGGGGTGGCACGCGACATAACGCTACCCTCCCAAACTCCATGAATTAAGGATAACTATCAAGATGAGCCATAAAATTTGCAATACGCGCCGCAGTCTACTCAAGGCCGGCATGGTGATGGCATTAACGGGAGGGCTGAGCGCACGTTCGGCTTTTGCTGATTTCGAGCAGAAAAAACCGGCGGTACGCGGACTCGCTTTTTACAATCTACATACCGGTGAAAGTCTCAAGACTGACTATTGGGTTGAAGGCGCCTATCTGCCGGATGCGATGGCTGATATCAACCATATTCTGCGTGATTACCGCAATGATCAGGAGCTTCCAATCGAGCCGCGCCTGCTTGATCTGCTACACGGATTGAGGAATACGCTCGACACTACGCGGCCAATTCAGATCATCTCTGGATATCGCTCACCGGCGACCAACGCCCTTCTGGCTACTCATTCCGAGGGGGTGGCCAAAGGCAGTCTGCACATGCAAGCTAAGGCAATCGATCTCCACGTTGAAGGAGTGGCCCTAGATGATTTACGCCGCGCCGCTATTGCCTTGAATGGAGGCGGTGTCGGATATTACCCAAAATCCAATTTCGTGCACGTTGACGTCGGACGTGTGCGTACCTGGTAGCCCAGATGGTTTATAAATGATCTTCCACATCACCCTATAAAATTCGTTGCTATGCCTTCCTGTGAGCTGGTCTGATTTAGCGGACGGGCAAGTCATCATAATTATGCTGCAATTTGATTGCTAATGTAATACTGATTGGCGAAGTCAGCAGGTATTTGGTTACCTAATTTTGCATGTCGCCGAATGCGGTTATAGAATAATTCAATGTACTCAAAGATAATCCTTTTAGTGGTTTCTCTGGTTTTAAAACGTTAATGATACAGGCTTTCTGTTTTGATGTTGCCAAAGAAACTTCTTGCAAAGTGCAAAGTATTAAGAATATTGCCGAGGAAGAAGGCTTAGATAAATGGCATGTCACACGCACAATCAATAAGGCCTTTCTTGCTCCAGAGATTATTCGGACCATTCTTAATGGCACGCAGCCAGCGCATTTAAATCTCAAATACATGAAACAGTTCCGCGTGCTACCCAATGATTGGAATATGCAAAAGTCTCTGCTTGGTTTTACTAAATAAAGACCAAGGACTCTTAAATTGGGCCGTAGAGAATAAAGATAAAATGAGCGGAAAAAGACAGACTTCAGGGACTATAGAGAAAGTACAAAAGCAAAAGCCCCGCTACTGGCGGGGCTTTTGCAGGAAAGTTGTTATAAATCAACAACTTACGTCTTTATGGCGGAGCGGACGGGACTCGAACCCGCGACCTCCTGCGTGACAGGCAGGCATTCTAACCAACTGA
>CAIYLB010000131.1 GCA_903926935.1 uncultured Pseudomonadota bacterium
ATTAGGCACATCTACACCAAACATCTCAGGCCGATATTGAGAATTGGCCAAAATACTCGCAGGTACAATGCCAGCCTGTATTATTTCTTGTGTATGATAAATATCATGTAAAAACATATTGAGTGCACGGACGCGCTGAATGGCGCCGGCAGATAAAAGCGACCATTCTTTAGCGGCCAATATGCGCGGCACTACATCAAATGGAATTAAACGCTCTGCACCATCGTCATCACCGTAAACGTTAAAGGTAATACCGACGCGACGGAACAGCATCTCAGCTTCTTGGCGCTTGCTATCTAGCTGATGATGCGGCACACCTTTCAGCCAAGTATTGTAAGCAGCATAGATTTCTCGAACGCTGGCGGCATCTCTTGCATCGCCACTATCCGTCAAATTCAGTTGCATTTCATCAAAAAACGATAATGTTGAGTTTTTCATAAGTTTAATCTTTCTTATACATATAAAAGATTAAGCAAAACCCATACCAAATTATTTTCAATCAAAATCAATAAGTTAAGATTTTAAATTTAAGGAACCTTAATTAATGCACATAATGTGTGCGTTAATTAAGTGCCAACTAAAATCTATGCAATATTTAGGTGCGGCTTATTGATTAAAAAATATGAAAGCAAGCTTTTCAATAGCGCGGCACCGCTAGCACCTAAATTTAAAGCCTGTTCGGACGAGGCCTTGATGCAGATGGGGTTTCTAGAATGGCAGGGGGGGGGCGATTTCTGGCTGTGGCTGTGGCGGTTGCGAGTGGGATATTGCCGAACAAAAGAGTAATGTCCTATAAGTATCTTAACAGTTGTTCGGCAGCCGATTCGAGTTATTTTTCTAACACTATTTTTCGACGAAAGCACGCTCAATCACATAATCGCCAGGTTCGCCTATGCGAGTTGAAACTTTAAAACCTAAATTATCGAGTAAGCTCTCTGTATCAGCGAGCATTTGCGGGCTTCCGCATATCATGGCTCTATCAATCTCTGGGTTAAGTGGCGGCAATCCGATATCGTCGAATAGCTTGCCCGAGTTAATTAAGTCAGTTAGGCGACCTTGATTACGAAATGGCTCTCTGGTGACAGTTGGGTAATAAATCAATTTATTACGCACTTCTTCGCCAAAATACTCATTGTTCTGTAATGTATTTTCAATAAAGTCAGCATAAGCAAGCTCACTGACATAGCGCACGCCATGAATTAATACAATTTTTTCAAATCGATCATAAACTTCAATGTCTTGAATTAGGCTGATAAATGGTGCAAGACCTGTACCTGTCGATAATAAGTACAGATTTTTAGCTGGCTTCAAATCGTGAATAACCAAGGTACCGGTTGGCTTGCGACTTACAAGCAGCTCATCCCCAACTTTCAAATGTTGCAAGCGTGAAGTCAGCGGCCCATTTGGCACCTTAATACTAAAGAATTCAAGGTGCTCTTCATAATTAGGACTCGCAATGCTGTAAGCGCGCGTCAGCGGCCGACCGTCTACTTCAAGTCCTATCATTACAAACTGGCCGTTCTCAAAACGCAGGCCAGCATCTCGTGTAGTTTTAAAGCTAAATAGGTTGTCGTTCCAATGATGAACGCTTAGTACGCGCTCTGAACTATATTTACTCATAATATATTTTCTTTTTTAATGTAGTTAAAGGTATCTTAAAGAGCCGCAGTAAGCGCAGGAATGGCTTCAAACAAATCAGCCACCAAGCCATAATCAGCAACTTGAAAAATTGGCGCATCAGGATCTTGGTTAATGGCCACCACGATCCGACTCTCTTTCATGCCATATATATGTTGCACCGCACCAGATACGCCAACTGCGATATAAAGTTCAGGCGCAACGACAATACCAGTTTGTCCGACTTGTATTTCATTTGGTGCAAATCCTGCATCTACAGCCGCTCTGGTCGCACCCAGTGCCGCGCCTAATTTATCGGCCAAAGGAGATAATAATTGCTGAAAATTCTCAGCACTCGCCAGTGATCTGCCACCAGAAACAATGACTCTGGCAGCGCTCAATGCTGGCCTGTCTGACTGGCTACGCACTTCTGATATCCAGCGAGTTTTACCAAATGCAGCAGGGCTTGCAATACTGACAATTTCTGCATCACCTTCTAAACTTTGCGCAGTAAAACTACTAGCGTGTATGGTCAACACTTGAAGTGCATCTACACTTTGAATGGTAGTAAGCACGTTGCCTGCATACACTGCGCGAACGTAAGTATTGTCCGCTTTGATTTCCAACACGTCAGAGATCATTTCCACGTCCAGCAGCGCAGCTACACGCGGTAGAACGTTCCGACTAAAGGAAGAATGCGTCGCCAAAATCACCTCATAGTCATGACTTATTGAAACAATCAAGTTGGCTAGGTCTTCAGCTATTGGATGAGAAAAATGATCCGAATTAGTATGAATAACGCGTTCGACACCACTAATAGATGCTGCTTTTTGTGCGATAGAAGCTGTGTTATTACCCGCAATAAGTAGATGAATAGGTGAATTCCAAAATTGTGCAGCAGCCACTGCCTGCAATGCAGACGGACTAAGTTGCTGGCTGTCATGATCATTTAGAATCTCAGCTAAAATCAAGGTAGTCATAGTAATATTCCTTCATGTGCACGTAATTTACTGAGTAGCTCTTCTACGCTAGCGACTTTAATGCCTGCTTTTCTTGCCGGCGGCTCACTCACCTTTAGTAGATTTAGTCGCGACTCGATATTAATCGAAAAGTCCGACCCATCAATCGTTTCAATAATTTTCTTTCTAGCCATCATTAAATTGGGTAGTTTCACAAAACGTGGGTTATTAAGGCGTAAATCTGCCGTCACAACTGCTGGTAAACTTAAAGCAATGGTTTCAGTACCACCATCCACTTCTCGCGTCACCAGACATTCATTGCCCTCAATTTGCAATGCTGAGGCAAAGGTGCCCTGCGGATAATCTAACAGCGCAGCCAGCATTTGCCCAAGCTGCCCCGTGTCATCATCAATGGTTTGTTTGCCCAGAATAATAAGGTCTGGCTGTTCACGTTGCACCATCGCCTTTAATAATTTGGCCGCAGCTAGCGGCTGTATGGCTATTGCTGCTTCTAACAAAATAGCATGATCGGCTCCCATCGCTAGGGCATGACGAAGCACATCTTGATTAGCTGAGGAGCCAATAGAAACGACAACCACCTCAGTAGCTAAGCCACTCTCTTTTAGACGAAGCGCTTCTTCTATGGCATTTTCATCAAATGGGTTAATGCCCATTTTTACGCCTTCAATATCCACATCAGAACCATCTGTTTTGATGCGTACTTTAATGTTGTAATCAACCACTCGTTTTACTGCGACTAATATTTTCATGACTACTTCCTTGATTATTGCTTTACATTATATAGGCCCATACAATATAAGTTAAATGGATTATAATGATAATATATATCTATAAAATAGATACAAGAAGATGAAATACAGCTTAAGACAACTTGAAATATTCGTAGCCATCAGCCGCACGCAAAGCGTCACGCGCGCTGCCGAAGAAGTATCTCTATCACAATCCGCCACTAGCACAGCTCTAAGTGAATTCGAGCGGCAATTCGATTTGCAGCTATTCGATCGCATTGGTAAATCACTCCGTATTAACGAAGCTGGCCTGCAATTATTGCCTAGAGCCGTTGAATTATTAGATCGGGCGCATGAAATTGAGGCGCTACTACAAGGTCATGCCGGTTTTGGCTACATGAAAATAGGTGCGACACTCACTGTCGGCAACTACTTAGCCACGTTGCTGGTTGCCAGATTCTTACAAGAACATCCTGAAAGCCGCATTCAATTACAGGTACATAACACCAGCACCATAGTGCAGCAAATAGTGAACCATGACTTAGATCTTGGCCTAATCGAAGGCGATTGCAATCACCCTGATATTGAAGTGCAGCCTTGGATTGCTGATGAGCTTGTGGTTTTTAGCGCACCTAATCATCCATTGGCTAATATCGGTAAAATTTCAATCGAACAGCTTTTACAGGAGCCATGGATATTGCGCGAAAAAGGTTCTGGTACACGAGAAACTTTTGATCGAGCACTACACAACAATCACGCTAGACTTAATATCCGGCTTGAGCTTGAGCATACAGAAGCCATCAAGCGTGCAGTTGAATCAGGACTTGGCATAGACTGTATATCACGCTTAGCACTCAAAGATGCTTTTAGGCGCGGCAGCTTAGTGCCACTAGATACGCCTGCGCTAAACTTAAGTCGATATTTCTATTTTTTGTGGCATAAACAGAAATACCAAACCACCGGTATGCGTGAGTTTATCGCCTTATGTAGAAAAATGACCGCCGGCGTTTCGCGCAGTGATTTAGTAAGCTTACCTGATATTGCATAAACAACATCAATCACTTAATTAAAGCGTTATAGACAGGCCCCAGAAAGATGAAGGTTTTACGCGCTACCTAATAAATAACAGATAAATCATTAAGCCAAAATAGAGTAGCGCAAAGACCGCTACAATCCAAAATACCTTAAGCATATTATGATTAATTTCAGACAATTTAGCGTTTAAACCTTCCAATTGCTGAGTAATAATTTCACCTTGGTCCATCTCCAACTCCTTTTAAAAATTAGCCACGGTACTGCCGAGTATTTTCTTATGATTAAGCACTTATTAATAGACAACTGCGATGACGATTCGTCATAAAGAACTTGCTTATTTGGCGGATATTTTAAACAGCTTAGAGGTATTAGGTTAAAATAAATACACCAATGCATAAGCTGAAAGATGCTTCGCATAGCGCGCTGCAACACTTAGCAATTAATTCACAAATAAGCGGTTCGCGGTTACCGCCCTAGCAGCTTATTTTAAATGTAAAACTTAACGATAGATAATTATGGCTAATCCAGCACCTCCTTCAGTACTCACTTTTGCAGCCACCGACCCTAGTGGCGGCGCCGGTTTACAGGCCGATATTCTCACTTTCGCCAGCATTGGTTGCCACCCGCTTTCTGTGGTCACGGCCATTACCGTGCAAGATACCATAGGCGTAGATAGCATTTTGGCGATGGATGCGGATTGGGTGAATGATCAAGCACGCGCTATTTTGGAAGATGTGCAAGTGTCAGCGTTTAAGCTAGGTTTATTAGGTTCGGTAGAAAATATCGCCGTGATTGCGGAAATTATGTCCGATTATCCAGATATTCCATTGCTTATTGACCCTATTTTAGCCTCTGGCCGTGGTGATGATTTAACCAACGACGACATGATGGATGCGATGATAGAGTTGCTTTTTCCGCAAGCCACACTCATTACGCCCAATAGTTTAGAGGCGCGCCGCTTTGCATTTGCTGATGATAGCGATGAAATTGCCCTGACTTCACTAGATGAAAGCGCTAAGCGCTTATTGGCAATGGGCTGTGAATATGTGCTAATCACCGGCACGCATGAGCGAACTTTAGAAGTCACTAACACTTTATACGGCGATGGAAAACGCATTAAAGACTATAAATGGGAGCGCTTAGTCGGTAGTTATCACGGCTCTGGTTGCACACTCACCAGCGCTATTGCCGCTTGCATGGCGCATGGTTTAACGCTAGAAGAAGCCATAGAAGAAGCGCAGGATTACACTTGGCAAACACTTAAAAACGGCTTCAGACCGGGCATGGGCCAGTTTATTCCTGACCGTATGTTCTGGGCACGCGACGAAGAAGATGCAGTAGTAAATAGCGGCGACGGCATTCTTAAAGCACACTAGCTAGAGTATGTTCAGCATAATAAAAGGCCTATACGCCGTTACGCCAGACGAGCAAGATACCGATGTGCTACTAGCCAAGGTAGAAGCTGCGTTGCTGGGTGGCATCAATATTTTGCAATATCGTAACAAGCAGGCAAACCACAAATTGCTGACACAACAGGCGCAGGCTATTTTACCTTTGTGTAGGCAATATAATGTACCGCTAATTATCAATGACTCAGTGAAGCTATGTCTTACATTAGATGCTGATGGTGTGCATATAGGTGCAAAAGACGGCAACTTAAGCGAAGTTCGCACTAGATTAGGCCCAAATAAAATTTTAGGCGCATCGTGCTATAACCGCTTTGATTTAGCCTTAACCGCGCAACAAGCTGGGGCGGATTACGTGGCTTTTGGTGCTTGCTTTGCTTCCAACACAAAACCGAATGCGCCTGTAGCCAGCTTGGACTTATTTAAACTAGCACAAGCGCAGCTGCATATTCCAACGGTCGCTATTGGCGGCATTACGCTAACAAATGTCTTGCAGGCTATTGATGCAGGCGCAAGCGCGATCGCTGTTATCAATGCAATTTTTAATAGCTCAGACGTCAAATTAAGCACGCAGCAATTCGCGCAACTGTTCGACACTAATTTTTAGCCCTTAACATTTAAAACATGACGATTACTATGACTTCTATCAATGAAACCCTTTTTGAAAAATCTCAACAACTTATTCCTGGCGGTGTAAATTCACCAGTGCGCGCGTTTCGTAGCGTAGGCGGCACACCGGTGTTCTTCAAAAAAGGCTTGGGTTCTAAGTTGTGGGATGTAGACGGTAAAGAATACATCGACTACATCAACTCATGGGGACCGATGATCGTCGGTCACGCGCATCCGGTGGTAATTAAAGCGGTGCAAGAAGTGGCAGAAAATAGCTTGTCATTTGGCGCGCCGACTGGCCTAGAGCTAGAAATGGCTGAGCTAATCAACAAATTAGTGCCTAGCATGGAGCAAGTACGTTTAGTGAGTAGCGGTACAGAGGCGACCATGAGTGCAATTCGCGTGGCACGCGGTTTTACTGGCCGAAGCAAGCTGGTTAAGTTTGAAGGCTGCTACCATGGACATTCTGATGCACTGTTAGTAAAAGCGGGTTCTGGCTTACTTACTTTTGGCGAGCCTGATTCTGCAGGCGTTCCAGCAGAAGTGGCCGCTCACACGCTAACCTTGGAATATAACAACACGCAAGCGCTTAAAGATTTATTCAGCAAAATGGGCGACGAAATTGCCTGCGTGATTATTGAGCCTGTGGTTGGCAATATGAATCTAGTAGTACCGCACATGGCGTTTTTACAGACTTTGCGCGAACTTTGCACTAAACATGGCGCGGTGTTGATTTTTGATGAAGTGATGACCGGTTTCCGCGTGCATTTAGGCGGCGCGCAAGCTTTATACAAAATTAAACCAGATATGACGACACTAGGGAAAGTCATTGGCGGCGGTTTGCCTGTAGGTGCTTTTGGCGGCCGCAAAGATATCATGAGCTGCCTAGCACCATTGGGTAAAGTGTATCAAGCGGGTACTTTGTCAGGCAATCCGGTTGCGGTGACCGCAGGTTTAAAAACTTTGGAATTGATTCAAGCGCCAGATTTTCATGCAAAACTAACTGCACAAACAAAGAAATTAGTGGATGGCCTAATTGCCGCTGCAAAAGAGGCGGGCGTAATATTTAATGCACAAAGTGTGGGCGGCATGTTCGGCTTATATTTCTGTGAAAAATGTCCGGCTAGCTTTCATGAAGTGATGCAATCAAACAAAGAACATTTTAATAAATTTTTCCATAGTATGCTTGATAGCGGCATTTATCTTGGTCCGTCTGCGTTTGAAGCAGGCTTTGTTTCTGCCGCGCATAGTGATGCCGATATTGCCTTTACTATTGCGGCGGCTAAAAAAGCTTTCGCACTAGTGGCAGCCTCTTAAAGCGCTATAAAAATGGTGCCAAAAATTAGATTGGCCTTCTGTATCAATGCCAATCTAATCGAATTTGATGAAATAATCTGCATCTTTAGCGTCCATCTTGTTGAACACATAGACATTTAACGGTAAACTTGAAGGTTCCGCTAAATGTTTTGTGATTAGATAATATGGCATCAGTGTTAAGCAACCCAATCGTGCAGAATGACTCAGCTTTAAGTAGCTCAATCAATGTAAATTCAAGCACGGTAAATACAGGCTTTGTAAATAAAGCCAAACCAAGTAAACAAGGCTTATACAGACCTTCTAACGAGCGAGATGCTTGTGGCGTTGGCTTTGTGGCACATATTAAAGGCAAAAAAAGCCATGATATTGTGCAAAAAGGCTTGGAATTACTGACCAATCTTACCCATCGCGGCGCGACCGGTTACGACCCTAAATTAGGCGATGGCGCTGGCTTGCTGATGCAAATGCCAGATGCTTTTATGCGTCAGGAAGCGGCTAAGCTTAATATCAATCTACCAGAAGCTGGCCAGTATGCAGTTGGCAATGTATTTTTACCGCAATCGGCAAAAAACGTTGAAGCTTGCGTTAGTTTGATCAATAAAATCATCGCTGAAGAAAATCAAACTTTGCTAGCATGGCGTGATGTGCCAGTTAATAACAACGATTTAGCCCAAGCGGCGCGCGATGTTGAGCCGACCATGCGTCAGGTGATTATCGCCAGCACTTCTGCCGATCAAAATACTTTTGAACGCAAATTATTTGTCATTCGCAAGCGTGTTGAGCATGCGATTCGTGCGCTTGATTTAAAAGATCCTGCTACATTTTATATTCCATCATTATCTTCACGCACTATTGTCTACAAAGGCATGTTACTAGCCAATGAAGTAGGCGTTTACTACCAAGATTTAAACGATGAAAGCGTTGTTTCAGCGCTAGCACTAGTGCATCAACGTTTTTCAACCAATACTTTTCCAGCTTGGGATTTAGCCCATCCGTTCCGCATGATTGCCCATAACGGCGAAATCAATACCGTACAAGGTAACGTAAACTGGATGGCGGCACGCCACGAGACGATGAAGTCTAGCGTGATAGGCGAAGATTTAGAAAAACTTTGGCCGTTGATTGTTGATGGCCAATCAGATTCAGCTTGCTTTGATAACTGTTTAGAATTGTTAGTGGCCGGCGGCTATTCCTTGCCACATGCCATGATGATGTTAATTCCTGAAGCTTGGGGTGCAAAAGATGGTGCTGGCAATTCATTGATGGACGAAGAGCGCCGTGCGTTCTACGAATATCACGCGGCGTTAATGGAACCTTGGGATGGCCCGGCAGCAGTGGCGTTTACTGATGGCCGCATGATAGGTGCAACTTTAGATCGTAATGGTTTGCGTCCAGCACGTTACTTAGTGACTGATGATGACATTGTAATGATGGCTTCTGAAATGGGCGTACTGACATTTCCACAAGAAAAAATTGTTAAAAAATGGCGTTTAGAGCCAGGCAAAATGTTGCTAATCGACATGGAGCAAGGACGCATTATTAGCGATGCTGAAGTTAAAAAAGACGTAGCAACCGCTAAACCATACAAACAATGGATAGAAAAATCACGCTACTTTTTGACAGACATGCCAAAAGTAGAAGGTAAGTTAGAAATGGCTGCCGGTTTATTAGATACCCAACAAGCCTTTGGTTACACACAAGAAGACATTAAATTTGTCATGTTACCTATGGTGACAAATGGTGAAGAAGGCTCAGGTTCAATGGGCAACGATGCGGCTTTGCCAGTCTTATCTGTTAAGCCAAAATTGCTTTACAACTATTTCAAACAACTATTCGCGCAAGTGACTAATCCGCCTATCGACCCAATTCGTGAAGAATTGGTGATGTCGCTAGTGACGTTTATTGGCCCAAAACCTAATTTATTAGCCGTAGACGAAACTAAACCAGCGATGCGTTTAGAAGCCAGCCAACCAGTGTTGATGCTGGACGAGTTAGAGCAATTAAAAGCCATTGCCACACTTACGCAAAATCAATATAAATCTTTAGTATTAGATATTACTTATCCAGCAACATTGGGTAAAACTGGCATGGCCGCAGCAGTTGAAAGCATCACCAAAGCGGCCGAAAAAGCGGTTAAAGATGGCTTTAATATTCTAATTTTGTCTGACAGAAGCATCAGCGAAACGCGTTTAGCGATTCCTGCTTTACTAGCTTGCTCTGCTACGCATGAACATTTAGTTAAAGCCGGCCTACGCACCAGCACTGGCTTAGTGATAGACACAGGTTCAGCGCGTGAAGTGCATCACTTTGCACTATTAGCAGGTTATGGCGCTGAAGCCGTTTGCCCTTGGTTGGCGTTTGAAACCATTAGCCACATGGGTGCCAAAGATAATTACCTTGCAGCCAAAAACTTTGTTAAAGCCATAGGCAAAGGCTTGTATAAAGTGATGTCTAAGATGGGTATTTCTACTTATCAATCTTATTGCGGCGCACAGATTTTTGAAGCTATAGGCTTAAATTCAGCATTTGTTGATCAATACTTCACTGGCACAGTGACTAATATTGAGGGCATAGGTTTAGATCAAGTTGCTGAAGAAGCCACACGTTTACACAGTAGCGCTTTTGGCGAAGATCCAATCTTGGCTAACAACTTGGATGCTGGCGGAGAATATGCATTCCGTGTTCGTGGTGAAGAGCACATGTGGACACCAGACTCCATTGCAAAATTACAGCATGCTACGCGGACCAATTCTGCCTCTACTTATAAAGAATATGCCAAGTTAATTAACGACCAATCACGCCGTCACATGACTTTACGTGGTTTGTTTGAAATTAAATCAGCGCACGCAGCTATTCCGCTAGAGTCTGTTGAATTAGCCAAAGAAATCGTGAAACGTTTCGCTACAGGTGCGATGTCCTTAGGTTCAATTTCAACCGAAGCGCATGCGACTTTGGCCATTGCCATGAACCGTATCGGTGGTAAATCTAACACTGGCGAAGGCGGCGAAGATGCTAAACGCTTTATTGCGGTAGCTACTGACACCACGATGGCAAAAGTCATCGGTGAGAACCTCATTGAAAAAGATATTCCGCTAAAAGCTGGCGATTCAATGCGCTCAAAAATCAAACAAGTCGCTTCTGGTCGTTTTGGTGTGACTGCTGAATATTTAGCCTCTGCAGATCAAATTCAAATAAAAATGGCGCAGGGTGCTAAGCCAGGCGAAGGCGGCCAATTACCGGGCCATAAGGTTTCTGAGTACATTGCAAAATTACGTTTTTCAGTGCCTGGCGTAGGTTTAATTTCGCCACCGCCGCACCACGATATTTATTCAATTGAAGATTTAGCCCAGCTGATTCACGATCTTAAAAACGCGAATCCTAAAGCGTCTATCTCAGTAAAATTAGTGGCTGAAACAGGCGTTGGCACGGTTGCAGCCGGTGTAGCAAAAGCAAAATCTGACCATATTGTGATTGCCGGCCACGATGGTGGCACCGGCGCGTCACCAATATCATCGATTAAACATGCGGGCGGCCCGTGGGAATTAGGTCTGGCTGAAACACAACAAACTTTAGTGTTAAACCAATTACGTGGCCGCGTAGTGTTGCAAGTCGACGGCCAAATTAAAACTGGTCGCGATGTATTGATAGGCGCTTTATTGGGCGCAGATGAGTTTGGTTTTGCTACCGCACCATTAATCGTTGAAGGCTGTATTATGATGCGCAAATGCCATCTAAATACTTGCCCAGTTGGCGTGGCAACACAAGACCCAGAACTACGCAAACGCTTTACTGGCCAACCTGAACATGTAGTGAATTACTTCTTCTTTGTGGCTGAAGAAGTACGCGAATTAATGGCCAGCATGGGTATTGCGAAATTTGATGATTTAATCGGTCGTGCAGATTTACTCGATATGCAAGCTGGCATCGACCACTGGAAAATCAGTGGCTTAGACTTCAAAAAAGTTTTCCATCTGCCAGAAATGCCAACTAGCGTTTCACGTAAAAACAACGATGTACAAGATCACGGTTTGGTTAATGCGCTAGATAACCAGTTAATGGCCTTAGCTAATGGCGCTTTAGAAACCGGTGCAAAAGTAGTGTTGGATATTCCAATCTCAAATACTAATCGTACCGTTGGCACGATGTTATCTAACCAAGTAGCGACGCGCTACGGTAGCGCTGGTTTGCCAGATGACACCATACACATCAACTTTACTGGTACATCCGGCCAAAGTTTTGCGGCGTTTCTAGCCAAAGGTATTAGCTTTACCTTGACTGGCGAAGGCAACGATTACGTAGGTAAAGGTTTATGCGGTGGCCGTATTGTGATTAAACCACCGGTCACATTCCGCGGCCTTGCACACGAAAATATCATTGTCGGCAACACCGTAATGTACGGTGCCACTACCGGTGAAAGTTACTTTAGAGGCGTGGCTGGCGAGCGTTTCTGTGTGCGTAACTCAGGTGCTTCTGCGGTGGTTGAAGGCGTCGGCAATCACGGCTGCGAATACATGACAGGCGGCACAGTTGTAGTATTGGGCGCAACAGGTCAAAACTTTGCCGCAGGCATGAGTGGCGGTGTGGCTTATGTTTACGATGAAGATAAGCTGTTTGCCAAACGCTGCAATATGAACATGGTCACGCTAGAAAAAGTTGAAGCAGCCGAAGCCGATTTAGGCAAAGCGCAACATTTGAACCAAGCAGATGAAATTACGCTCAAAGCGCTGATTGAAAACCATGCGAAACATACTGGCAGCGTCCGTGCTAGTGCATTACTAGCAGATTGGCCATCATCAAGAGCCAAGTTTGTCAAAGTGATGCCAATTGAATATAAACGCGCGTTAACAGAATTAGCCGCAGCTTCTGCTAAACAAGCAGCTTAAAAAATCGTTAAATAGAACGACAGGAAAAGGTTTTACAGTATGGGCAAAATAACAGGTTTCATGGAATACGAAAGATTGGCAGAAGCAAACTTGCCAGTCACTGATCGTGTTAAAAACTACAAAGAATTTGTATTGCATTTAACCGATGATCAAGCCAAACAGCAAGGTGCGCGCTGTATGGACTGCGGCATTCCATTTTGCACGACGGGCTGCCCAGTGAACAACATTATTCCTGATTTTAACGACTTGGTTTATAACCAAGATTGGAAATCAGCTATTGATGTATTGCATTCAACCAATAACTTCCCTGAGTTTACTGGTCGCATTTGTCCAGCACCTTGCGAATCTGCTTGTACGCTTAATATTAATGATGATGCTGTCGGCATTAAATCTATTGAGCACGCGATTATTGATAAAGCTTGGGAAAATGATTGGGTTACACCGCAAATTCCTAGCCATAAAACTGGTAAAAAAATCGCTGTTGTTGGCTCAGGTCCAGCTGGTTTGGCCACAGCACAACAATTAGCCCGCGTCGGTCATAGCGTTGTAGTGCTAGAAAAAAATAGCCGCGTCGGTGGCTTGTTACGCTACGGTATTCCAGATTTCAAAATGGAAAAAACGCACATTGATAGACGCATGCAGCAGATGGAAGCTGAAGGCGTTGAGTTCCGTGTCAATCAACACGTAGGCGAAAATGTTACGGCTGACGACTTGCTGGCTGAATTTGATGCCGTCGTATTAGCTGGTGGCGCAGAACATCCGCGTGATTTACCCGTGGTAGGCCGCGAGCTAGATGGAGTAATGTACGCGATGGACTTTTTAACACCGCAAAATAAAGTGGTCGCTGGCGATACTGTCGCTAACCAAGTGATGGCGACTAATAAAAACGTTGTTGTGATTGGTGGCGGCGATACTGGCTCTGACTGCGTGGGTACTTCTAACCGTCATGGTGCATTATCAATTACGCAATTTGAATTAATGCCACAACCACCAGAAAAAGAAAATAAAGAACTAGTATGGCCTAACTGGCCTATCAAAATGCGTACTTCAAGCTCACATGAAGAAGGCGCGCACCGCGATTGGTCTATTACAACCAAAGAACTCATCGGTGAAAATGGCAAAGTGGTTGCCTTAAAAGGCACTAAAGTCGAATGGAAAGACGGAAAAATGGTAGAAGTGCCAGGTACCGAATTCACCATTAAAGCCGATTTAGTGTTGCTGGCGATGGGTTTTGTTTCGCCAGTGCAAAAATTGCTTGAGGCGTTTGGTGTAGAAAAAGATAACCGCGGCAATGCAAAAGCGGCAACCGAAGGCACTGAAAGCTACAAAACAAATATTGCCAAAGTATTTGCTGCCGGCGATGTACGTCGCGGACAATCATTGGTAGTTTGGGCGATACGTGAAGGCCGTCAGGCAGCGCGTGCGGTAGACGAATTCTTGATGGGTAGTTCAATACTTCCGCGTTAAATCACAACCATTTAGCATAAGAAAACATTACAAAACAAAGGATGCAAAGTGAAAATTCTTTGTGTCCTTTTTTATTAGGCAATCAACATGAATGCAATACAGAACGATACTTTCTTACGCGCTTTAAACCGTGAAGCAACCGACTACACACCAGTGTGGATGATGCGCCAAGCTGGCCGTTATTTGCCAGAATACCGCGAGAGCCGCAAAACCGCAGGCAGCTTTTTACAATTGTGCAAAAGCCCTAGCTTTGCTACTGAAGTGACCATGCAACCGCTAGATCGGTATCCGCTTTTAGATGCAGCAATTTTATTCTCCGACATTCTCACCGTGCCAGATGCAATGGGTCTAGGCTTATATTTTGAAGAAGGTGAAGGCCCAAAATTTGAGCGCACTTTGCGTGAAGAAGTAGATATTCAAAAGTTAGTCGTGCCAGATATGGCGAGCCTACAATACGTATTCGATGCGGTCACTGAAATTCGTAAAACACTGAATGGTCGTGTGCCGCTAATTGGTTTTTCTGGTAGTCCATGGACCTTAGCCACTTATATGGTTGAAGGCAAAGGCGGCACAGACTTTTTAACCATTAAAAAAATGGCTTACGCACGGCCAGATTTATTGCATCATATTTTAGAAACCACCGCACAAACCGTGATTCAATATTTGAACGCGCAAATCGCCGCAGGTGCTCAAGCTGTGATGATATTTGACTCATGGGGCGGCGCGCTTTCTCATGATGCTTATATTGAGTTTTCACTCAATTACATGAAAAAAATTGTGGCTGGTTTAATCAAAACCAATGACGGCCGTAAAGTGCCTAGCATTGTATTCACCAAAGGCGGCGCCCTATGGTTAGAAGCGCAAGCTGAGATTGGTGCAGATGCGCTAGGCCTAGATTGGGCGGTAGATATTGGTAGCGCGCGCCAGCGTGTAGGTAACAAAGTAGCTCTCCAAGGTAATTTAGACCCAGCTATTTTGCTTTCAACGCCAGAAGCGATTGAAAGAGAAGTAGCCAATGTACTGAAAAGCTATGGTCACGGTAATGGCCACGTGTTTAACTTAGGACACGGCATTACACAATGGACGCCACCAGAGAACGCCGCAGCGATGCTGGCGGCCGTAAGAGAACACAGCAAACAATATCATCAGTAACATTACATAAGCACAAAAAAATCCCTCACTACCATATTGGTCGCGAGGGATTTTTTTGCATCACTTCTTTAATAATTGATGACAGTTAGCTAGCAATCTGCGACGGTGATTTTTTCTGACAATCGAATCATACGCTCTACCGGCGTGACCCAAACAATACCGTCTCCTGGCTGACCAGTATGGCCCACCTCAACTAATATTTGCAAAATGCCTTCTAGTAAATCATCTGTTAGCACCATTTCAATGCGAACTTTTGGGCTGTAATCAGTCAATTCCTCGCGAACACCCTGAGCTGGTTTAGCCACATGATGGCCGCAACCGTCTACTTTGGTCACGGTCATGCCGGGGAAATTTTTAATATTACGCAAAGCCGATCTGATTTTTGGTAATCGATGCGGCTGAATAATAGCTTTAACTTCTTTCATTTTAAATCTCCTTAAGCCTCAATGTTAGGCTCTTCAAACAATCTGTACAGGGTTGGTAGCACCACAAGCGTTAACAATGTAGAGGTAATTA
>CAIYLB010000132.1 GCA_903926935.1 uncultured Pseudomonadota bacterium
TAAATTAGCCGGTTTTTGTTGCAAACATTGTTTGGCTAGCCAAGCAAAGGCAATGGCTTCAACCCAATCTACGCCAACACCAAGTGCTGCAGTGGTTTCAACTTTGGTATGGGTAAGCAGCGCTTGCAGGCAATCTTTAAGCAGGGAGTTACGTGAACCGCCACCACATAAATACACGCTATCGGGCATACTGCAATATTCAAGCAAAGCATGTTGAATAGTCTGCGCTGTCAACTCTACCAACGTGCGCGCAATATCTTGTGCTCGGTAATTTTGGCCGAATAATTTTTGGTCAAGCCATGACTCATTAAATAAATCGCGCCCAGTGCTTTTAGGCGGTGATATGGCAAAGTAAGGTTCGTCCAGCATCGCAGTCAACAAAGGTGAGATGACTTGTCCGCTAGCTGCCCATGCGCCATCGGCATCAAAGGCTAAGTCTTTATGGCGCATAATCCATGCATCTAACAACATATTGCCCGGGCCAGAGTCAAAGCCTAGTACTTCGCAAGAATTAGCTACTGTCTCGCTAGTTTTGGCTATATAAGTAATGTTGGCAATACCGCCGATATTGATTAAGGCGCGGTTTTCATGGCAACTGGCAAATACTGCCTGATGAAATGCTGGCACTAACGGCGCACCTTGCCCACCAGCGGCAATATCGCGACTACGAAAATCTGCTACTACCGTAATGTTTGTGAGTTCCGCCAGTAAGGCGGCGTTGCCAATCTGTAGGGTAAATTGCTGTTCTGGCTGGTGCCGAATAGTTTGACCATGGCAACCTATAGCCGTAATATTATCTGCGCTGATTTGATTGATTGTTAGTAATTGATTGACTGCTTCAGCGTAGAGTTTAGCTAGCGTGTTGGCCATTAGCGCGGTTGTTTCTAGTTCATTTTCGGTGGGATGTTGCAGTGCTAAAATTTGCTTGCGTAGCGATTGCGGATAAGCGAGAAAGTGCGTGTGTAATACCTTCGGTAGATGCTCGTCGTTATCCAACTCATCCTGAGTAAATGCCACTAAAGCGACATCTACACCATCAAGGCTAGTGCCAGACATCAGTCCGATAAAAAGCGCATCAGCCATAAGAACCTTAATTTTTTATTGCAAGTAACGATTAATCTAGTGCGGCAATATTGCTGTTTGCCAATAACGTTAATTGGGCTGTTAATTGATGACTAATGATATCGAAATTAATTTTATCACGCGAGGCAATCGGATCGGCTTTAGGTAAGGATACCGTCATTGGGTCGTGATGTTCACCATTGATTAAAAATTCATAATGTAAATGTGGGCCAGTTGCGAGACCAGTCATACCAACAAAGCCAATAATATCGCCCTGCGCTACTTTTTCGCCAGCATGTAATCCCGCAGTAAAACGTGATAAATGGCCATAGACGGTACTTACACCATTGTTATGTTTAAGAATAATTACATTGCCGTAGCCACCTTTCTTGCCGACAAATGCAACAGTCGCATCACCGGAAGCTCTGATGCGTGTGCCTGTAGGCGCGGCCATGTCCACGCCTTTGTGCGCTTTCATACGCTGTAATATTGGATGAAAGCGGCCTAAACTAAATCCAGAGCTTACTCGAGTGAATTCTAAAGGAGAGCGTAAGAATGATTTATGCAAACTTTTGCCTTCTGGCGTGTAGTAATGCATTTGACTCATGGAATCTCTAAAACCAATCGCGCGGTAGATTTTGCCATTATTGACGAATTCAGCAGAAAGAACATCGCCGGTTTTAAGCAGTTCGCCTTGATCATAACTGCCTTCATAAATCACATTAAAATGATCGCCCTTACGTAGATCTGAATTAAAGTCAATTTCACTTTCAAACATTTCGGCAACTTGTATGGCAATGTAATCAGGAATATTGGCGTCATCGGTTGCGCTAAACAAAGAGCTTTTAATCACTGCGGATTTAAGAATGGGCCGATTTTCAAGTTGATGAGTAACCTTTGTCGCAATATAGCCAGTCGCACTTTGTTTAACGGTAATAAACTGGTCTGATTCCAATTGATATTCAAGCGAAATTAAATTGCCATCACTATCAGATTGAGCCTCAATGTCATGACCAGGCTTTAGTGCGTTCGCCATTGCGCTTGCAACACTATCATTACGAATAAAATTAATCGCATCTTGATTATTAATATTTAAGCGTGACAATAAGTTACTTAAAGTATCATCACGGCGCACATGATCTTTATACCAAAAATGAGTGTCAGCGGCAGCGCTGGCTAGTTCAACTGACTCTGGCAAGGCAATCTCCTCTATTACAGTTGCGGTCGCAACATTGCCAGTTAACGATTGTGGAGCAATACCAAATGCAGCATAAATACCAAATAAAGGTAAGCAAGAGATTGCCAAAATCCAGCGTAATTTGAGCTTACGTTCAGCTTTATATGCATTTTGCGTTAAAATGGTAGTCTGAGATGCATCTGCTATAGTGAATTTATTCTGCATAGATTGAGGTTGATTGGGCTCGTTAATAGACACGGGCTGACCTTTATTATAGATTGATGCGATTGCAGATTCTAACAGAATACTCAATTCAATCAAATAAATGACTGATTTTAAGTTAACCGGCTTTAAGAAATGCTAAGGAAGTAAAATTGAATACAGACGATATTAATATAAACATACAGAAGCAGCTTGCAGTCGTTAAGCGTGGCTCAGATGAGCTTCTAATTGAAGCTGAGTTGGTAGAAAAGCTACGCTTGAGTATTAAGACTGGCGAGCCACTTAGAATCAAAGCCGGCTTCGACCCAACAGCGCCTGACTTACATTTAGGTCACACCGTTCTGATTAATAAGTTACGTCAATTTCAAGAGTTGGGCCATCATGTTTTGTTTTTGATAGGCGACTTTACTGGCATGATCGGTGATCCTACCGGCAAAAGCGCAACGCGTCCTCCGCTAACTGCAGAGCAGGTAGCAGAAAATGCGAAGTCTTATACTGCTCAAGTATTTAAAATACTAAAACCAGAGCAAACTGAAGTTGTCTTTAATTCAAAATGGCTTAATGAGTTAGGAGCGGCAGGCATGTTAGAGCTTGCCGCTAGTCATACAGTTGCTCGCATGTTGGAGCGTGATGATTTTTCCAAACGCTATAAGTCTAATCAGCCGATTGCGATTCATGAGTTTTTATACCCGCTACTTCAAGGCTATGATTCAGTCGCCCTAAAGGCCGATGTTGAATTGGGCGGCACTGATCAAAAATTTAACTTGTTGATGGGCCGAGAGCTGCAAAAGCAAGCGGGCGTGTCACAGCAGTGTGTATTGACCATGCCTTTACTTGAGGGTTTGGATGGCGTAAATAAAATGTCAAAATCACTCGGTAACTATATAGGTATCGCTGAGGCGCCAGAAGTGATTTTCGCTAAGATCATGTCAATCTCAGATGAATTGATGTGGCGCTATATAGAATTGCTATCTTTTGAAAGCTTAGAAACTATTGCCGGATGGAAGGCGAGCGTTGCGGTTGGTGCAAATCCACGTGATATCAAAGTCGGCTTTGCACAAGAGCTCGTCGCACGTTTCCATAGCTCAGCCGATGCTGACAAAGCCTTGGTAGACTTTCAAACGCGCTCTAAAGGTGGAATTCCGGACGAAGTGCCAGAAGTGACCATCACTATAGATGGGGCGACGGTAGGCGTTGCGCAGTTGCTAAAAATGGCTGGCCTAGTTAACAGTACGTCAGAAGCCTTCAGAGCTATTGAGCAGGGCGGCGTTAAATTAGATAGTCAAAAAATTACAGATAAAGGTCTACAACTTAGCAAGGGCACAGTAATTACAGCACAAGTTGGCAAGCGTAAGTTTGCAAATGTAACTATCCTGTAACAACCCTAATTAACGCTTGACCAAAGTGTAAAGCCCTGTAGAATGCGGCCTTCGCTAACGAAACAAGTTAACGGAAGCATTA
>CAIYLB010000133.1 GCA_903926935.1 uncultured Pseudomonadota bacterium
ATGCACCCAGCATGTAGTGGTAGTGATGCGCCAGATTTCACCACATCAGGTAATATGTCGGCTGTTGGCTTGGTCTGTTTGGCGCCTAATTTACGGGTATGCCAGTCATCGGCAACCACAGATTGCACAAGCACAATTTATTTAAGTAATAATGCAGTGGCCATTATTTTTTCTACAGGTCGAAACTATGGCATAAGTGCTGGAGAAGATGAGTTATTAAATTTAGTCGCTATGACTACGTTTTATAGTCGAGCACCAACGGTTGCATCATTATCAGCTTCTTCGTCTTCAAAAGAATTTGATGACATAATGGTGTGGATTTCACCTTACATACTTTACAACGCGATGATTGAAGCAGGACAATTACACTAACTTATGAACGATCACCAACTCCTGCGCTATAGCCGGCACATTCTATTGCCGCAAATTAGTTATGAAGGCCAAGAGGCGCTTGTTAATAGCCATGCGCTGATTATTGGTGCTGGCGGTTTGGGCTCGCCAGTGGCGCTTTACTTGGCTGCTAGCGGTGTAGGCACTTTAACTATTTGTGATTTTGATGTGGTAGATTTAACCAATTTGCAACGGCAAATCGTACATACCACGGCTTCTGTGGGAATGAATAAAGCGCTTTCCGCACAGCAAGCTTTGTTTGAAATTAATGCTAGCGTACAGGTAAATACTGTTTGCGTAAGATCGACTGAAGAAGAGTTTTTTTCACTAATTTCACAAGCGGATGTGGTGATAGACTGCAGCGATAATTTTGCTACACGTTATCTGTTAAACAAGCTATGTGTTCAGCTTAAAAAACCATTAGTATCAGGCGCGGCTATTGGATTTGAAGGTCAAGTAACAGTCTACGATATGCGCTCTGAAACTAGCCCTTGTTACCACTGCTTGTTTCCTGATCAAAGTGAAGCTAGCGGTGAAGATAACGCTATGCGATGTGCTACTCATGGCGTGTTTTCTCCACTAGTTGGCATGATAGGTACCACTCAAGCCGCAGAGGCTTTAAAGTTGCTGATGGGAATTGGTGAAAGTTTGCAAGGCCGCTTGCTGTTGTTAGATGCGCTAACAATGGAATGGCGAACTATTAAATTACGCAAAGATTTAGCTTGCGCGGTGTGTGGTACTTAAAATTACCCGCACGCAATCCTCTACCTCTTTCAAAGCTAGAGGACTAAAGAAACTTACTTACCACCAACCAATGATTTAACTGCACCGACTAAATCACCCGGCATCACAATGATTTTACTGTTTGACGATGATGATATGCTTTGCAGTGCGGTAATGTAACGATCGCCCAATAAGAACATGGCAGAGGCATTGTTCTCTTTGACTGCTTCCGTAATAAATTTAATGGATTCAGCAGAAGCATGCGCTGCCACCATTTGCGCTTCTGCATCTTTACGTGCAGCCTCTAAGCGGGCTTCAGCATTTAAAATCAGTGATTGTTTCGCGCCTTCGGCTTCCGTCACTACGGCAATCCGTTCACGTTCTGCCGCTGCTTGTCTTTCCATTGCGTCTTGCATGTTTGAAGACGGTTTGATGTCTTGAATTTCTACCGATTTAACAGTTAGGCCCCAATCAAGCGCTTCATCAGCAATGGCTGCCTTAAGCTCAGCTTTAATGCGGTCACGTGAGGTTAGCGCCTCGTTCAAATCCATGCCGCCAATAATAGAACGCAAGCTAGTTTGCACCATATTACGCATGGCTTCTTTGAAATTTTCAATGCCATACACAGCGCGTTCGATATTTGAGACTTTAATAAATGCGATGGCATTGGCCAAAATTACGGCGTTATCGCGCGTGATCACTTCTTGCTGAGGCACATCTAAAATAATATCTTTGGTGGTCACTTTATAGCTAATTTTGCTGAAAACAGGATTAATGACATGTAGTCCTGGGCTAAGTGCGCCGGCAAATTTTCCTAAACGTTCAACCACCCACTCTTCGCCCTGCGGCACAATGCGGACGCCTTTAATAATGGCAACGATTGCTATAAATATCAGTACAAAACTAAATTCGGTCATGTTGGCTTCCTAAATGGATATATATGTTTTTAAAACTATTAACTAATTTTTACAATTCTTAACTCATTGCCTTCGACCGCCACTACCTTAGCATTGCTACCAACTTCAATGGTCTCATTGCTCACTGCAACCCATATGCGACTGCCCATCAAGCCTTGCGTAAAAATAATTTTACCGCTCTTAGTTGCACTACAGGTTTCACTAACTCTGCCTACGCGGCCGATTTCCTCACCAAGCGATTGCCCTACGCGAGAATATGTCGCAGTTTTTTTATAGATGAGACGCCATATCGCTAAAGAACCCAAGGATAATGCAGAAAACATTGCATACTGAACGGCACTTGGCATTTCAGGAAAAAACCATATTGCAAGCGCAAGACATAATGCTGCGACACCAAACCAAAGCACGTAAAAAGTGCCTGTCGCCATTTCTATACCAAGCAAAACTAGACCTAGCGCGCCCCACATCCACATTGCTTCCATCATATTTTACCTTCGGTAGAATTTTAATTTAACCACACATTCTTTGAACGATTATTATTGCACAAGAATCCAATAAAACTGTGACATATAAAGTTTAGAAAAACTTCCCAAATAAGCTGTATTTATAAACAGTATGCGATTAAATCGAGTGAGAACTTTCAAGTGAGTATTTTAATGAGCCACGTAGAGAAACTCAGCATTCCTTGTGACGCTGAAGAGCGTTTGCAGTATATTAAGCGTCAATTTCCTGCCGCTATAGGTCCTGATTTGCAGCATAAATGGGCTGGCGGTCGTGTTAATGGCCTGAAAAAACTCAATGATATTGATGCGGTTGCCTATAATAGTAACCGCAATTTCATCAATGGCGCGGTGACGCATTTGTCCCCTTATTTAAGACACGGCTGTATTACTTTAAATGAATCTTTTACTTCGGTAAAAACTCGCTTTGGACGGTCGGCAGAAAAATTGTTATTTGAATTTGCTTGGCGCGATTATTGGCGGCAAGTTTGGTTTGCTGAGGGCAACGCCATTTTTAGTGAGATGGAGCCGTCCAAAGTTGACATTGGCCGTGCGCCTTTGAATAATTCTGTTACACAAGGCAACACTGGTTTGCCTTGTATGGATGGTTTTGTTTATGAGCTACTAGATACCGGTTACATGCATAACCACGCGCGTATGTGGTTTGCCAGTTATGTTGTGCATCATCTTAAAATAGATTGGCGTGCAGCCGCGGATTGGTTTGAAGCGCATCTGCTGGACGGTGATAGCGCTAGCAATCATCTTTCATGGCAATGGGTGGCGTCTACTTTTAGCGCAAAACCTTATTTTTTTAACAAAGAGAACTTAGCCAGATTTACTGGTGACAAATATTGCGTGGGTTGTACCGCTGCCTGCCCCTTTGATGCAAGTTACGAAGTATTAAATGAGCGTCTATTTAAAGCGGCGCTGTTGCCAACAGCTAAACAATATACGCTAACGCCGCCAGCTAAACATGCAATTTCTGGCGTTTCAGGCCTCGCGGTTTTTATACATGATGAAATGCTTTCTGCTGCACATGTTTTACTCATGAAGCCGTTGCCTAAAATTTTTGTATTTGATCCGCAAATTCATGGTGAGTGGTCGCTTAATCGCTTGCAGTTTGTCGCTGACTGTTTGAGTGAAATGGAAGATGTGGA
>CAIYLB010000134.1 GCA_903926935.1 uncultured Pseudomonadota bacterium
CCATCCAACTTTAACTTGGTATTTGGTTTATTTTAGGCGCTATTGGAGTCAACCACATCGCCATTCGTCGTAGATTTTGTGCGGTAGCCGCCAGTAGAAACTCGTCATGCGCGCGCCACGCTTCTTAATCGTGATTTCATTGCGGTATTTGATGAGTGCTTGACCAAAGGTCATTTTTTCTAAGGCGGTGCGAGGAATGAATACGCCTCGAACCATTTCTGACTCGATCACGGAGGCCCAGTCTGAAGCTTCGCGGCGGGTTTCGAAAGTTTTGATTTGCATAGGGTAGCCCTTACGACGGACGACAGCATGAATCTGGTAAGGACCACGTTCTGTAATTGATGCCATGTCTTAATCTCCTAAAAGGTTGAGACAGGTATAGCTATCGCTTGGAATTATTTGGGTGAGTGTCGCAAAAATGCAGCATTTAACCCTTTTAAATGCAAAATGGCTTACGAAAAAATCGTAAGCCATTGATTTATTTGGCTCCTCGACCTGGGCTCGAACCAGGGACACACGGATTAACAGTCCGTTGCTCTACCAACTGAGCTATCGAGGAATATTTCACAATTTGTCGTGAAGGCGCCATTATACTGACTCCGGACTTTGTGTCAAACATTTTTCTGTACTATTTACTAACAATATAACAGTATATTTTTAGCTTTAAAACTTGTGTTAATTGCAAGTTATTTATTGGATAAATAGGGGTTTATTTGAGTTATCTGCGGTAACTCATGTAATTTTTATTTTTAGATAATTTTAGCAGGTTTATTGCAGTGCTTTTTCAATCCGGTCTAGCGCGCTTTGAAGGTTTTCCATTGAGGTGGCGAACGATATTCTGAAATATCCTTCTGCGCCAAAGGCCGAGCCTGGCACTACCGCTACATCAAATTCCTCAAGAAAATATTCTGCAAGCGCCATGTCGGTGGCTGCTTTAATTTTTCCGGCTTGATATAAGCTGGCAATTGCGCCGCGTGCATCAGGGAACGCATAAAAGGCGCCACCTGCCATTAAGCAGCTTAGCCCTGGCATTGTGTTAAAACGATTCACCACATACGTGTGACGTTGTTTAAATGCGGTCACCATTGGCGTGATGCAATCTTGTGAGCCTTCTAGCGCGGCTTGTGCGGCAACTTGCGAGATTGATGTGGCATTACTGGTCGATTGAGATTGTAAAATCTCCATAGCTTTTATAATGTAGGCAGGGCCCGCGGCATAACCTATGCGCCAACCAGTCATAGAGTAAGCTTTAGAAACGCCATTAAGTACAATGCAGCGGTCTTTTAATGCTGGCGCTGCGTTTAATATATTATAAAATTTATCACCAGTTAAATTCACATGTTCATACATATCATCGGTAGCAACTAATACATGTGGATGTTTTAGTAGCACTTCACCTAAAGCTTGTAACTCACTTAAGCTATACACAGCACCAGTCGGGTTAGATGGTGAATTAATCATAAAGATTTTTGTTTTTGGTGTAATGGCCGCTTCTAGTTGCGCTGGCAGTAATTTAAAGCCTTGCTCAATGCCGCATTGAATAATCACCGGTGTGGCTTCTGCGACCAGTGCAATGTCTGCGTAAGAAACCCAGTAGGGCGCAGGGATAATGACTTCATCGCCCTTGTTTAATACCGCTAAGCACAAGTTGAATATGGTTTGTTTGCCGCCTACGCCAACAATCACTTCGTTAAGTGCGTAGTCAAAGCCATTTTCATTTTTGAATTTATTAACAATGGCCTTTTTTAGGCCAGGGATGCCAGCAACAGGGGTGTATTTAGTAAAGCCGTTATCAATGGCTAATTTTGCTGCATCTTTAATGTGTTGTGGCGTATCAAAATCCGGTTCGCAGGCAGCTAAACCAATAATAGGGCGACCTTCTGCCTTATATTTACCCGCTTTTGCGGTAATGGCAAGGGTAGGAGACTCTTTAATGGATTGAACGCGGTGTGATAAAACTGCTGCTTGATGCGCTGTTTGTGCTGGTGCCAAAATATGTTTCCTTAAAACAATTCTTATGCAAATGATTGAATAGGCGCTATTTTACGCACAAAAACGGTTGTTAGGAATAATTCAAAGCATTATCTATC
>CAIYLB010000135.1 GCA_903926935.1 uncultured Pseudomonadota bacterium
AATTCTTTATTTGGCAAGCTCTCAGGCACGCAGCATGATCGTATTAATGAGATTATAGAAACGATTAATTTGCAGGATAAATACCAGCTACGCTCTGGTCTACTTTCTCATGGACAAAAACAGTGGCTAGAAATCGGCATGTTACTGGCACAAGATCCACAGCTATTATTGTTAGATGAACCTGTGGCAGGCATGACAGACCATGAAACCGAGCGTACTGCCGAACTGCTTAATACATTGGCTGGCAAGCATTCCATTATGGTGGTTGAACATGACATGGATTTTGTCAACAGTATTGCGCGCAAAGTCACAGTGTTACATCAAGGTAGCGTACTGGCCGAAGGCACGATGGATCAAGTGCAAAATAATGAACAAGTTATCGAAGTGTACTTAGGTCGCTAGAAGCAAATAGGAACTGAAATGTTAAATGTAACCTCAATAAACCAGTTTTATGGCGGCAGTCAGATTTTACGTGATGTCTCTTTATCCGTACCTATGGGCGCATGCACAGTATTACTAGGACGCAACGGCGTAGGAAAAACCACATTATTAAAATGTCTAATAGGCGTTCTTCCGGTAAAATCTGGTCAAATCATGTTGGCAGATAAAGACGTGACTAACCTAAGCCCTTACGCTCGCGCCAGTTTGGGCATGGCCTATGTGCCACAAGGTCGGGAAATATTTTCACGTTTAACCGTAGAAGAAAATTTACTAATGGGATTAGCTATACTCAAAGGCAAAGCCGCCAGTAAGATTCCTGACGATGTTTATGACATGTTTCCAGTGCTAAAAGAAATGCTACACAGACGTGGCGGCGACTTATCTGGTGGACAACAACAGCAATTAGCCATTGCACGCGCTTTAGTCTCTAAGCCTAAGTTATTGATTTTAGATGAACCTACCGAAGGCATACAGCCTTCTATCATTAAAGATATTGAGCGTGTCATTCGTATGCTTTCAGAACGCGGAGATATGGCGATATTATTGGTAGAACAATACTATGATTTTGCTGAAGCATTGGCTGATAACTATTTGGTCATGTCGCGCGGACAGGTCGTTAAACAGGGCTTAGGCGCAGATATGCAAAAAGATAATATTCGTAATTTTGTGGCATTATGAGTACATGGATGAAGCAAAAATAATTAATAGCGCGATATTGCAAGCGCAAGATAACGATACTTGTAACAAGACTATTATCAGCGAAAATACATTAGGCCGCTGGAAAGCTTTTCTGGCGCTTAGTTTTAATAGCAGACTTGAGAATTCTCATGTTGAAAACACTCAGCTTTTACGGACGTTTTTAGAAAAAAAACAGCATAGCGGTCCCTTAGTCATACAAAAAACCTTGCATCCAGAAGGTGAAAGAATTTGTCATGGCATTATTATTCACCCACCAGGTGGAGTTGCAGGCGGTGATGAGCTGACGTTGAAAGTTGCGTTAGCAGACAACGCAAACGTGCTACTGACAACGCCAGGCGCAGGAAAATGGTATAAAGCGAACAACAAACTCGCAAGCCAACATCTGCACTTTGACATAGCTGAAAATGCTTGCTTGGAGTGGCTACCGCAGGAAAACATTTTATTTGACGGCGCTATGGTTGAGTTTTCAGCAGAAATAAATC
>CAIYLB010000136.1 GCA_903926935.1 uncultured Pseudomonadota bacterium
CGTATCACAACAACAAGGCTGGCCAACATTATTGCAAAACAAGCTTAACGACAAAAATAATCATTACCAAGTTGTTAACGCCAGTATAAGCGGTGAAACAACTAGCGGCGGGCTCAGTCGGCTATCAACAACACTTACCAAATTTAAGCCCAATATTGTTATTTTAGCTTTAGGTGCAAATGATGGCCTACGTGGTTTACCTATTCAAGAAATGACGCATAACCTAAACAGCATGATCAGCCTAAGTGAAAAATCAAATGCCAAAGTACTACTATTGGGAATGAAAATACCACCGAATTACGGCACAAAATATTCGACAAAATTTAGCCAAACTTTTAGTGATTTAAGCCAACAACACAAAATCAACTTAGTGCCTTTTATGCTGCAAAATGTTGCAACGATACCAAATTTGAATCAGGACGACGGCATCCACCCAAACGCGCTAGCGCAACCGCTAATACTAGACAATATCTGGCCAGAATTGCACGGCATATTGGAACAGAATTAGCATAAATTATTTAGCTGCTGTTTGAAGATTTAAACTGACAAATCTTGCCAAGTAATTTCCAAGCCTAATTCATGTTCAGTGGCTTGCAGTTCATTTGCCATGCCAATATATGGCACGAAAGCCAAGGTATCATGCCAGTAAATTAGTGGTAAATAATCACGTTGCCAAGGCGGAATATTCGCTTCTTGCAATAGGTGTTTCAGCGTTCTGGTCGGTCTTAAGACATTTGGTTTAAACCGTTCACCACCAGCGCGCTTGGTAATTCTTAACTTAGTCATACCAAACTTAAGTGCTAAGCCAGCACCCATCACTTGTTTAAAATGCAATTTACCGCCGTTTGGCAAGTTTAACTCTGCTTCGCCAGTCCAGAGCAAATCAAAAACTGGTGTGCTTTGTTCTGCTAACAAATAAGCACGATGCTGAAATCTTTTTAAAGTTAAATGTTGCGTTTGACAGCTTAGGTCTATTTGACCGATATGGTTTAATTGAATATTAATATTGGCATCGGCTTTTGCATTAAGTAGCTGATTGATTATTTCACTTAAATGTTCTGAACTCGGCATCGCCAGTTGATTTTTTGCAAACCACCAGCGCAGTACATTTTTTGCACGTACCTGTGCTAATTGAGCCAAGCCATTCAGACACAATCTATTATTTAACAGTAACGCCGTTGCATCAAATTCGGCCAAGGCATCTAACAACTCGTTCGCTTCTGCGAGGTGAGTTGCGCTTCTGGCTAACACAGACTTAATGGCAGGATAACGCGTTTCCAATATTGGCATTATGTTATGCCGCAAAAAATTACGTTCATAATGGGTGTCAGCATTACTTTCATCATCGCACCATTTTAGCTGATGGCGTTCTGCGTAATCTTGCAATGTTTGGCGACTAACTTCAAGCAATGGTCGCAGTAGTCGCCTAGAGGGATCCACTGCAGCCATGCTGGCCAAACCCTTAACACCAGCGCCTCTGAATAATTGCAATAAAAGCGTTTCAGCTTGGTCGTCTTGATGGTGAGCGGTGACGATGAAATCTGCCTGATTTGGGAGGGATAACTCAGGTAAAACGTTATTAAATAGCGCTTCATAGCGTAGTTGCCGAGCGGCAGCTTCTATACCCAATTTTGGGCTTGCCTCAATATCAACCTTAATAACCTGTAAAGGTATATTCAGCAATACACACTGTTCTGTACAAAACGTAGCCCAGGCATCGGCATTGACACTTAAACCATGATGCACATGCATGGCATGCAAATGGAATGGAACGATCTGCTGAGCAACAGCTAGCAAATGTAGCAATACACAAGAATCTAAACCGCCACTTAAGCCTAATAACACATGTTGATTAGGCCTTAATTGCTGAGCTAAAAAGGTACTGACTTGAGATAGCAATGGATCTTGTAAATTGGCAGAAATAGCTAATTGAGCTGAGCCTAGCTTTCTTTTTTTAGCTTTAATGTCCGGCTCCTTATTCAACGTATTACCCTGCTAGCCAGAAATTTCAGACTAAAAATTTAACCACTTATAGTTTGATTGGCTGTTTTTTCTCAGCAACTTCTTTATATTTACCATAACCCATTAAACGCTCGTAACGTCTAACCAACAATAACTTAATAGACTTTGCTTTAAGCTTGGCTAGCTCTTCTCTTAGTGCTACGCGTAATGTTTCCATCACCAATTCTGGCGAGCGATGTGAGCCACCTAAAGGCTCAGGAATGATACGATCTATCAGACCCATACTTTTTAGACGATCAGCGGTAATTGCCAGTGACTCTGCGGCCACTGAAGCTTTATCTGCACTCTTATACAAAATTGAAGCACAGCCTTCAGGTGAAATGACTGAGTAAGTGCCGTATTGCATCATCAGCAATTGATCTACTACTCCGAGTGCTAATGCACCACCAGAGCCGCCTTCACCAATAATCACGCCGATAATAGGTGTTTCAAGTTCAGCCATCACATATAAATTACGCGCAATAGCTTCAGACTGGCCACGCTCTTCAGCACCAATACCAGGATAAGCACCCGGGGTATCAATCAAAGTAATGATAGGAATACCAAATTTTTCCGCTAGACGAAATAGTCGCAATGCCTTGCGGTAGCCTTCTGGGCGCGGCATGCCAAAGTTGCGATATTGCCGCTCTTTAACATCGCGGCCTTTTTGGTGACCAATCACCATCACAGGCTGACCTTCAAACCGTGCTAAGCCGCCAACAATGGCAGGATCGTCGGCATAGGCTCTATCGCCATGCAACTCTTCAAAGTCAGTAAACATGCCTTGAATGTAATCTAATGTGTAAGGACGCTGCGGATGACGTGCTAATTGCGAAATTTGCCATGCGCTCAAATTGCCATAAATATCTGCAGATAATTTTTGGTTTTTCTTTTCCAAAGCAGTTAACTCTTTAGATATATCCAAAGCATCGTTGGCATCGTGCGCGGCTTGCAAACCTTCAATTTGGCTTTCAAGTTCTGCAATCGGTTGTTCAAAATCTAGGTAACTTATTTTCATGCGCTTAACTCAATCATTAAAGTTTTTCAAAAAATTATTGCTAGTCACATTCGATTGAAGACAAGGTGTAGGGTCGCAGACAGTACGTTTAGTACGGCAAGACCCTGCAAACGCAGTATTCAATTGAATGTGGCTAGCAATCGTTAATTATATAGGATTTTTACGTTGCTTTGAGTCAACCACTCAGTTAAGCCCGCAATCAACTCGTCGTGCAGATCTACGCGCCAGTCGTTTCCCAGCATCAATTCTACCTTACTGGTTTTATTATGATATTCAACTTTCACTGGGCAACCGCGAGATTCATCTGAGACACTTTTACAATAAGGCTTCAATAAAGCCTTTAATTTAACGGCGTCGGCTTGCCCATTGCATGAAATCTTTAAGAAGCTAGCTTTACTGTTTCGTAGGCCAGATAAATTATGTAGTTTTCTAGCATTCACGCGAATACCACCAGAGAATTCATCGTTACTCACGCGACCTTCTACAATAATCAATTGGTCATCTTTTAATAAAGCTTGATATTGATTCAGCAAATCGCTACCAACCACCACCTCAATCCGCGTAGTGCCATCGTCTAAACCAACAATCGCCATTTTACCGCGTGCAGTCATGCGATTACGTACACCAGAAACAATACCGGCGATTAATTGTGGCTGTTCTTTTGGTGCCAAATTAGCCAAGGTTGTTGAAACAAATTGGCTAATATCTTTTTGATAAGCCCAATATGGATGGCCGCTAAAATAAAAACCTAGCGCGGCTTTTTCTTCTTGTAAACGCTGCTGCTCAGTCCAGCTTGGTACAGTCGGCAAAATATTGGCCGCTTTATCTGCAATTTCACCGAACAAACTATTTTGATTGCTATTGGCGCTATTTTGCTCAGCCGCTGCCATCGCCATTGCCACACCGGCAAGCAATGCATTACGGCTTGGGTTAACACCCGTTTGAAGCTGATCAAATGCACCTGCGCGGATTAAAGATTCGACCACGCGGCGATTCACTTTGCGTAGATCTAAGCGATTACAAAAATCGAATAAATCTAAAAATGGACCATCTTGACGACGCGCTTGTAAAATCACCTCAATGGCCGCCATGCCGGTGCCTTTTACTGCACCTAAACCATACAATATTTGCTTGCTACTGGTGGGAGTAAATTTAAAGTCACTATGATTAACATCAGGCGGCAGCACTTCAATTTGGTTAGGCGCACAATCGTCATAAAAAATATGCACGCTGTCGGTATTGTTCATATCTGCCGACATGGTAGAAGCCAAAAATGCCGCTGGATAATGCGCTTTTAAATAAGCCGTGTGATAAGCCACCAGCGCATAGGCTGCCGCGTGCGATTTATTAAAACCATAACCAGCAAACTTTTCCAACAGATCAAATAGCTCTGTGGCTTGACGCTCAGTCATATTATTTTTGACAGCGCCTTCAGTGAAGGTTTTACGCTGATCATCCATCTCTTCTTTTTTCTTTTTACCCATCGCGCGACGCAGCAAATCAGCGCCACCTAGACTATAACCGGCCACCACTTGAGCTATCTGCATCACCTGCTCTTGATACACGGCAATACCGTAAGTTTCTTTCAGAATCGGTTCAGTTAGCGGATGTGGATATTCCACACGCTGTTTACCATGTTTACGGCGACAAAAGTCAGGAATCAAATCCATCGGGCCTGGTCGATACAGCGCAACTAAGGCAATAATATCTTCAAAACAATCTGGCATCGCCTGCTTCAACATATCTTTCATGCCGCGCGACTCTAGCTGAAACACAGCCGTGGTATTAGCCGTTTTTAGTAGTTGGAAGGTCGCTTTATCATTTAGCGGTATGGTGGCAAAAGCTAAAGGTGCTAAGCCTTCAGTAGCACGCTGCTTATTGGCATTCACCAACGCCAACTCTAAAATTGTCAGCGTGCGTAAACCTAAAAAGTCGAACTTCACTAAACCTACTGCTTCCACATCATCTTTATCGTATTGACTGACTAAACTAGCGCCATCTGCCTGACAATAAATAG
>CAIYLB010000137.1 GCA_903926935.1 uncultured Pseudomonadota bacterium
TTGCAGGCTTATCCAAAATCTCAAGCGAGCAAAATAGACGAAGCTGCAGAATCTTGGGTGGCTTTACTCAAGCAATCGGTAGATGCTTGCCGTAGCTTACGTGGCGAAATGAATATTTCTCCTGCTGCGCGCGTGCCATTAATAGCTGCTGGAGATGCGCATAAGTTAGCGCTATATGCACCATATTTAAAAGCTTTGGCTAAGCTAGAAGATCTGTCAATTGTGGCTGAATTACCAGAAGCCGACGCCCCAGTGATGTTGGTTGAAGACTTTAAGCTGATGCTAAAAGTAGAAATTGATGTTGTTGCGGAGAAAGAGCGTTTAGGTAAAGAAATTGGACGATTAGAAGTTGAAATCAGCAAGGCTAACGGCAAGCTTAACAACGAAAGTTTTGTAGCCCGCGCCCCGGTGCCGGTAGTTGAGCAAGAAAAAGCCCGTGTTGCAGAGTTTAGTGCCAGTGTAGAGAAGCTACAAAACCAGTTGACTAGGTTAAAGTAATGGGTAATTAACTGGCAAGTGTATGAAGTAAAAAGTCATCAATATTAAAAAAGGGAGCCAACGCTCCCTTTTTTAATATTGCTTTATTTAATAAAACTATATTGAATTCAAACTAAACTACGCGTTTTTTGATGTAAAAAACATATACACTATTCGCCTCATCAAGCTGCAAAAGTGTATGGCCAGTTTGTGTGCAAAACGCTTTAAAATCTTTCACCGCGCCGGTATCGGTGGCAATTATTTTTAAGACCTGAGCAGGCTCTATTTCGCTCAAGGCTTTTTTGCAGCGTAAAATGGGTAATGGGCATTTCAGTCCAGTCGCATCCACTTCTTTATTAAATTCCATTAGGGCTTAGCCTCAAAATCTTTAGCAATCAAAGCATGGCCTGCTCTACTCCAAGCTAAGACCCCTCCAACTAGGTTATATACATTTTTACAGCCTTTACTCGCAGCAAAAGCTGCCGCATGTGCAGAGCGAATGCCGCTGTGACAATAAAAAACAACCGTATCTGCTTTGGTTAGGGGCTCATATTGCGCAGGCAACATGGCTAGCGGAATATGTATGGCGCCGGCAATAATGCCACGCAAAACCTCGTCATCATTACGTACATCGACTAACACCAAAGGTTGCGTTGCCATCATACTCAATAAATCATTTGCTTCAATTTCACTATATGTACTCATGTGGTAGGCCTAAATTAAACAACTTGGGTAATAAAAAATTAAGCAACTTTGCACACTTTAATAATGTAAACGCAACAAAAAAGTGCTTAATCTAAAAAATATTTCACAGTCAAGTTTTCACGGTCAAGCTAAAAAATATCACATAAATTTCCCACGATGAAGTTGGCATTATGCTGTGATATTGGGGCTGAATAAAAACTAGTTCAATGTTTATTCAATCTTATGTTAAAAACTTATTACAAATATTCTTCAACCGTAAATAACTTACGATGTTCGCGTATTGCAAAGCGATCTGTCATGCCAGCAATATAATCTGCCACTGCCCGTGCTTTATCTAGCTCTGCATAGACCTGAAACTCGTCTGGCAGCAAGCCGGTATTCTCAAAAAATGCAGTGAAAAGCTCACGTACAATACGGGCGGCTTTTGCACTCATACGGTTTACTTTGTAATGGTGATATAAATTCTTCCGCAAAAATTGTTTGAGTTTCTGGTTTTGGTCGGCAATTTCTTTGCTAAAGCCGATTAATTGCGGCAGCTGGCGTATATCTGATATATTTTTTGGTTGATGTTGCTCAATGTTGCTAGCGCTGTGGGTACATAAGTCGACTACTAAGGTATTAATCATGCGACGTACAGTTTCATGTATCAGGCGCTTTTGCTCAAGCTTAGGATATTTGTCTTTGACAATAGCTAAATTACGCGCAAATAGCTCTACTTTTGATAATTGCTCTATGCTGATTAATCCAGAGCGTAAGCCATCGTCAATGTCATGATTATTGTAGGCAATTTCGTCGGCATAGTTGGTGAGTTGCGCCTCTAGGCTAGGGCTTGTTTTATCTAAAAAACGTTGGCCTACATCACCGAGCAACTTTGCGTTCTTAACCGAACAATGTTTGAGTATGCCTTCGCGTACTTCAAATGTCAGGTTTAATCCATCAAATTCGGCGTAGCGTAGCTCTAGTTTTTCTACCACGCGTAGCGATTGCAAATTGTGCTCAAAGCCGCCAAAGTCGCGCATACATTCATTCAGCGCATCTTGCCCAGCATGGCCAAATGGCGTGTGACCTAAGTCGTGTGCTAGTGCGATAGCTTCAGTGAGATCTTCATGCAGATGAAGTGTGCGGGCGATACCGCGCGCCATTTGGGCAACTTCTAAGCTGTGGGTTAGTCGAGTGCGAAATAAGTCGCCTTCGTGATTTACAAAGACTTGAGTTTTGTATTCCAAGCGACGAAAAGCTGTTGAGTGAATAATACGGTCGCGGTCGCGTTGAAATGCGTTACGGGTCTCCGAGGCAGGCTCCTGAAATTGCCGGCCTATCGCTAGATTTGGGTTGGCGGCATAGGCTGCAAGATTGTTCATATAGAACATGCCTGATGAATTGTGCTGCTCACTTTAATCATAAAGCCAAAGTCTCTCTTAATTTTTGTGCATCGTAATCACTGGTGATCACCGATTTCCCAATGCCTTGTTGTAGTACCAGTCTAATTTTTCCATTTTCAACTTTCTTGTCTAAACCCATTAAATCTAAGTAGCGATCTACGCCTAATTTTGGGGCAGCAACCGGCAAGTTGGCCGCTACAAAACTATTTTGAATGCGCGCCACTTCTGAATTAGATAACCATCCCATGCGCTGCGATAAATCTGCTGCCATCATGCTGCCCGCTGCAACCGCTTCTCCATGCAACCAAACGCCGTAGCCCATTGCATTTTCTATGGCGTGACCAAAAGTATGACCTAAATTAAGTAGTGCTCGCTCGCCTTGCTCGTGTTCATCTTTAGCAACTACATCTGCTTTATTTTGGCATGATCGGAATATTGCATAGCTTAGCGCGGCTTCATCGAGCTGCATTAAGCTTGCCATATTAATCTCTAGCCAATCAAAAAATTCCGCATCGCGGATGAGACCATATTTAATGACTTCTGCCATGCCTGCGGCAAATTCACGTGCAGGCAGCGTTTGCAAAGTATCAATATCGGCCAATACCAATTGCGGCTGATAAAACGCGCCTATCATATTTTTACCTAGCGGGTGGTTAATGCCAGTTTTGCCCCCTACTGAAGAATCCACTTGTGATAATAAAGTGGTTGGAATTTGTATAAAAGGTACGCCTCGCAAATACGTGGCTGCGGCGTAACCGGTTAAATCGCCAATGACACCGCCGCCTAGTGCAATTAATGTAGTGCTGCGCTCACAACGATTTTGCAGCAAAGTGTCGTAAATAGTGTTGAGTGTTGCACTGTTTTTGTATGCTTCACCATCTGGCAAAATAATAGCAATGACAGTCACACCAGCCGCTTGCAATGATTGACTTAGTTGATCTAAATACAGTGGGGCAACCGTGGTGTTGGTAACAATCGCCACATGTTTGCGCTTTAGGTATTGCAGGATTAAGCTAGCATCAGAGATGAGGCTTTTCCCTATGTGTATAGGGTAACTTCTGTCGGCTAATTCAACTTTAAGTGTTTGCATCTGATTATTGAGCTTAATGGTGGTTATTTAATGGCTGTTATTTGATTATGACTACTTAAGTTATGGTGACTTAATTGTAGTTTGCTAGATCTGGTTTAGATGAATTTTGGTTATTGTCATCGGAGTCGACTAGATCTGGCTTTGATAAATTTTGGCTGGATAAGTTTTGGTTTGCTAAATGTTGGTTAATTAGATTTTTATTTAGTACGCAATTATCACTTGCTGAGTGACTAGTCAAGTTATCATCAAGATGACTAGTGTTTCTTGCCATTTCAAATCTTCTTTCAGGGCTCCCACGGCCATGCTGAGTTTGTAGCAAATGCTCAATATAAGCACTAATTTCAATAGCCGATTGTGCGCCAGTATCGACAATAAAATCAGCCAGTTTGGTATATATCGGGTTACGCTCTATGTACAATTCCTCTAGTTTTTGCTTAATATTGCCGCCTTGTAATAAGGGTCTGGTTTTGTCGTTACGAGTGCGTAGCCATAAATCATGTACGTTTCCACGTAGATAAACAACGATACCGTTATTTTTTAAAAGCTCACAATTCTCTTCTAACAACACTACGCCACCGCCAGTAGCCAAGACGATATTTTTTAACTGGCAAAGATCTTCTATAGTACTGGATTCACGTTTTCTGAAGCCAGGCTCGCCTTCTAGCTCAAATATTAGCGGTATTTTAACGCCAGTTTTGCGCTCCACTTCGTGGTCTGAATCATAAAAAACCATGCCTAATTGCTTCGCTATTAAACGACCAATAGTGGTTTTTCCTGCGCCCATTAGGCCTACAAAATAAATATTGTTCAGTTTGATGCACCTTAATTAACTAAAGCATGGACTAAAATATGGCTAAAAAAATGCCCAAAATAACCACGATGGGCATTTTATGACAATATTACATGATTTTAAAATTTTTTCTATTAAACCATTGTGCGCGCAGCTTATTGTCAGTTTAAATTACTGCACATAATTTTGGTGTAATGAACATAAGTCGCTCATTTTAATCATCTTGCTTGGTCGTTTGTTTAACATGAATTAGCCGCACTAAGTGAGTTCCCAAGCAGCGGTAGTTGATTAATAAACTCACTAGCCTATTTTTTAGCAAACATATTATTTAAACAGTGACCTTTATTTAATGGTTTATTCGCCATAATTTAGCTTAGCAATTTATAATGATGAGAATTACCTTACCAATATGAACGACAACAATTCATGAATCTTAATAAATGGTGGCACTATATTTTATTGGCAATCGTCGTGGGCGGCTTATCAATAATCGCACTAATAGGCATTGCCGCCGCATTGATATATCCAGCCTTACCATCGCTAGATGCGCTCACTGATTACCATCCTAAGCAGCCATTAAGAGTGTATTCGGAAGATAAATATTTAATTGGTGAATTTGGTGAGGAGCATCGTGCTTACATCAAAATTGAAAATGTACCGCAAAACATGCAAGACGCTGTCATAGCCATAGAGGACAGGCGTTTTTATCAACATAATGGTATTGATATTAAAGGCATATTTCGTGCGATTAAGACCAATATAACTGGACAAGGCCATGAAGGTGCCAGCACGATTACGATGCAAGTCGCCAAAAACTTTTTTACTGTACCAAATGGCAAGCGCACTCTGGTGACAAAGATCAACGAGGCCTTACTGGCAATTAAAATTGAACATAGTCTTAGTAAAGATAAAATTCTTGAACTTTACATCAATCAGATTTACCTAGGCCAACGTTCATATGGTTTTGCTGCGGCCTCGCAAGTGTATTACGGTAAATCGTTAGACAAAATAAATTTAGCTGAAATGGCATTGCTAGCCGGTTTACCTAAAGCGCCGTCTACTTACAACCCATTTATTAATCCTAAACGTGCCATTAGCCGTCAGCAAGAAGTTTTGCATGATATGTTTCGCTTTGGTTTCATTAAAGAGGATTTATATCAAAAGGCTTTAAAGCAGCCATTACGTTTCAAAGCTTCCAAGCAATCTCGTGACCTAGCTGCAGATTATGTGGCTGAAATAGTACGAGAAAGCTTGTATGCCAAGTATCAAGAAGATATCTATAGTAGTGGATTATCAGTTTATACAACGATACGTAAAGCCAATCAGGAAGCCGCCAACGCCGCGGTGAGAGAAGGTATATTAGACTATGATCAGCGCCACGGCTATCGTGGCCCAGAAAAAATGTTAGCCATTGAGTCACTAGCCTCTAGTGAGAAAAAAAGTGCTTTCGACACAGCGTTAGACGACATTGAGGATTTCAATGGGTTTATGCCAGCCATTATTACTAACATTTCGCCAAAATCTGTTAAAGCGCATGTGAAAAGTGGTGATGAAATTGAAATTAGCGGTAAGGGTTTGGCGCTAGTAGAAAAAACTTTGGCCGAAAAAGATCCGGCTAAGCGCTTGTTAAAAGTGGGCGCGGTGATTCGTTTAATTAAAACCGGTAATACTTGGAAAATCGTCCAGTTGCCGCAAGTTCAAGCTGCACTTATTGGAATTGACCCTGAAAATGGTGCGATTCGTGCGCTAGTCGGTGGTTTTGACTTTAATCAAACTAAATTTAATCATGTGACACAGGCTTGGCGTCAGCCTGGCTCTAGTTTTAAACCATTTATTTATTCTGCGGCATTAGAAAAAGGCTACACCCCCGCGACCATTGTAGAGGATGCACCACTCAATTTTTCAGCCGCCGACACTGGCAGCCAAGAATGGTCACCACAAAATTATGAAAATGGTTTTGAAGGTCCGATCCGCCTAAGAGAGGCGCTGGCTAAATCAGTGAATACTGTGGCGATTAGGGTGCTGCAGGCGATTGGGCCTAGTTACGCCCAAGATTACATTACACGCTTTGGTTTTTCCGCAAAAAACCATCCGGCCTATTTAACCATGGCCTTAGGGGCCGGCTCTGCCACGCCTTACCAAATGGCTACGGCTTATGCGGTATTTGCTAATGGTGGCTATCTCGTAAAACCAAACTTAATTGCTAAAATTGTCGACCAAAAAGGAACGGTACTTTCAGTCACAAAGTTTGATCAAGCTGGTAATGGTGCACCTCGTGTGATTGATGCGCGCAATGCTTTCATTATGAACTCTATGCTACAAAGTGTAGTGCGTAATGGTACTGCTGCCAAAGCATTACAATTAGGAAGAAGTGATCTTGCCGGCAAAACCGGCACTACAAATGACCATATGGACGCGTGGTTTACTGGATATAGCCCAGCGCAAGTAGCTGTGGCATGGGTAGGGTTTGATAAACCACGTACATTAGGTAGAAATGAAACCGGCGCTGCTGCTGCTTTACCTATTTGGATAAAATATATGGCCGGCGCCTTAAGAGGTGTGCCTGAGACCAGCATGGTAATGCCTGATGGCGTCATGGCGATTAATATCGACCCAGCCACGGGTAAGAGTAATGTGAATGGAGTCACTGACTATTTTTATCATGAATATCCACCTCCCGCAGGCGAAGGCTATGCACCACCGGAGTTGGATGGTAATGGTAACCCAGTTGTGCCAGCAATTAACCAAGCGCAACAGCTTTTACAGTCAGAGACTACATTGAGGTATTCTAATTCTACTAAAGATGGACTTGGTCAATCGGTAAAAAAACCATAGACCTGCCGCGTAAAGGCTAGGTAAAAGTTCAGTGATTAAAACGCTAGTGTCGAACAAATTGGTGAGTTAGCGCATTATTTTTGATATAAAAAGCACATGTCATGGCCAGAGAAACACCTCAACAATTACGACAATTGATTGCGCAGAAAGCCGCTAAAATGATGGCGGAAGAGGGCATCTCTGACTTTGCTTACGCCAAAAAAAAGGCTGGGCGGCAAATCGGGGCGATTGATAATAATGCGCTACCGTCAAACGCTGAAGTTGAGCAAGCGCTCAAACTTTATAATGTATTATTCTTAAGTAATGAGCAGCCTGAGCAGCTACTTAATCTGCGAAAAAGTGCGTTGTTCACTATGCAATTATTAGAAAAATTTGACCCATACTTGACTGGCGCAGTGCTAGATGGGTCGGCCGGCTTAGGCGCTGAAACAGATATTCATTTGTTTGCCGATAGTTTAAAAGATGTGGAAATGTTTTTGCTGAACAAAGATATTCCCTTTGAAACAGGCGACAAACCGAATCGTGTGACAAACGATACTAAGCGTGATAAAAAAGTTGCCAGTCGCAAAAAAACACCAGTTTTTACACTAGAAACAGACTCTGGGGTAATTAAACTAAGTGTATTTTCCGTAGATCAGATTAGAGTTGCAACCAAACGAGCGGCGGATGGTAGTGCTGCACAACGGGCTGGTATTGAGCATGTTAAGCTGTTGTTAAATCAGTAGTAAGGGAGTGATAGAAGATCATCACGGTATTTGAGTGTAAACAATTACTGGCTGCGCAAACTAGAGTTTACGCACCAGAATTTTTTGCTTTAACTAGTTTTTAACCAACGCGCTACGTCCATGGCAAAGTAAGTCAAAATGCCATCAGCACCGGCGCGTTTAAACGCCAATAAACTTTCCATCACACAGGCGCGCTCATCTAACCAACCGTTCTGCGCGGCCGCTTTAAGCATGGCGTATTCGCCACTGACTTGGTAAGCGAAAGTCGGTACGCCAAATTCATCTTTTACGCGGCGCACAATATCTAAATATGGCATGCCTGGCTTCACCATCACCATGTCAGCGCCTTCTTCAATGTCTAAGCCGACTTCTTTAATTGCTTCATCACTATTCGCTGGATCCATTTGGTAGGTGTATTTATTGCCTGAGCCTAAATTGCCAGCCGAACCGACTGCATCGCGAAATGGGCCGTAAAATGCTGAGGCATATTTGGCTGAATAAGCTAAAATCTTAGTATGAATATTGCGCGTGCTTTCTAAGGCTTCGCGGATTTGGCCAATGCGGCCATCCATCATGTCGCTAGGTGCGACGATGTCTGCACCAGCGTTGGCGTGGGAGATGGCCTGCTTAACCAACACTTCAATGGTGTCGTCATTTAACACATAGCCATTGGCATCAATTAAGCCATCTTGGCCGTGCGTGGTATAAGGGTCTAAGGCGACATCGGTAATAATACCCAACGTAGGATGCGCCGCTTTAAGGGCTGCAACAGCGCGTTGCACCAAGCCATCAGGATTAAATGCCTCAGCGGCGTCTAAACTTTTAAACTGACCATCAACTACTGGAAATAATGCGATGGCAGGAATGCCCAATTGCACGCATTCTGCGGCAGTTTTTAATAACACATCTATGCTTTGGCGTTTAACCCCTGGCATAGAGGCGACTTCTTCAATACGATTTTCACCGTCTAGTACAAATACCGGGTAAATTAAATCATCGGTAGTCAGCACATTTTCACGCATCATCCGGCGAGAAAATTCATCTTTACGCATGCGGCGTGGGCGGGAATAGGGATAGCTCATTTTTTATTTCCTTAATTCAAAATCTTATTGCAGGGCAACTAAAATCTCAGCAAAAAACTTATGCTAAAAAATCTACACAACAAATCTATGCAAAAAATCTAGGCAAAAACTCTTGCCAATTCAGCCCCTGGATCTGGCTGGCGCATAAATGCCTCACCAACCAAAAATGCTTGCACATCATTATCGCGCATTAGTTTCACATCTTCTGGGGTAAATATGCCCGATTCGGTGACAACAAAACGGTCTTCCGGCAGTACTTTTAACAAGTCTAAGGTTGTTTGTAGCGACACTTCAAAAGTACGCAAATTACGGTTATTAATGCCGATTAATGGTGTGTCTAACTGCAAGGCTAACTCAAGCTCGTCAGCATCATGTACTTCTACCAAGACCGCCATACCTAATTCATTGGCCAATAATTCTAAAGCTTGCATTTGCTTAAGTTCTAGCGCCGCTACAATTAATAACACACAATCAGCGCCCATCGCGCGTGCTTCAAATATTTGGTAAGGGTCTATCATAAAGTCTTTACGCAACACCGGTAGTTTGCACGCCGCACGTGCTTGCCTTAAGTATTCTGCAGAACCTTGAAAATATTCTGCGTCAGTGAGTACTGACAAGCAGGCTGCACCGCCTTTCTCATAGCTTCTGGCAATCTGTGCTGGGTTAAAATCTTCACGAATAATGCCTTTTGACGGACTGGCTTTTTTAATTTCAGCAATCACCGCGGGCTTATTAGCCACTACTTTTTTGTAGATGCTACCAACAAAATCGCGCGGTTCTGGTTGAGCTTCGGCTAGTGCTTGTAGTTGATCCAAACTTACAGCAGCTTTGCTGGCGGCCACTTCTATTTCTTTAGTAGCTAAAATTTTCTTTAAGATATCTGACATTTTTTATTTACCTGATTATGATTGCTATCACGAATTACTCGTAAATTTTACCGTTTAATTTAATCCAACCGGCCTTATGTTTTTCCTGCGGATCATGGTGCGTCCAATGGATAATGCCACCCTTCGGGTTGTAAATATACTCACCACTAAATGCAATATGGTCGCCTAATTTAATATTTTCTACACGCGCCGCTAAATCTATATTGTGGACAAATAATAAAGTTTGATCCGTGCCCACTTTTACTAGAAACCGTTGGTGACGTGCGCCATTAACATCATCCGCCAATACTTTTACCACTATGCCGTTATCTTCCACCCAAACTTGGCTATGTTTTTTAGCATATAAATCAGCAATAACGCTTGCGTTGGTTTGCGCAATGGCTTGCTTTGATGCGTTATCTAAAGAAGCCGGTGACTCAGCTTTTGAGCACGCCAGCAATAATAAAAAACATGCAAATAAAAACAGATTTTTCATTAAGAGCTAGCTTTTAGATCCTCTAATTTAGCCAACGCCAAGCCGTTATCGATAACTTCTGCGGCTTTATTAATGCCTGCCTGTAAGTTATCTACAATGCCTGCCACATAAATAGCAGCCCCGGCGTTTAGCAGCACTATATCTCTGGCTGCTCGCTGGTTTAGATTATCACTTTTGCCATTAAGTACATCTAAAACCATGGCTTTCGACTCATCTGCATTTTGCACTTGTATGGTGCTTAAGTTATGGTGTGGCATGCCAAATTGGCTAGGATTCAGAGTGTACTCAGTCACTGTGCCATTTTTCAACTCTGCCACAAAGGTATCGCCTGTAAATGAAATTTCATCCATGCCGTCAGCACCATGCACGACCATGACATGAGTACTGCCCAAACGCTGCAATACTTGCGCTAATAAAATCGTTAGGTCTTTATGGAACACACCCATTACCTGGCGCTTGGCACCAGCTGGGTTGGTCATTGGGCCAAGTAGGTTGAATAGCGTGCGTATGCCTAATTCACGTCGCACAGGTGCGGCATGTTTCATTGCGCTGTGGTGATTAGGCGCAAACATGAAGCCAATGCCAATATTGTCTACACATTTTGCGACTTGCTCTGGGGATAAATTAACATTCACACCTAATGCTTCGAGCACATCAGCACTGCCACAGGTAGATGACACTGAGCGCCCGCCATGCTTGGCAACTTGAGCTCCTGCTGCTGCAGCGACAAAAGCGCATGCGGTCGATACGTTAAAGGTCTGAATGCCATCCCCACCAGTTCCACAGGTATCGATCAGGTGGCTGGTGTCGTGAATGGTGACCTTGGTCGAAAGATCACGCATGACCTCGGCGGCCGCAGCAATCTCATCTACTGTTTCGCCCTTCATTCTTAAACCCATTAGCAGGCTGGATATTTGTACGCCAGTTAACTCGCCAGACATCATCATGCGCATAATTCCCAGCATTTGCGCGTGCGTGAAGTCATCACGGTTTAGCAGATGTTGCAAGGCTTCTTTGAACGTCAACTTCATTACTTTTCCTTCAGGAAGTTATCCAGAAGTTCATGGCCGTATTCCGTCAGAATGGATTCTGGGTGAAACTGTACGCCTTCAACGCGTAAGGTTTTGTGACGAACGCCCATAATTTCACCGTCTTCAGTCCAGGCGGTAATTTCTAAACAATCTGGTAAAGTTTCTTTTTCTATCACCAATGAATGGTAACGCGTGGCGGTGTAGGGATTAGGCAAATCTCTAAACACGCCAATATTGTGATGGTAAATCAATGACGTTTTGCCATGCATTAAGGTTTTAGCTTTAATAATACGCCCACCAAAAGCTTGGCCTATACTTTGATGGCCTAAACACACGCCCAGTAAGGGAATTTTTCCGGCGAATTCTTTAATCAGAGGCACGCTAATGCCAGCTTCGTTTGGTGTACAAGGGCCAGGCGAAATCACAATATGATCAGGCTTGAGTTCAGCCACTTTGGCTAAATCAATTTCATCGTTACGATACACCAGCACTTCTTGGCCTAGCTCACCTAAATATTGCACCAAGTTGTAAGTGAAAGAATCGTAGTTATCTATCATGAGTAACATATTAATATCCTGCTTTCGGTGTAGCGGCTAAGTTCAAATCCACGCTCAAATCTAAACCAGCTTGCACCAATTCAGCCGCCCTAAGCACGGCTTTAGCTTTGTTTTGCGTTTCATCCCATTCGCTTTGCGGCACAGAATCGGCCACGATACCCGCGCCAGCTTGCACATAAAGCATATTGTTTTTAATCACGCCGGTTCTAATCGCAATCGCTACGTCCATATCTCCATTAAAACCTAAGTAGCCTACCGCACCGGCGTAGATGCCACGCTTGCTAGGTTCCAGCTCATCAATAATTTCCATCGCGCGTACTTTAGGTGCGCCGCTCACTGTGCCGGCAGGGAAGGTCGCTTTAATCACGTCTATTGCATCCATACCTGCTTTAAGTTTTCCTTCAACATTGCTCACTATATGCATCACATGCGAATAGCGCTCTATCATCATATTATCAGTGACTTTTACCGTGCCAGTTTGTGCGACACGGCCAACATCATTGCGCCCTAAATCCATCAATTGCACATGTTCTGCACGCTCTTTTGGGTCGGCCAACAACTCTACCGCTAGCGCTAAATCTTGCTCACGCGTTTTACCACGTGGACGCGTACCGGCAATTGGCCTGGCGGTTACCGTGCCATTTTCCAGCCGCACTAAAATCTCTGGCGAAGCGCCCACCACATGATGACCGCCCATGTCGTAATAAAACATATAAGGTGATGGGTTTAGGCTACGCAAAGCCCGATATAAACTTAAGGGAGGCGCAGTAAATTTTTGTGACATACGCTGTGAGAGTACCACCTGCATAATGTCGCCATCTAAAATATATTGCTGTGCGCATTTTACGGCCGCTTTAAAATGTTCTTCGCCAAATTCAGAAACGGCCACAGAGCTTTCACAAGCAATTGCTTCAGGAATCGCCACAGTTTTGCGTAACATTTTGACTAAATCATTTAAGCGATCTAGCGCATTCTCATACGCGCCGGCATTGTCAGGATTCGCGTACACAATAAAATAAAGCTTGCCGCTTAAATTATCCACCACGGCAATTTCTTCAGATACCATTAGCAGCACATCTGGCACATTAATGGCATCCGGTTTTTGCACATTGGCTAAGCGCTTTTCAATGTAGCGTACAGTTTCGTAACTAAAATAACCGGCTAGTCCGCCAGTAAAGCGGGGTAAATCTTGGTTTGATATAAGAGATGGTGGTGGCGTTTTAAAACGCGCTTGAAAGCTTTTCACAAAGTCTAGTGGATTGGTGTTTTCTACAGATTCAAGTACGGCTTCCCCTTCAAGCACTTGTACATGATTGCCGTAGGCTACGATACGCGTTTTTGCCGGCAAGCCGATGATGGAGTAGCGACCAAAGCGCTCGCCGCCTTGCACTGATTCTAGTAAATATGAAAATGGTTGATTGGCTAACTTGAGATACAGCGATAACGGCGTATCAAGATCGGCAAAAGTCTCTAAGACTAATGGAATTCTATTGTAACCTTGTGCGGCTAGCGCTTTAAATTCGGCTGAACTGATGGTATTAAACATAAATTTCTCACATGTATATATTGGGTGTGTGGTGCGACTAACTACTTTGCCTAGCGAAACGCTAGATTAAGCCCGCCACCATCGCCAACTATGTGTTTTGAGATTGCTGTTATTCATGTTTAATTACTTTAAAAAATTTTATAGGTAAAAAAGTTATTGTAAATTAATCTAGTAAATCTAGCGCTTCACCAAGGTGGATAATCTTTGCATCCACATCACTTAACGTAATTTCACGGTTTTGATTATAGCCGTAAGGTACGGTAAATATAAAACAAGCGGCATTTTTCGCCGCCGCAACATCAGTTTTAGAGTCGCCGATTAGCACGACTTTATCTATGGCAACGCCCATTTTTTCACAGGCATAAAAAATCTGGTCTGGCGCTGGTTTCTTTTTTGCCAAAGTATCACCAGAAACTACACACTCAAAATACTGCAATAAATTGTTATTTTTTAACAAAGGTACGGTGAATCTATCCGGCTTATTGGTCACACAGGCCAAACGAAAACCAGCTTTGTTTAAGGCTTGCAAGCTTTCAACAACTTGCGGGTAAGGCTTACTCTCAGTCACAATTTGCGCGTAGTAATCAAAAAACAATTGTTGTGCCTGTACATAATCTGTAGCTTCAGGCTCGCCATCCAACTTCCCCGTTAAGCAACGCTTAATAAGCACTTGTGCACCTTCACCAATGTAAGCCGTTATCTGCTTTTCATCAATCTCAGGCTTATTCAAGCTAGCCAACATGCGATTTACAGCACACGCAATTTCTGGTGCGGTATGGATCAAAGTGCCGTCCAAATCTATTAGGACGGCTTCAACTTTAAATTTTTTCTGCACTATTTTCTGAATAAAAGATTTAAACAGTAGCCAATGCTGCACGCATTTGAGCAACCACAGAGTTATAACGATTAGCATCACCATCTTTAGGTGAGCCGAAGATTGCACTGCCAGCGACAAAAGTATCAGCGCCGGCACGAGCAATTTCAGAGATATTCATCGCATTTACGCCGCCATCAACTTCAAGCCAAATTTGACGACCAGTTTTTTCATAATAAGCGTCGATTCTCGCACGAGCCAATTTTAACTTTTCTAAAGTTTCAGGAATAAATTTTTGACCGCCAAAGCCTGGGTTGACTGACATTAATAAAATCATGTCGACTTTATCCATCACATGATCTAAATAACTAAGTGAGGTAGCTGGATTAAATACCAAGCCAGATTTACAGCCTTGCTCACGCACCAAGCTCAAGCTGCGGTCAATGTGCTCAGAAGCTTCAGGATGAAACGTAATGATATTTGCACCTGCTTTTGCAAAGTCAGGAATAATGCGATCAACCGGTTTTACCATTAGATGTACATCAATTAGCGCGCCTACTTTTTCAGCGGTTTCGCGGATGGCATCACACACCAAAGGTCCGATAGTTAAGTTCGGCACGTAGTGATTATCCATCACATCAAAATGCACAATATCCGTACCAGAGATGATGACATCTTCAATCTCTTGGCCTAATTTAGCGAAATTAGCAGAAAGAATACTAGGGGCAATTCTAAAAGTTTTATCCATGGCAAAAGTCCATTATCTTTAAATGTTAATGTAAGTACAATTTTTATGTACTCATTCTAATCCGTTATTTTAACCATATTCTTAACTTTAGGATAAGGTTCTTGCTTAACAACCGCCAATCCATCAAAATTGCACCTATGCAGTTATATGTCATTGGCGTTAATCACAACACCGCGCCCATTCAAATCCGTGAAAATGTTGCTTTTAATAGTGAACATCTAGGCAGTGCTTTGCGCGAATTAACCCAGCACGATGCTACGGAAGCGGCAATTTTATCTACCTGCAACCGCACTGAACTTTACTGTAGCGCCGATAACCCAGAAAAACCACTCAATTGGTTATCGCAGTATCACAAGTTAGATAGCCGCGCGATTCAACCCTATATTTATACATTGCCGAATGACGAGGCTGTTAAGCATGCCTTTAGAGTAGCTTCTGGCTTAGACAGCATGGTGCTGGGCGAGCCGCAAATTTTAGGTCAATTTAAACAATCAGTCAAAATCGCGCAAGATGCTGGTACGCTAGGCACGCTGTTACATAAGTTATTTCAACGCACTTTTGAAGTGGCAAAAGAAGTCCGCACCAACACAGACATTGGCGCAAATTCGATATCAATGGCAGCAGCTGCAGTGAAGCTGGCACAGCGTATTTTTGGCGATATTAAAGACCAGAAGGTGTTATTTATTGGCGCGGGTGAAATGATAGAGCTTTGTGCTGACCACTTTGCCGCACAAAAGCCTAAAAGTATTATGGTGGCTAATCGTACCTTGGAGCGTGGCGAAGCCTTAGCGGCCAAAATCGGTTTGCAGGGCATTACAGCGCAAGCGATTTTACTCAACGATTTACCTGAGCGTTTTGCCGAGTTTGATATTGTAATTACTAGCACCGCCAGCCAATTGCCAATTGTAGGTTTAGGCATGGTGGAAAGTGCGATTAAAATCCGTCGTCATCGGCCGATTTTTATGGTGGACTTAGCCGTTCCACGGGATATTGAAGCCGAAGTTGCAGCTTTAGATGATGTATTCTTGTATACCGTGGATGATCTAGCGCAAGTGGTGAGCGATGGTATGGTTAATCGCCAAACTGCTGCAGTGGATGCGGAAATTATTGTGGCGGCACGGGTAGAAAATTTTATGCACTGGCTCAAAAAGCGCGATGCGGTGCCAACTATAAAAGCGCTACGTGACCAAGCCGAGACGACACGCAAAGTTGAGCTAGATAAAGCCATTAAAATGATACAAAAGGGCGAAAGTGCAGAAAAAGTGTTAGAGGCCCTAAGCAATGCATTAACCAATAAATTTTTACACGCACCTAGCCATGCACTTAACCAAGCGCATGGCGATGAACACACTAAGCTGGAAAATGTATTAATACAGCTGTATCACATTAAAACTTAAGTTTAACGACAAGTTAAACTGCACTAAAAGACACCACACAATGAAACCCAGCATGATTACAAAGCTCGCCAATTTGAGCGAGCGTTTAGAAGAAATAAACCGGTTAATGAGCTCTGAAAATGCGACTAGTAACATGGATAATTATCGCAAAATCACCCAAGAGCACGCCGAGATTACGCCTATCGTAGAGCAGTACCGTGCGTTTGAGCAGGTTGAAGCCGACATGAATGAGGCGCAGAAAATGCTCAGCGACCCAGACATGAAAGAATTTGCCCAAGAAGAAATTGAGCAATGCAAAGCTAAAACTGAAGAGATTGAAAAGAATCTACAAACCTTACTATTGCCTAAAGATCCTAATGATGACAGAAACTTATTTTTAGAGATTCGCGCCGGCACCGGTGGTGATGAATCTGGCTTATTTGCCGGTGACCTATTTAGAATGTATTCTCGCTACGCGGAACGCCAACGCTGGAAAGTGGAGGTGGTGTCGGCCAACGAATCTGAAATTGGTGGCTACAAAGAAATTATTGCCAAAATTGAAGGCTACGGTGCCTATTCAAAACTTAAATTTGAATCCGGTGTACATAGAGTTCAGCGCGTACCCGATACAGAAACGCAAGGCCGAATTCATACGTCAGCATGTACGGTTGCGATATTGGCGGAAGCGGATGAAGTGTCCGATGTCGTCATTAATCCGGCTGAAATTCGTATCGATACTTATCGAGCCAGTGGTGCTGGTGGTCAGCATATTAATAAAACTGATTCTGCCGTGCGTATTACACACCTGCCAACTGGCATTGTGGTGGAATGCCAAGATGACCGTAGTCAGCATAAAAATAAAGCGCAGGCCATGAGTGTGTTGGTCGCAAGAATTAAAGATGCCGAAGTGCGCGCGCAGCAATCAAA
>CAIYLB010000138.1 GCA_903926935.1 uncultured Pseudomonadota bacterium
ATCCGGTGTTAAACCGACACAATCGTCTAGCGACACGCCTAAAATATTAACGGCTGCCTCATTAAAAGTACGTAATTCACCGCGCTTATTTAACGCCATTACGCCTGATGATAAATGTGCCAGTATCGTTTCTAAATAGCCACGCGCCGCCTCAACTCTGGCGCGGCTGCTCTCCGCAGCTTTGGTCGCATCGTTTAATTGACGGGTCATACTGTTAAATGATTTGACCAACACGCCAAGCTCATCTTTGCCATGCTCAGGTAACATAGTGCTGTAATCACCACTGGCAATGGCTTTGGTGCCTTCTGCCAGCACGGTCAGTGGCGCAGATAATCGACGGCTCAATACAAATGCAATCGCCACGGCGCCAAGCATGGCCAACATCATCACTAAGGTTAAAGTGAGGGCAAATACTTCTCTTAAAGACGTGCGACTATAGGAAAGTTTTTGATAGTCCTGATAAACGTCTTGCACGGCTTCAGCCGTACTTGCGAGTGATTTAGGTACTGGTTGAAGTAATTGCAAAATACGTGTTTCACCGGCAAGGTCTTGCGTAGTGACCGGCGCTAGCACTCGCAAATATAAGCCTTTTTTACCAATCGGCTCTATGCTGGCTAAAATATGTGTGCGTGCTTGCCTTAGCTGTGATTTTGTAGGTAGCTCTGGTAAAAAACTGGAAGAATCGCTACTCGACACGGCCAAAATTCTGCCTTGTATGGTTAATAGAGTGGCATCTTGAATGCCACTTTTTTCACGTAAATCATTCAACATGGAAAAGTGTGTATTGATAGGTTGAAAAGCTAAGCTGGTGGCCATGCTTTCACTCTTTTCTTTTACATCAACTAGCATAATATCTAGGGCAGTGCGGCCTAAATTCAGTCCGCCTTCAAGTGCCGCTTCAACTTTCACATTAAACCAAGATTCGATGGACCGTGTTAAAAAATTCACTGAAACTAAATAGACTATTAGGCCAGGAATAATCGCCATGAGTGCAAAGGTGGTTAATAATCGGAGTGTGAAGCGACTTCCCATGACGTGGGCGCGAATTTTTCGATATAAACCAAATAGTTGCAGCCCGATTAATGCTACTAAAAACACAGCTAAGCCGATATTGAGTGTAACTAATAATGTGTAGTATTCGCCCGATGCTGCTGTGTTAGCACTGGCGTTTGATAGCAAGTAGAGTAAAAATACGCCTAATCCAGCGCTGATAAATATGATGTACTTCATTTGAATAAATTAGGGGTCCACTCAAAACGTTGTGAACTTATTTTCCACTCATCTGAGCCCAGTTTATCAACCTGCAAGGATTTAGGTAGTTTCTTATAATCTAAGCGCATTAACAAAACTGCTTTATAAGTGCCGCCTTTCTCAACCGCAGACTTCTTTAGTACTTTTAAGTTACTAATATCGGACAACTCATCGGTTGCTTCATCTAAAGTAACAAAGGTTTTTTGTTGGCCATCTTGTACCAGTAAATATTGTCTTGAAAGCGCGTGATAACTTAAAGTAATTTCATGTCTCACGGTAGATATTTCATCATCAAACCAGTATTTTCTTGGCGAGAATAACTGAAATTCAACTAAAAAATTAAGCTCAAACCCCTTAATGATGGCTTGCTCGATCTCGTTGCTAAACTTAATATCGACATCCGCATTAAGCGCATAAGCATCTTCTTGCGCGACCAGCTCAGCACTTTTAATATTCATACTGCTATTACCAGCCAGCGCTGTGGCTGCGACAGTCGCTAGCATGCACAGCAATAAAAATTGTTTAATCTTTTTGCAGCAATGCATAATAAAAGCCGTCGTGTGCGGTTGATGGAATTAACTGGCCGTTGAGTTGTGTAATGCTGAGCTGCGGGTGATTTACTGGCAACTCAAAAGGCAATTGCGTGGCATCTGTATTGTTTAGTAAAAACTTATCCACTTGGGCTTGATTCTCTTCGTTAAAAACAGAACATGTCACGTAAAGTAATTTACCGCCTTTAGCCAGCATTTTCCATAAACTTGGCAAAATTTTGGCTTGTTGGGCCGCGAAAGAGGCAATGTCAGCTTCGCGTCGTAACCATTTAATATCCACATGGCGTCGCACTATGCCAGAGGCAGTGCAAGGGACGTCGGCTAGAATTCTATCAAAACTTTGCCCATCCCACCAATTTGCTGAAGACGCATCGCCAACCACTAAATTAGCCGACAGTGCTAGTCTATCCAAATTGCTTTGTACTCTTTGTAGGCGTGCTTCATCGCTATCAAGTGATGTTAGTGCAACGTCCGCCAACTCTAAAACATGGCCGGTTTTACCGCCAGGCGCACAGCATGCATCTAGTATTTTTAAATTAGGTTTTAAATCTAATAAATAGGCAGCTAATTGTGCGCCATAGTCTTGCACAGAAACGATACCATCAGTGAAGCCTGGGATTTTATCTACGGGTTGAGGCCTGGTTAAAGTCACAGCTTGTCCGCCGATATGTGTGGCTTCAATATCTTGGCGTGTTAATAACTGCATATAGTCCGCAATGCTGATTTTTTGCGTATTTACCCGTAAAGTCATTGGTGGATGCGCATTGCCGGTTTGCAACATAGTTTGCCAATGGTCAGGATATTGCATCTTGAGTTTGTTAATCCACCATTGCGGATAGGAATAAGTGGCGACTTCGCTGCTAGGTAAAGTTTTAGCTAGCTGGTCTTTTTGACGTAAGAAATTACGCAAAATAGCATTCACCAAACCCTTAGCCCAGCTTTTAGGCACAGGCCGTTTAAGCTCACTCACGGCGTATACCGCTTGATTAACTACCGTAAATGCATCAGCTTTGTCATGCAGTAATTGATAAACCGCCACCAATAACAAAGTATGAATACGATCATCTGTGAGCGGTTTTTCTAACAGCTGCGATAAATAAGCATCAATTTCACCATAAAAGCGCAAAGTGCCATAACTTAAATCTTGTGCCGCACCCCGTTGCTGCGGCGTAGCATTAGGAAAAGCAGCTAAAGCTGCCGGCAATGCCAAAGTAAGGTTGCGGCCAGATAACACTTGATTCACAGCATTTGCGGCGATTTGTTGAGATATATACAAAGAAAACTTTCGAATGTCTGCTAAAAGCCTATTCTAACCGTCGATGGACGCCAATGCACGTCGATTATTCAATATCAAGCTCGCCAGTCAAATAATAGCGACCACTTACATACGGCAAGGCTGACGTTAAATAACCATTGCTATTAAACGCGCTACCCGCTCCTCAGTTTTTGGATGTGTGCTAAATAGGCTGTCAAACGAACGTCCAGACA
>CAIYLB010000139.1 GCA_903926935.1 uncultured Pseudomonadota bacterium
GCAATTGCCGATATAGGCACGGTATTAAATGGCGAGAAACCAGCGCTCGAACCTGAGCTGAAAAATTTGAGTGTGGAACAGCTGGATATTTGGCGTGAGCAATGCCTAAAACATTTACATATCAGTCACCCACTGCCAGTGCGCTACTTTGTCGACAATAGTGCGAGTGAATCAAACGCTTGATGAAATAAGCGCTAGTTTAAATAAGTGTTAGTTTAAATAAGAGCGAGATAAAATAAGCCTAAGCTTTAATTAAACTTAGGTTTAAATAAACACAAGTCGCCGAATGGCTGACTACATAACTTGAAAAGATATACCCGCAATCATGCCGCCAAGCAAGGCACCGGCTAATACATCGCTAGGATAATGTAAGCCTAAAACCACCCGAGACAAGCCGACTAAAGAGGTAAATGGCACCACAATAAAACTTAGCTGAGGGTAGTAATTAATCATCACTACGCAAAAAAGTACTGCATGCAAAGTATGTCCAGAAGGAAAACTGAATTTATCCAATGGAGTACCTGTTAACCAGATATCTTGACGAACTTCATAAGGCCGTGGCCGCAAGGTTTTACCCTTTAACCATTTATAAAGGGCAGTGCCGAACAAACCAGCAATCACCATATGCAAAACTGGAGCAAAACCTTCAGCACCTTTAGCCACTAATATGCCAGCCATCAAGGCATACCAAAATACGCCATCACCAAGTCGGCTCACCGCTCGAAAAAAATTGCGAATAATTCTATATTGGCTGGTATGGTTTACCGCAACACAAACATTGCTATCTAATTGATGCATGCGGCTTAAATATAAACGCATTCTATATGACATCATGCTCTCCCATTTCGATGATTCTTTTCGCTGAGTATGAACGCTAGAATGTCACTGAAATGTGAAGGATTGATGAACGCGTGGTGAAAGATTAATGAATTAGGTGAATATTTTTTGAATGAGCCTAAAACTTTATTGCCATTCGTGCCAGCGCTATCGCTGGCTTTAGGCGATTAACGACTAGCTTGAGTAACTACATCAGCAATATTCTGCGCTAAGGTTTGTACTTGTAACTGACTTTCACCTTCTACCATCACGCGAATAAGAGGCTCAGTACCAGAAGCTCTAAGCAATATGCGACCACGACCAGCCAAAGCCTTTTCAGCCGTATGTACTGAAGCTTGTATTTGCGCATGATTAGCCAAATCGATTTTTTGTGCGGTTTTAACATTAATCAACACTTGTGGGTAAAGTGTTAAATCTGCAGCCAATTGCGCTAAGGACTTTTTGCTTTCGACCAGCGCCTGTAACACTTGTAGCGCGGCGACAATCCCATCACCGCTGCTATGTTTATCTAGCACGAGTATATGCCCAGAATTCTCACCGCCCAATTGCCAGCCATTTTGATTGATCTGCTCAAGCACATATCTATCGCCAACCTGAGCGCGAACAAATGGAATATTTAGCGCAGCAAACTTATGCTCTAGCGCCAGATTAGTCATTAATGTCCCCACCACACCGCCCTGTAATGTGGCGTTGTTATGCCGCGCTAAGGTAATAATATAAAGTAGCTGATCACCATCCAGCAGTTGTCCATTACTATCAACCATCATCACGCGGTCACCATCACCGTCAAAGGCAATGCCTAAGTCGGCTTGATGTTCTAGTACGGCTTTACGCAACGCCTCTGGATGGGTGGAACCTACTTGCTCATTAATGTTCAAGCCATCAGGTTTATTGCCAATAGTAATGACCTCTGCGCCTAGCTCATGGAAAACCGGTGGTGCTACGTGATAAGTTGCGCCATGAGCACAATCAAGAACAATTTTTAAACCGCGTAAATCAAGATTATTAGGAAATGTACTTTTACAGAACTCAACATAGCGACCAGCGGCATCGCCTATGCGACGTGCTTTTCCTAGCTTAGAAGATTCCATCACTTGCATAGGTTTTTCTAGTTCTGTTTCAATCGCATGTTCAATATTGTCAGGTAATTTAGTCCCCAAACTAGAAAAAAACTTAATGCCGTTATCATAAAAAGGATTGTGCGAAGCCGATATAACAATCCCTGCCTGCGCGCGTAAAGCACGTGTTAAATAGGCTACTGCAGGTGTTGGCATTGGCCCTGTAAGCAAAGTATCAACGCCTGCGGCAGATAATCCAGCTTCCAAAGCCGCTTCTAACATGTAACCAGAAATGCGTGTGTCTTTGCCGATTAACACGGCGGGATGGGCGCCTTTAGCCAAATTACTTTCTATGCTGGTTAAGACACGGCCAGCTGCATATCCTAAACGCATCATAAAATCAGGCGTAATCGGCGCATCACCAACGCGGCCGCGAATACCATCTGTACCAAAATACTTTTTAGACATGCTTCTATTCCTAATTTAGGATTTTTATAATTTTAAACTCGGTATTTTCAGCCTTATTACAAGACGGCTGCCACCACTTTAAGTGCATCTACAGTGGCTTTAACATCGTGTACTCGCACAATATTAGCGCCTTTCATGCTCGATACGACCGAGGCCGCAATGCCTGCGTGTAGCTTTTGTTGTTCATCGCCACCGGCTATAGCACCTAATATTGCTTTGCGAGATAATCCAACTAATAAGGGCTGACCAATATCAACAAGCTGATTTAAGTGTTGGATAAGCAAAATATTATGCGCGCGAGTTTTACCAAAACCAAAGCCGGGATCCAGTAATATTCGGCTACGATCAATGCCGCAAGACAAAGCAACATTCAGCCTATCCAATAAAAACTGCCGCACTTCAGCCACAACATCATGATAATTAGGGTCTAGTTGCATAGTTTTTGGCAGACCTTGCATGTGCATTAAGCACACACCTACATGGCTGCCTGCCACAACCTCTAAAGCGCCGGGTTCCTGTAGCGCTCGAATGTCGTTGACAATATTAGCGCCGGCAACGATAGCTTGGCGCATTACCTCAGGCTTATAAGTGTCGATTGAAATAGGCAGCGCGCAGACCTTGCTTAAGGCCTCGATTACTGGAATCACACGACTTAGCTCTTCGTCCAAACTGACTGGCGTTGCGCTAGGTCGAGTAGATTCTCCGCCGATATCCAAGATATCAGCACCTTCCGCAGCAAGCTGAAGCGCATGCTCAACAGCTAAATGTGTTGTATTAAATTTTCCACCATCAGAAAATGAGTCCGGCGTTACATTAACAATGCCCATCACATGCGGGCGATTCAAATTAAGCTGGTATTTGCCGCAATTAAATATCATGAGCACATTATACTTAATTTTACCTGTTGAAATAAATTGCCACGTCACAGGCAAGAAAAAAGGGGCTGCAATTGCAGCCCCTTTTTAATTCAAATCACTAGTTTGAATCGTTAGTTTAAATCAAGAAATTATGTTTTAGCCGTAGGTTGCGGCGCAACATTCGCCCCTAAGCCTGTTGAACCAGTATCTTTTGGTGGATTCACTTTACTTTGTGTCGGCTTGGGTGGGCGTACAGGAATGCCAGCCATAATATCATTAATTTGATCCGCATCAATGGTCTCGTACTCCATTAATGCTGTCATCATCGCTTCAACTTTCTCGCGATTATCTTCTAACAATTTACGCGCAACACCGTATTGCTCATCTAAGATACGACGAATTTCCGCATCCACTTTTTGCTGAGTTGCCTCTGAAACAGTTTTAGAACTCATGCTACCAAAAAGTGAATCTTGGTTATCACCCGCATAGACCATAGTGCCTAGCGCATCGCTCATGCCATATCTTGTCACCATATCACGAGCTAATTTTGTCGCACGTTCAAAGTCATTAGAAGCGCCTGTAGACATTTGATGCATAAATATCTCTTCGGCAATACGCCCTCCAAACAATATTGAAATCTCTTCCAGCATCTTGTCTTTATAGTTACTGATACGGTCAAACTCTGGTAATTGCCATGTTAAACCTAGGGCCCAACCACGTGGCATGATAGTCACTTTATGCACAGGATCTGCTTTAGGTAATAATTTTGCCACTATCGCATGGCCAGACTCATGGTAAGCGGTGTTACGACGCTCATCTTCACGCATCACCATTGATTTACGCTCAGGACCCATATAGATCTTGTCTTTGGCATCCTCAAAATCTTGCATATCGACCGTGCGCTTATTACGGCGTGCGGCGAATAAAGCGGCCTCATTGACCAAATTCGCTAAATCTGCACCTGAAAAACCAGGCGTTCCACGCGCTAGAATATCTGCCCTTACATCCGCGTCGATCGGCACTTTTCTCATATGCACTAAAAGAATCTGCTCACGACCTTTAATATCCGGCAATGAAACCATTACTTGACGATCAAATCGACCTGGACGAAGCAACGCTTTATCTAGCACATCAGCTCTATTAGTCGCGGCAATCACAATAACACCTGAGTTACCTTCAAAACCATCCATCTCAACCAACAACTGATTCAAGGTTTGCTCGCGCTCATCATTACCTCCGCCAGTACCAGATCCGCGACTACGACCTACGGCATCAATCTCGTCAATAAAGATAATACACGGTGAATTTTTCTTAGCGTTTTCAAACATATCTCGAACACGTGAAGCGCCTACACCAACAAACATCTCGACAAAATCAGAACCCGAAATTGTGAAAAATGGTACTTTCGCCTCACCGGCAATGGCTCTTGCCAATAAGGTTTTACCTGTTCCTGGAGGTCCTACCATCAAAACGCCACGCGGAATACGGCCACCTAATTTCTGGAATTTAGTTGGGTCACGTAAAAACTCAACAATTTCTGCGACCTCTTCTTTTGCCTCATCGCAACCAGCAACATCAGCAAAAGTCGTTTGGTTATTTCCTTCGTCTAACTGACGCGCTTTGCTTTTACCGAATGAAAATGGGCCACCACCCTTGCCGCCACCTTGCATTTGGCGCATAAAAAACACCCAAACACCAATCAGTAAAATCATTGGAAACCATGAAACAAAAATGCTCATCAGAAAAGATTGCTCTTCTTCAGGTTTAGCTTCAACCATGACATTACTTTTTAGTAGATCTGAAACTAGCCAAGGATCTGTAGGCGCATAAGTATTGAATTTTTTACCGTCATGTGTGGTGCCATGAAGCACACGGCCGTCAATTTGCACTTTAGCAATTCGGCCATCTTTTACTTCCTGAATAAACTGGGAATAGACAATTTGGCTGTCAGCACTATTTTTGACACCCGACAGATTGAAAATTGCCAATAGCACCATGGCAACCGCCAACCAAATGGCAACATTCTTAAATATATTGTTCAAAACCATATTCCTTTTAAAAGGCAGGTTTATCAAAACCTGCTTTACTACTAGATCTCATTCTTATTAAATCTAACTCTTATTATGCATATTACGCTTTTAGCGAATCAAAATATTAATCTATATTTAAAAATAAATAATATTAGATAGGTTGCAACCGCTCTAATTTATCGAAATATAATCTTAATCGCATCAGTACTTTTTGGCATTTCAATGCATTTTAAAGTTAGGATTTGCGGCCTAAGCCTAATAAATATACTTCGTTACTTCTACCGCGAGATGCCTTTGGTTTGCGCGTAACTACTTTATCAAACACTAAACGCATGTTTTGTAAAATCTCTTCAAAACCTTCACCGATGAATACCTTAACCAAAAAATTGCCACTTGGTTTCAGCCATTCTTTACTAAACTCTAAAGCCAACTCGGTTAAATATGCCGCACCAGCCTGGTCTACAATAGTTATGCCTGTGATATTGGGTGCCATATCTGCAATTACAAGGTCAACTTGCTTGCCATTCAAACTATTTTCTAATTGTTTTAATATGGCATCTTCACGAAAGTCACCTTGTATAAATTCTACACCTTTAATCGGCTCCATTTCCAGTAAATCTAAGGCAATAATCCGCCCTTGTCCCTTTAGCCTTTGCACCACCACCTGAGACCAACTACCGGGTGTGGCACCTAAATCTACTATTGTCATACCAGGCCTAATTAGCTTATCTTTGTCATCAATTTCAGTTAATTTATAGGCTGCGCGTGCTCGATAGCCTTCTTTTTGCGCACGTTTAACAAATTCGTCGTTGATATGTTCATGTATCCAAGCTTTGCTGGAAGGTTTTAGTTTCATCTGTTAAACTGTTCGCCTATATAGATCAATAAGATACTTAAGAAGAAACCTAAGTGAATTCAAAACAAATTAGCTACTTACGTAGCCTCGCACACAACCTAAACCCTGTCGTTATGATAAGCAATAAAGGCTTATCAGAGGGCGTTTTAAAAGAACTTAACGTCTGTCTAGACGCACATGAGCTGATTAAAATTAAAGTGATGGTGGATGACAAAGCGGTACGCTCACAATTACTTACCGACATCTGCGAACAAACTACAGCAACTGCGGTGCATCATATTGGCAAACAATTAGTGATTTATCGTCAATCGACTAAACCAAAAATTGTTATTCCTAAATAATAGCATTGCTTCATTAAAGCATTATTAGTATGGCGCTATGTTTATCTAGCGCCTATTTTTTGCCTAAAAATGACTATCTAGCGCGCAAAACCAATACAAAACCTAGCAAACATTGCACCACATAAGCAATGCTAGCAACACCGTGCCAAGTTTTAAACCGATCAGAAAATACGCTCTGCATTACATCTCCAGGCATGGCATCTATCTTCAATTGCGCCAATATTGGTTGAATACCAAAGTGACCGGCAAGGACCAACAACAACATGAAAAATACTGCCCAAAAATAAGATTGCTTAAGGGCTGATGACCCATAAAAAAATAAGCGATGTATGAGCAGATAGATTGCTGAAAATAAGCCTAAATAGGAAACGTAATTAAATAAATTGCCTGCCAACTGACCCGCTAACTGGCTATCAGGCAAGGTTTTAAATAGCACGTAAGCGGTTGCACCGGTTGTCCACAAGGCGCCCACCCACATAGTGATAACAATAAGCGCAAATTTACCTGACCAATTATTCATCGTTATCTATTCCTATCAATGTTGTTTGCTTACTGTATTTATGATGTTATCGACTGCGCTAAATATACTGCACATCCAAAATTTCATATTCTTTAACGCCACCAGGCGCCATGACTTCAGCCACATCACCTTCAGATTTACCAATGAGTCCACGCGCAATGGGTGAACTAATAGAAATTTTTCCATTTTTAATATCAGCTTCATCATCACCTACAATTTGATAAGTGATCATATTGCCGCTATCTAAATCTTCAATTCGAACCGTTGAACCAAATACACATCTACCTTCGGCATGTAGTGTAGTTGGATCAATAATCATTGCATTAGAAAGCTTAGCTTCAATTTCCGCAATTCGGCCTTCAATAAAACTTTGACGTTCTTTGGCAGCTTCGTACTCTGCATTCTCAGATAAATCACCTTGCGCACGCGCCTCAGCAATTGCCTGAATTACATCAGGTCTATCCACACTACGTAAGCGTAGTAATTCTTCTTTAAGTTGCACTGCACCTTTAACGGTAACGGGTATTTGAGTAACTGCCATATTGCCTAACCTTGGTATAAAAAATAAACCACACCCAAACTGAGTGTGGTTTAAAGTATAAAATTAATTAATGATGTTAAAGTGTATTTTATGCGAGCTTTTTATGCAAGTCTTGAAGCGATTCCACCGTCAATTCTTGCATGTGCGCCATACCCACGCAGGCAGCTTTAGCACCCGCCATGGTCGTATAGTAAGTCACTTTATTTTGTAAGGCGCTGCGACGAATCTCGTATGAGTCGGCCACCGCACGCTTATCTTCAGTCACATTGACAATAAAGCTAATATCACCATTTTTGATCATATCAACAATATGCGGCCGACCTTCTGCCACTTTATTGACTGAATCGACTTTAAGGCCACTAGCATTTAATGCCGTTGCGGTACCTTTAGTGGCTACTAAGCTAAAACCTAGCTGAACTAACGCTTGCGCAACTTCAACGGCCTTCAGATAGTCTTCTTTTCGCACGCTAATAAATGCTCTACCGCCTTCTGGTAATTTAGTCGATGCGCCAAGTTGTGATTTTAGAAAAGCTTCAGCAAACGTAGCACCAACACCCATCACTTCACCGGTTGATTTCATCTCAGGACCTAAAATAGTATCTACGCCTGGGAATTTAATGAACGGGAATACCGCTTCTTTTACTGAGTAGAATGGTGGAATGATCTCACGCGTTACGCCTTGCTCTTTAAGTGACATACCTATCATGCAGCGCGCCGCAATTTTAGCCAGTTGTAAACCACAAGCTTTTGAAACAAACGGCACTGTGCGTGATGCTCTTGGATTTACTTCAAGCACAAATACGGTTTCGCCCTGAATTGCAAATTGCACATTCATTAAGCCAACCACGCCTAAAGCACGTGCCATTTGTTTAGTTTGTTCACGTAGCTCATCTTGCAGCTTAGCAGACAAACTATAAGGCGGCAGTGAACAGGCTGAGTCGCCAGAATGCACGCCAGCTTGCTCTACGTGCTCCATAATGCCACCGATAATCACATCGCCAGTATTGTCACATAGCGCATCTACGTCGACTTCAAGTGCATCATTCAAGAATCTATCCAGCAATACTGGCGATTCATTAGAAACTTTTACTGCTTCACGCATGTAACGTTCAAGTTGAGATTGCTCTTGTACAATTTCCATTGCACGACCACCAAGCACGTATGAAGGACGCACCACCAACGGATAACCAATCTCCAAGGCTAAACGAACAGCATCTTCCGGCGTTCTAGCAGTACGATTTGGCGGTTGTTTTAAGCCAAGCTCTTGCAACATTTTTTGGAAGCGCTCACGGTCTTCCGCTTTATCAATCGCATCTGGCGTAGTGCCAATAATTGGTACGCCAGCTTTTTCTAAAGCACGCGCAAGTTTTAGTGGCGTTTGACCGCCATATTGCACAATCACGCCAACTGGTTTTTCTAGCGCAACAATTTCCAACACGTCTTCAAGCGTCACTGGCTCAAAATACAGGCGGTCTGAAGTATCGTAATCGGTAGAAACCGTTTCAGGATTACAGTTCACCATGATGGTTTCATAACCATCTTCACGCATAGCAAAAGCGGCATGTACGCAACAATAATCAAACTCAATACCTTGGCCGATTCTATTCGGTCCGCCACCCAAAATCATGATCTTTTTGTTATTGGTGGGCGCAGCCTCGCACTCTTCTTCATAAGTAGAGTACATATACGCAGTATTGGTAGAAAATTCCGCAGCACAAGTATCTACGCGTTTATATACAGGACGTACTTGCAAAGCTTGACGGTAAGCACGCACAGCGTGCTGATCAGTATTCAATAATGTCGCTAAACGGCGATCTGAAAAACCGCTACGCTTTAATTTAAGCATCGCTGGCTTATTTAAATCAGCAATTTGCTTACCTTTAAGCGCTTGCTCTCTGTCAATAATATCTTTAATTTGTACCAAAAACCAAGTATCGATTTTAGAAATATCATACACTTCTGCAATCGTCATACCCATTCTGAAGGCATCGCCCACGTACCAAATACGCTCTGGTCCTGGCACGCCCATTTCTTTGGTAATGGTATCTAAATCTGTGGTTTTCTCATCTAAGCCATCAACGCCAACTTCCAAACCGCGTAAAGCTTTTTGGAAAGATTCTTGGAAAGTACGGCCTATCGCCATCACCTCGCCTACAGACTTCATTTGTGTAGTTAAACGTGAATCCGCCTGTGGGAATTTCTCAAAAGCGAATCTAGGTATCTTAGTAACCACATAATCAATCGAAGGCTCAAATGAAGCTGGTGTAGCACCGCCGGTAATCTCATTACGTAGCTCATCTAAAGTAAAACCTACTGCCAATTTTGCAGCAATTTTAGCAATTGGGAAACCTGTTGCTTTTGAAGCTAATGCAGATGAACGCGAAACACGTGGGTTCATCTCAATCACAATCATACGGCCATCAACAGGGTTAATTGCAAACTGTACGTTTGAGCCGCCAGTATCTACGCCGATTTCGCGCAATACGGCCAATGAGGCATTACGCATGATCTGATATTCTTTATCAGTCAACGTTTGTGCCGGTGCCACGGTGATAGAGTCACCCGTATGCACGCCCATTGGGTCTAAATTTTCAATAGAACAAATGATGATGCAGTTATCCGCTGAGTCGCGCACCACTTCCATCTCATATTCTTTCCAACCGAGTAGCGATTCTTCAATCAACAATTCTTTGGTAGGCGAAGCATCTAGGCCACGCTCACAAATCGTCATAAATTCTTCACGGTTATAAGCAATACCGCCGCCGCTACCACCCATGGTAAATGATGGTCGAATAATCGCTGGATAACCAATTTGCGGTTGCAATTGCAAAGCTTCTTCCATGCTATGTGCAACCACTGAACGGGCAGAAGCCAAACCAATTTTGGTCATCGCTTCTTTAAATTTCTGACGATCTTCAGCTTTATCAATAGCCTCTTTAGAAGCGCCTATCATTTCAACATTATATTTTGCCAGTACGCCGTGCTTGTCTAAATCTAGCGCGCAATTCAAGGCGGTTTGTCCACCCATCGTTGGCAACAAAGCATCCGGACGCTCTTTGGCAATGATTTTCTCAACCACTTGCCATGTCACCGGCTCAATGTAAGTCGCATCAGCCATTTCAGGATCAGTCATAATAGTGGCTGGATTAGAGTTCAC
>CAIYLB010000140.1 GCA_903926935.1 uncultured Pseudomonadota bacterium
AGATATTTGCATTTCCGACAGCAATAATAAAAATTCTGTAAATCCTATGAAATTAAAACTTCCGAGTCAAACTTATCATTTAATTCCTTGCATCTTAATGCTTATGGGATTAATTATTTCGTTTAAAAGCATGGCGCAAGAAACGGATGATGAAGACCAGACAATTCGCTTTCAAAGCACCTATATCTGGCAGAAAAAACCATCCTTTCAAGCAAAATATAGCGGAGCCAATAGCCTAAGTGCAGAAGCAGAAAAAAGCTACACAGCAACCATCACTGGATATTTTGGATTTCGCCCTTGGCAAGGCGCTGAAATTTACCTCAATCCAGAGCTAACACAAGGCGCTCCATTTTCTGGGCTAAATGGTACTGGCGCCTTTTCCAACGGCGAACTTACACGCACAGGGACTACTGATCCTAAGCTTTATCGGCAACGATTATTTTTGAGACAGACGGTTAACCTTGGTGGCGATGCGATCAAGGTCGAATCTGGACTGAATCAGATGGCTGGAAGCGTGGATAAAAATCGCTGGGTGCTGACGCTAGGTAACTTTTCAACCCTAGATATTTTTGATGGCAATGCCTATGCTAAAGACCCGCGCGTACAATTTATGAATGCTGGCTTTATGGCGCCTCTAGCCTATGATTATGCGGCTGATGCTAGAGGCTTTGGCTTTGGTTTTACCAGTGAGTTGTATCAAGGTGACTGGGTATATCGCATAGGCCGAATGACAGGACCTAAAGATCCAAATATGCTGGCGACAGATTTTAAGATTTTAAAACACTACGGTGACCAAGCAGAGATTGAGCATGCTCACACACTGTTTGGACAGCCTGGTAAAGTCAGGTTACTAGCTTGGAGAAACCGCGCAAAGCTTGCCAGTTTTCAAGATGCGCTGGAATACCACTTGGCTAATCCTAATAGCGATGCTCAAGCTATTTTTGCCGTGCGAAGTAGTGATAAAGTTAAGTATGGCTTAGGTATTAATCTGGAACAGGCTATTAATAATGATTTAGGATTTTTCCTAAGAGCTATGCAGGCCGATGGTAAGACCGAAACGCTAGCCTTTACAGAAACAGACGCCTCACTTAGCGCTGGATTCTCATTAAGAGGCAGCGCTTGGCAGCGCCCTAAAGACACTGTTGGTTTGGGCTACATTCGAAACGCACTTTCGGATCAGCGCCGACGTTATTTAGAAGCCGGTGGCATTTCTTTCTTCCTTGGTGATGGTAATTTGAACTATCATTCTGAGCAGGTATTTGAAACTTATTACAGCGCTAATGTCTGGAAAGATTTATATGTAACTGCCGACTACCAAAGAATGTTAAACCCTGGATATAACAGTGATAGAGGGGCTGTGAATTTTGCGGCGCTGCGCTTTCATGTCGAATTCTAATTCTATTTAATTCTAAATTCGCATGTTCCTAAGGCTCATTTAGACAATTTTACAGGGTATTAATGCGTCCTCATCATAGCGATACACCGCACACAAGCGATGATACCCATCCGCGATTACGACCTTGCCATTCACTTGATCTCTGACCAGAAGTAATGGTGATATGTAATCGCCTACCTTGATTTTTCTGGCGTCTTTACGCACATGAGAATTACTAATGCCGAGCAGCGACAAATTAGAGGCGCGAAACAAATCTTTAGCTTTAAAGCTTGTGACACTTTTTGATTTTAATTGATCAACCAAAGCGTCAGCTATCTTAGCTTCGTAAATTAAGCTTAAGTATGAAACTGCGGAATGGTAGTCCTTCTCTTCAGGAAATTCTAACCACTTAATTTGCTGTTTTATTTGCTTAGACATAGTGCACTCTAATATAAATTACTATTTACCAAAAAGCACAAGCAACAAATTCCACTATACTATTTCTTTGATCCACTTTTAATTTTAGCCATTCTTTCACGCCACTCATTGAGTCGTTCGTCCTCAAGTTCCATCTGCAATGCTAAGGCATCATCTCGACTTAACTTATCTTTATCTAAGCGTTTTGGAAGCTTACCGCTCATCCTAGATAATAGGCGATCGGCTTCATCTTCTTTCAAAAGCTTTACTTTATTTTGATACTCTTCACTTGCTATTTTACTTGCCATAGTCATTTTTCTCAGGTTTGATATCAAAAGTTAATGCATATTGTAAGAAATAACGAATGAAACCAGTGTGAATTTTTTGTTACATTTAATGCATATAAACTTAAACTTTAGTTGCGGTGGTGTCAGATATCCATTTAAGTAATGGGCGCCATTGCTCTAAATCCTGTTTAACAAGCGATGGCCGCATCTCAAATAGTGAAATACCCTGTTCTGCCGCGCTGGCATAAACTTGTGCGTTGCGGAGATAGGTAAGAACAGGAAACCCCATTTGTTCTATAGACTGAGCCAATCCAGCGGCAGCATTTGTACGAGCATTGACGCGCATGCCAACTAAAGCAACGAAAGTTTTATTTTTTCTAATCGCCTTTTCCTCAGCAAGAATATCTAAGAAGTCTTTTGTGGCACCAATATCAAAAGCCGAGGGCTGAACAGGCACTATGACGCAGTCTGCCAACTTAATTGCATTAGATAATCTCTCGTCACGTATGCCAGCAGGAGCATCAGTAATAAGCCAATCAGGCTCAAATTTAGGTGATTTCCCTCGTGCGTCGTGCGCATGAATCAACGGAGCATTAATAGGCCTGCGATATACCCATTGTGTTGATGACCGTTGCCTATCCATGTCAGAAAGTACAACCTGAGCCCCACCTAATGCGAAATAAGCAGCTAAGTTAGTTGCCAATGTGGTTTTCCCACAACCACCTTTTGTATTGGCAATAAGGATATTCTTCATATTTAAATCTCAGTTATTGGTGACGCAGATTCTTTTTAATTAAACTTACATTTAATTTAGTAACATATACTTATTTAGCATTTCTATCTACCGCAAGAGGTATGGCTAACTATTTAAATACGCTTGAAAAAAATTAAGCTCAATCCCTCGCGTTTACCGCGAGGTATAAATCTGTCGTAATTACTGATTAATCAGCAGTTTTAACCAATATACTTAATTAGATTAGCGTAGCTTTACTTCGCCAGCTGACACTAACTGCTTTGCTAAAGTTTCACCAATCGCAGTGCTGGCACTAGCGCCAATTCGTTTTGCAATACGACTTGCAAAATCTTCTTGGTTAGTAAAATCCACAATTTCTTCTTGCTTAATCACTTCGCGTGCAACGAAATCAGCACTGCCGAGTGCATCAGCCAAACCCAATTTAACCCCTTGCTCACCACTCCAAAATAAGCCGCTAAAAGTTTCAGGCGTTTCTTTTAAACGTGCGCCCCTACCCTTCCTGACTACTGATATAAATTGCTCATGAATTTCATTTAGCATCGTTTGCGCCAAAACTTGCTGTTTTGGGTTAATCGGTGAAAATGGATCTAACATGCCTTTATTTTCACCCGCCGTCATCAAACGGCGCTCTACGCCAACTTTCTTCATCACTTCAGTAAAACCATAACCATCCATTAACACACCAATAGATCCAACAATACTTGCTTTATCAACATAAATTTTATCGGCGGCAACGGCAATGTAATAACCGCCTGAAGCGCAAATATCTTCGACCACGGCATAAACCGGAATGCTAGGATGTAATTTCTTTAAACGATAAATTTCATCATTAATAATGCCAGCTTGCACAGGGCTGCCACCGGGGCTATTGATACGCAAAATAATGCCTTTAGTACCTTTGTTACCATAAGCGTCATGCAGACTACTCATCACAGAGTCTGCATTGACATCACCACCGGCTTCAATCACACCATTAATTTCAATCAGCGCGGTATGAAATGCGGCACTTTTTTTGCCGCCTCCGAATACACCCAGCGCATAAAATAGAATTGTGAACAAATAAATAAAGATAAGCACTTTAAAAAAAATGCTCCAGCGGCGCGAGGTTTTCTGTTCGGAAAGCGCCGAGGAAGCGAGCTTTTCTATGGTGTCACGCTGCCATTTAGACTCTTGTGTAGATGCGTGTGGTTGCTGACTATCTTCTGACATGGTTTTTTCTCAATGACAAATTTTAAAAAATATTAATTATCGGTATTACTGGTTTGATGCATGCAAGTTTATTTTAACTGGCCGTGGCTATATTGATAATGATTTGTTGGTTTTTTTCTGTCACTTCAATTGCTTTTAAACGCTTACCTTTGCATGGCCCCATCACACAAAAACCAGTATCTGGCTGATAATGTGCTCCGTGTGTGGCACAAATTAAATAATCTTTTTGTGCCGTGAAAAATTCGCCTTCATTCCAGTCCAATTCAACCGGAATATGCGCGCATTTATTAACATAAGCATAAGGTTTCCCATGAAATCGTACGACAAAACCTGTAGCAAACTCGCCTAAGGCAGGCAATGGGAATCGAATGCCCTTGTCTTCGTTTATTAAATCTTCACTTTTATAGCTAATGGTATTCTCGGTTTTATTCATACGAAAATAACTCAAGCGTTTTCCAACAACCATAGACCCAAGCTGGAAAAATCATTAAATTTCTGAATTGGATTCAAGTGCTGCCATTGCTCAGCTTGTTGCGCTCCGTATGTGACGCCAACGGCACTAACTCCAGCATTTTGAGCCATGTGCAAATCATAACTGGTGTCACCTATCATTAGTGTACGCTCGGGCAATACAACAAAGTGATCCATTAATTCATCTAACATTTGTGGATGTGGTTTCGAGAAACACTCGTCTACCGTGCGAGTTGAGTGAAAATACCTAGTTAAACCAGTATGCTCGAGTGCTAAATTTAAGCCACGACGCCCTTTGCCAGTGGCCACAGCCAACTTATAGCCACGTTTATGTAGCGCCTTGATTGTGTCTGCAGCGCCTTCAAATAAGGGAATTTTACTTTCACCGGCATAGTAATTAGCATTATATTGAACTGCAAATGCTTGCGCTTGTCCTGCTGGAATATCGCCATACAAGCTATGAATAGCCTCGCGAAGACCCAGCCCAATAATATCACTTGCCGCTTGTGATGTGATGATTGGCAAGCCAACCTGTTCTGCGGCCTTAAGTACCGCATTGGTGATCATGCTTGTAGAATCGGCTAAAGTACCATCCCAATCCCATACAATTAAATCGAACTGCTTTGCCATTCGTGTTTACACTTTCTAGATTGATAATGTTTAAGGTACTAAATGTATAGGGTTGTAATTAACATCTAAAGTTCTGATTAATATTTAGCATATAAAATTGAGGTCATGTACTAAAGTCTATAGCTTTAAGCCTATGGTTCTAACTTTAATAAAAATTTGCTAAGCTCTGCTGGCATAGGTGCCACTAATTCGAGCTTATCATTTGTTAGTGGATGTCGAATTTTAGTGACTGATGAATGCAAAAACATGCGCTTTAGGCCATGCTTGACCAGCGCCTTATTCAGCGAAAAATCACCGTATTTATCATCCCCCACAATCATAAAACCTAAATGCGCCAGCTGTACACGTAGTTGATGCGTACGCCCAGTCACCAATTGCGCCTCCAGCAAACTAAACTTACCTATCACCGGACTATTGTAATTTTTAATTAACTTAAAAAGCGTTTCTGAAGTTCGGCGCTCATCATATTTATCTTTTGAAGCGTCCGTCACCACATTTACGCGACGCTCGCCATTAGGTAAAAGATATTTCTGCAAATCTAGCACTACGCGTTTTTTTGCTTCTAACCACTCACCCTGCACCAACATCAGGTAACGTTTATCAGTTTGGTGGTTACGAATTGCCTCGTGCAAAGCCACCAGCGCACTTCTCTTTTTAGCCAGCATTAGCACGCCAGAAGTTTCACGATCTAAACGATGTACTAATTCTAAAAACTTAGCTTTTGGTCGTTCTAATCGCAGTTGCTCAATAACACCACGACTAATGCCACTCCCACCATGTACGGCAAAGCCAGCCGGTTTATCAATCACCAGCATTGCATCATCTTCAAAAATAATAGCCTGTTCAAACTTTGATGTGGTTGGCGTCGCGTGCAACGGCTTTTCAATAATCGTCGCACGGATAGGTGGAATTCTGACAATATCGCCCAAACTCAATCGTGAATCAGCATTCACGCGCTTCTTATTAACACGGACTTCACCGCTGCGTAGAATGCGATATACATGACTTTTTGGCACACCTTTTAGTGTCTTCGTAAGATAGTTATCAACACGCTGCCCTTCACTTGCCTCATCTACAGTTAAGAATGCTGCGGCTAATTCACTAACGGCTGTTAGCGTATCGCTTCGATCTGATGTTGTTATATTGTTCATGCTTTGCTTAAATGATTGATGTAGCTTATAATTTGGCGGTAATTTTGAATTTAATAATTAAATTCCTAATAAGAATACACTTAAACACAATAAATATATTGTAACTAAATGCATTTTTTTTAATTTTGTCCTACAGTTAATTCTGTAACAGAGTTAAATTCAGAAACAAAAAATACTTGGTTAACACCGCTCGCCATAATTAAAAAGTAGCGGTAAGTAAAATTTAGCGCTTAAGCCGCCGCAGACAAACAAACATAAAGCGCGACTTAAAGTGATAGTAAAATTTGATGTACTAGCAACTATATATATTTGTATTAAATATATTATAAAGGTTAAATAGACAAGAAAATTAGGATTTACTTAAGATAGAATTTTAACGAATTTAGGCCATAAGTGGCGTAAATTTAATAATTAGTTTGCTTTAACGAACAATAGATTTGTTTTAACTTGATAATTTTCAACTAAAACAATTAAATTACCAGCATCAGCTAACGGCGTCCAAACGACCAAACTAGTTGATTGGTAAGTAGAATGCGGTTATCCGCCACACACCGTTAAAATGCATTGCTGCGCCCTTGCGCCTTCATAGTAATCCAGCCAGAGTTCTGGTACTTTCACTTTATACGCCTTCACTAAATGCTTAATAAACAAGCAGTTAGTCTGCCCGCCTTGCATAGCGCAGGAGCAAACAATGAAACGCATGTTATTTAATGCAACGCAGTCAGAAGAATTACGCGTTGCGATTGTAGATGGTCAAAAACTTATCGATTTAGATATTGAGCACGCTGGTAAGGAACAACGTAAAAGCAATATTTATAAAGGTGTTATCACCCGTATCGAACCTTCTTTAGAAGCCGCTTTTGTCGATTACGGCATGGACAGACATGGCTTTTTACCATTCAAAGAAGTCGCCCGCAGCTACTATAAAGAAGGTGTCGGTAGCGGCGCTCGCATCCAAGACGCATTAAAAGAAGGCCAAGAATTAATCGTTCAAGTGGATAAAGATGAGCGTGGAAATAAAGGTGCTGCACTCACCACGTTCATATCACTGGCTGGACGCTATTTGGTATTAATGCCGAACAATCCACGTGGCGGCGGTGTATCTCGCCGTATTGAAGGCGAAGATCGCGACGAGTTACGTGATGTGTTAGCGCAATTAGAAGTACCAAAAGGCATGAGCATTATTGCCCGTACCGCTGGTATTGGTCGTAACGCAGAAGAATTACAGTGGGATTTAAACTATCTCACACAATTATGGACAGCGATTGATGGTGCCTCTGCCATGCAAGCCGGTGCCTACTTAATTTACCAAGAAGGCAGCTTAGTGATACGCGCAATTCGCGATTACTTTAGCTCTGATATTGGTGAAATCTTAA
>CAIYLB010000141.1 GCA_903926935.1 uncultured Pseudomonadota bacterium
AGCGTAAAGCTCAGCTTCAGTAATAACTGCGACTGACTTACTGGCTGTTTTGCCTTCAAGGCGAAAGCCATGATGCAAAGGTGAAACGCCCAACATGACTTTTCCGTCGGAATCAATAAACTCTGCCCATGTTTCTATCATGGCGGGTTTTATGCCGTGGTCAGCAAATAGCTGCGAGATGGTTTCGCGGCGGCCTAGGCTTTCAGCAGCAATTAAAATACGTCCAGAAAAATCGGCAATATAAGCTTGTAGTTTGTGCAAAGGCTGATCTGCACGGCGTTCAATGTCGAGTGCAGGCAGACCTGTTGACTGGCTGTTGGTAGTTAATGATAAACGGCTAAATTGATGTGTAGCGCTGAAAAAATCTTCAGTTTTAATCAGTAATTTTTCAGGGATCACTAATGGTCGTTCAGCATCGTGCGCCAAATTGCGATAACGCGATTGTGCTTCACGCCAAAACTGCTGTGCGCTGTGGTCTAAATCACCATGCAAACACAGTAAACAATCTGCTGGTAGGTAATCAAGAAAAGTCGCCGTTTGCTCAAAAAATAGCGGTAAATACCACTCAATCCCGCCGGTGGCGATACCTTTACTCACATCTTTATAAATCTTGGCGCGCTGCGGGTCACCTTCAAAAGTTTCCCTAAATTGGCCTCGGAATTGCGCAATGCCGCTTTCATCTAAAGGAAATTCACGCGCTGGCAATAACCTAATTTCTGGTACTGGGTAAAGACTACGCTGCGTATCCACATCAAATGTGCGTATCGATTCAATTTCGTTATCAAATAAATCGATACGGTAGGGCAGTGCAGAACCCATAGGAAATAAATCGACCAAACCACCACGCACACTAAATTCACCATGTGAGATTACTTGGCTTACATGATGATAGCCAGCTTCAGCACATTGGCGTCTCAGCGCTTCAGTATCAAGTATCTGGCCTTTTTTAAGCATGAAGGTATTTGCGCTTAAATAGGCTTTTGGACTTAAACGTATCAGCGCCGTAGAAAGTGGCACGATAATCACATCACAAGCATTTTGGCTAATCAGATAAAGCGTAGTTAATCTATCCGAGATTAAGTCCGGATGCGGCGAAAACTGGTCGTAGGGCAACGTTTCCCAGTCTGGCAGTAAATTGACTGTGAGTGTAGGCGCAAAATAGGGGATTTCTTCCAGCAAGCGCTGTGCATCAAACGCATTGGCGGTGATAATCACCAGCGGTTTCCCTGGGCTGGTAGTTTTAAGTTTAAGCGCTAATTCGGCTAGTGCTAAGCCATCTTCGCCATTGGTAGAAAGCTCAACACGGTTTAATTGACCTGTTTTTGGAATGGCTAGCGAAGTTTGCGTCATAGATAAATTTTTGAATACTACTGGTTTAATTGAGATGCAATGTTTAGGCGATTGATTATAACGGTTGCGGCTTAATATTTAAGACGTAACCGTTATAGTTTGATATTTTAAGTGCAAAATTTAAGCAGTGCCACCAACAGTTAAAGCATCAATTTTAAGCGTAGGCTGGCCGACGCCGACCGGCACACTTTGGCCTTCTTTGCCGCAAGTGCCTACGCCGCTATCTAACGCCATATCATTGCCTATCATCGATACGCGTTTTAGCACTTCGGGACCATTGCCGATTAAAGTTGCGCCTTTGACTGGGTAGGTTATTTTGCCATCTTCTATCATGTAGGCTTCTGAGGCGCTGAAGACAAATTTTCCGCTGGTAATATCTACTTGGCCGCCACCAAAATTGGCCGCGTATAAGCCTTTTTTAACCGATTTGATAATTTCTTCAGGCGGTATTGTGCCGTTTAGCATATAAGTGTTGGTCATGCGTGGCATAGGAATATGAGCGTAACTTTCGCGCCGCGCATTGCCTGTGACTGGCATATTCATTAGGCGTGCATTTAGCGTATCTTGAATATAGCCACGTAAAATGCCGTCTTCAATCAACACTGTTCGGCTAGTTGGATTACCTTCATCGTCCATGCTTAGTGAGCCGCGGCGGTCTTGAAGGGTGCCGTCATCAACAATGGTAATGCCGCGTGCCGCCACTTGCTGGCCTATCATGTTGCTAAATGCTGAGCTACCTTTGCGGTTGAAGTCGCCTTCTAAACCGTGACCAATCGCTTCATGTAATAAAATGCCAGGCCAGCCAGCGCCTAAAACCACCGTCATGCTGCCGGCTGGGGCAGGGCGAGCGTCTAGGTTGATTAGCGCTTGATGCACAGCTTTTTTCGCGTAATCATGCAAGATGTCATCGGTGAAGTAGCTGTAATCAAATCTGCCACCGCCGCCGCTAGAACCTTGCTCGCGTCGACCGTTGCTTTCAGCGATTACGTTAATAGATAAGCGCACCAAGGGGCGGACATCTGCCGCCATTACGCCGTCGTGACGCACCACCATGACCACTTCATATTCACCGGCAATTGAGGCCGTGACTTGTGAAATCCTCGAATCTATTTGTCTGGCAAAAGATTCTAAGCGTTCGAGTAATTTTACTTTCGCATCAGCAGAAAGCGAGGCAATTGGATCTTGAGGCACATAGAGTTGTGGTGCATTACGTTTGATGGCGGTGTAAGCTGCAGTTTGTTCGCCGCCTAAGCTGGCTATGGCTTTAGTCGCTTTTGCGGCTTCTTGCAAAGCGCTTAAGGTAATGTCATCTGAGTAGGCAAAAGCAGTTTTTTCACCACTTACGGCACGCACGCCCACACCTTGGTCAATAGAGAAGTTGCCAGATTTAACCTGACCTTCTTCTAAACCCCAGCTTTCGCTGCGGCTGTATTGGAAATATAAATCAGCATAATCTATTTTGTGCGACATCATATCGCCCAACACATTTTGCAATTTAGCGACATCAAGGCTAGCAGGCATCAATAATGTTTCTGTCGCCGCAGTAAAATGTGAGCCTAATATTTTGCTGGTATTGGCTGACTTTTGTTCAGTTTTCATTGCTTGCTTCTGCTTAATATAGAAATAATTGGGACATGGAAGTTGTAGTTATATCGCACTAATAGTTCTGTGCTTAAGCGCCGGTAAGCTGTTTCTTAAACTGGCTTGATACTGTGGGTTAATGGTTGAAATTACCACGCCAGAACCACGCGGTAAGCGGTCTAAAATTACGCCCCATGGATCAACAATCATGCTGTTGCCATGCGTTTCGCGGCCAGATAAATGGTAGCCACCTTGTGCCGATGCAATCACGTAGCTTAAGTTCTCAATGGCACGAGCGCGTATCAATGTTTCCCAATGTGCGCGGCCTGTGGTTTCGGTAAAGGCTGCTGGCACAACGATAATATTGACATCTTTCATCGCGCGATACAATTCAGGAAAGCGCAAGTCGTAACATATAGACAAGCCAATTCTACCAAATGGTGTATCTACTACTTTAATGGCATCGCCTGATTCAATGGTTTTTTCTTCATGATAATGTTCATTGCCTAAATCTAAGCCAAACAAATGAATTTTGTCGTAACGTGCGGCTAACTGACCTTTATCATCAAAAACTAAACAACTATTTCGCACTTTATTAGGAAAATTGCTGACCAGCGGAATAGAGCCACCTACTAGCCATATTTTATGTTTTTTGGCCATTTTGGCTAAAAAGCTTTGTATCGGGCCTTTGCCTTCTTCTTCACGTACCGCGACTTTGTCGGTTTCTTTAAGTCCCATAATCGCAAAGTATTCCGGTAACACCACGAGTCTTGCACCTTGATTGGCGGCAATCTCAATGAGTCGTTCAGCCTCACTTAAATTAGCTGCAACATAAGGACCAGAGGCCATTTGAATGGCCGCCACTTTAATAATATCTTTGTTAGATTCTAAGTTACTAAGTTTAGCTTTTGTCGTTTTTAAGCGTGAGGTGATAGCCATGTGTTATCCAGACAGGTTTGTTGATTTTTTTAATTCTAAAGTCTTTAAATTTAAGATGCTATTAATTAAGCGGTGAATCCTTACTACTTTCTTTATTGTTTTTTTCTGCATTTACCTCTTGTGGATTATCCCAAGTACCAACAATCTCATACTCTGATGAGGCTATTTTATTAAGTGGATCTTTTAATATTTTTTGTGCTAAAAAGGCTACCGCGCCTACCAATGGACCGCCGGCCAAGGCTGCCAGTGAAACACTGTCAGTAATGTTAGGCATGACTTTTACATAAAGTTGCTGAGTTTCTTTTTGTAGATTAGTTTCACCTTTAATGGTCACTTTAGCCGCTGGGCCAGACATTGAAAAGTTATCACTGCGCATCACGCCATGCTCAATTTTTACATTAGCGTTTATTTTATCAAATGCAAAGCCGTTACTAAACAGATCTCTAAAATCTAATGTCAGGCGCCTAGGCAAGCTTTGCAAGCTCAGCAGACCCAGTAATCGACCTACGCCTGGCTGTACTTTTAATATTTGCCCTTTGTGTATTTCAAATTGCAGATTACCATTTAACGCTAAAACATCAAACTCATGCGGACTGCCGGCCCAGTTCAACTGCCCGCTTAGCACGCCTTCTCCGCCCCTAATGGCATCTACATAGCCGAAATGATTAAGCGTTTTGCCTAAATCGTTAATTTCCCAATTAACATTTAGTTTGGTATTTGGGTTATGCACCCATTTGCTCCAAATGCCATCCGCGCTGATAGTGCCCTCTGGATTAATTAACTTAAGTTTTTGTATGCTCCAGTTATCATTTTGTGGAAATGCAACTAAGACTAATCCACCTATTTTCTTCTTATTAAATTCAAAGCTATCTGCAGTAATATCAAGCGCTGGATAAGCTTGATTAGGTGTTTCTGCTTCTATAAAACTAGGATCCTTAGCGCTGCTTGGTACTGAATATTTAATGCGGTTTGGGGAAGAATCTGGAATCCTTAAGTTACTTAAGTGCGCCGTTAATTTTCCATTATTTTGCGTTTGCCATTGCAAATCACCTGATATTTCAAGGCTTTCTATGGTGGCCTGTAAGCCGTCTTTTCCGGCTTTATTGGTAATTTTAATTTGGTTGATGCGTCTGTCGAAAATATCTAGAGCATTGACCTTTAAGTCTACTTTTTGAATTGATAGAGCATCATTCTGTGTGCTTGCACCAGATAAATTATTCATTACGGTGCGCCATGCGTCAGCGTCTAGGTAATCTAAATTCCCTGTGATTTGCAAGCCTTTAGGTTTATTTGGCTCGTTATTGTTGTTTAAATAACTTGCAATAGCAGCGCCATTATTGACGTTGTTGAAATGAATGCTGGCTTGATCCACTAGCAATTTACCTTGATCGCCAGTACGTACCACTTTTGCAGCAATTTTATTACCAATATTGACGGTAAATGTGTCGCTATTATCATCCTGTTTTTTATCTATACGAATATTTAAATGCTCATTTACATTTTTATTGAACGGCACTGGTAAGCGTGATGTTATGCCAAACAAGTCTGCGCGTATGCCAATATTTACACGTGGTTTTTGGATAAGAATGTCACCGACCCAGTCTGTATTGCCACTAATATAATTGGCGCCTTTTCCTAGGGTTTGCTTAAGCACTTCGTCATTTAGTTTTCCTCTAGCCGTGACTCTAACAATTTTGTCTTTGCCGGAATTTAGATTGAAAACCAAAGGTGAACCAAAAATACTAGCCTTTATATTGCTTGCATTTAAACTACTTTCGGTAAACTCTAGCAGGCCATTGATTTGGTTTAGCGCTGGCATTGTTGCGCTTTCCATATGGCCATTACTGATTTGATACGCGCCTTTAATGATAGCTGCATCTGCGTTATTCAGTGGAATTTTCAAGCTCAGATTCAACTTAGCGCTACCGCTGGTTTTAAGGTCAGTAGTAAATCCTTGCGCAACTTGTGCTACCGGGCTTTTATTCACAAAATGAATGCCCTCAGCAACCGGTCCTTTTAGCTCGCTCTCCACGCTCAGTATAGGTTCAGCGGCATCTAACTTGGCGATGATGATTTTACTTTTAAGCAGTTGATTGCCTAAGATATGCCCAGTATTTGCATTAAGCTCCATGCGCGTGCCTTCAAATAGCATGTCTAAACCAAGTGCCTCTACATTCGGCCAGCCTAAGCCATACTCAATTTCACTATTTTTAACTTTTGCAGTAACTCTAAATAAACCTAGCTTATTATCAAGATTGCCTTTGCTATCTACAAACGGAAAGTCAGCCAAGCGACCTTTAGTAATCACATTAATGTTTTCTACGTCCCCAGATAATATAGAAGTATCCAGCCAATGCAAAGTATCTTTACCCAGCATGGTTGGATAATAAAATAGGGCATATTTAGCATTACCGCGGGAAAATTTGGCTTTTAAGTCAAGGTAGCCACCTTTGTTGCCATCCAACAAATAATCGGCGTTAATCGTGCCAGATAAATGTGGATTACTAATACTAATGTCGCTAGCTCTAATTTCAGTTACACGGTCTTTGATAATCCAACTGAAGTCACCTTCTAATGTGTCAACAGGAAGTGGCCAGCGCAAAGTATCTTTAAAGTCTAAACTAGCATTTTTTGTGAGCAAGTTAAGTTTTCCTGCGCTTTGGTCGGCTGAAATTTCTCCGGTTAAATTGCTGAAACCAGGCATATTGTCATGTGCTTGTATGCTTAACCCATTAAACTTCGTGCTTAGTACATAGCTTTTTGTGGCTAACTGATTGCCTTCCCAATTTAGCACTAAGTTATCTAGATTGCCGGTAGTTGCTAGCCCTGCAATTTTTTGTAGCACTTCAGTTGGTAATGGTAATTGAGCTAGGTAAGGATTCATTGTCGCTAGATTGATATGGGCTAATTTAACGCTCAATGCCTTAAATCCTTGCGGTTTTTCTCGATAGCTAGCGCTGGCATCTTGTATATTCAAACCATTATTGGTGACTAAAGTTAAGTGCTCACCACTAAAAAACTGGCTGCTAATTAGGTGCTGTGCTGAGATTAACTTACTTACACTTAGATTTTGCCAGCTAAGTTTCCCAGTTAATTTATTTAGAGAAATTGGCTCAGCATCGGCTTTGAGTTGAATCTTTACATTGCTTAAGCTGACATTGCTGGAAATTGATTTAAGCTGCTGGTTAGCAAAGTCAACGGCGATATCAGCACTGCCTATGCCTGCTTGCAAATCAATCGGATAATCTAACCATGGTTTAAAAGCCACCATATTGGCGTTTTTTAGTTGTGTGGAGATGCTGCCGTTCCATTGTTCAATACGGCTCACATCACTACCATGCAGAATGCCGCTTAAAGTAATCGGGTTGTTTGTGCCAACCGACGGCATTGTACTTAATGTGATTTGATGACTTTTAAGCAAACTCTTCCAAGTTGGACTTTTTATTTGTAGATTAAAATTATTTAAGCTTAGCGCCGGAGCACCGCGCATTTCATCCAACCAAACTACCTTAGCGTTTATCACTTCTAATTTGCTTTGGCGTAGCAACCAATTAGGTAAATCCGGTTTAGCCGCGCCGCGCATGCTAATGCCCGCGACAAAAATTTCACCATTGGCCGTGCGACGAATTGTCAACTCTGGAGCGTGTACAACTAGCCTAGCAAGATGCGGCTCAAGCAAACCTATGCTGAGCCATGATAAGCTGAGGTCTGTATTTTTAAGCTGCAAAGCAGGGCGGTTTTGTGCATCGTAAATATCAATATTTAATAAGGATAAATGTGGATTAATGCCTTGCCAGTCTGCCTTAATGTTGCCGATCACTACTCTTTGCTTGGAGGCATTGCTGGCAAAAGTGGCTATTTTTTCTTTATATTGATCAATATTAGGGAATAATAAAAACTGTACCGCTAAGGCTGAAAGCAGCATGATGACGATAACAATGCCCGTCAGCCAAAACGCGAGGCGATATATCAAAAGCAGAGATTTTTTTACCATATAGGCTAGACTGAGACTTTAGTATTTTGGCCTGCAAAAATTTGCGCTTGCCGAGTTTAATTTGATTGCCATTTAGTGACTCTATTTTACTGCAATATTTACCATTTCAATGGTGCTAGGTGGAATTTGATAGGCAATATAGTGTTAAAAGATAAAGATATTTTAGACTATGCCACTAATCATTTAGAATAACGCTCTTTGGCGTATGAATAATCAGCTTCAGCTCATATATTCTACAGGCAAGCCAATTACTGGCTTAGATTTAGTGGACGTGTTTGCCATAAAAAGCCGGCCTTAAATATCATTTACCTTTATTATTTTTGATGGTTTTAACTTGATTCAATTCAAACAACTTACTTTAGTCCGCGGCTTAAAAGTTCTAATTCAAGCAGCTTCTCTACAACTGCATCCTGGCCATAAAGTCGGATTAACGGGTGCGAATGGCGCGGGTAAATCTTCACTTTTCGCCTTGTTGCGTGGCGAAATGCAGCTGGAATCTGGCAGTTTAGACATGCCAGCCAGTTGGGTAATTGCCCATGTGGCGCAAGAAACACCAGCGCTTTCTATGCCTGCCATTGAATTTGTATTAGATGGCGACGTTGAATTACGCACCATCGAAGCGGCATTAGCTGACGCTGAGGCGAATCATAAAGGTGAATTAATCGCCGAGTTACACCATCGTTTGATGGATATTGACGGATACAGTGCTAAGGCACGCGCTGCAGAATTGCTTAGTGGCTTAGGTTTTAGCCAAGCTAATTTGCAGCAAGCGGTTTCTACTTTTTCTGGTGGTTGGCGTGTGCGTTTAAACTTGGCGCGCGCTTTAATGTGCCGTTCAGATTTGCTATTACTAGATGAGCCGACCAACCACTTAGATTTAGATGCGGTAATTTGGCTGGAAGGTTGGCTGCAAAGCTATCGCGGCACGCTAGTATTAATTTCGCACGATAGAGATTTTTTAGACGCGATTGTGAATCACATTGCACATATCGAGCAGCAAACGCTGACTTTGTATCGTGGCGGTTATTCTGATTTTGAACGTCAGCGTGCTGAAAAGCTAGCGCTGCAACAAGCGATGTTTGAAAAGCAGCAACGTAAAGTGTCGCATTTACACAGCTATATTGATCGCTTTCGTGCGCAGGCCACTAAAGCGCGTCAAGCACAAAGTCGTATTAAAGCCTTAGAGCGTATGGAAATGATTTCTGCTGCGCACGTAGATTCACAGTTTAATTTTGAATTTAGAGCACCCGTTTCTGCGCCAGATCCATTGTTGGTATTAGATGACATGTCGGTCGGCTACAACAATGCCGCCTTAATTAAAGACATTGTTTTAGCTATTCGTCCAGGCGAGCGCTTAGGTTTACTTGGTCGTAATGGCGCTGGTAAAACCACTTTAATCAAGTTGCTGGCCAATGAGTTGCAGCCCTTAAGCGGAAAGCGCGTAGAAGGCAAAGACTTGAATATTGGCTATTTTGCCCAGCATCAGCTTGAACAGCTGCGTCCTGATGATTCGCCGCTAGAACACATGATGAAGTTGGACCCGCTGACGCGCGAGCAAGAGCACATGAATTATTTAGGTGGTTTTGATTTTAAAGGCGAAATGGCCAGGTCACCTTGCGCCAACTTTTCTGGTGGTGAAAAATCACGCTTAGCCTTGGCTTTACTGATTTGGACACGGCCTAATTTATTGCTGCTAGACGAGCCCACCAACCATCTAGATTTAGAAATGCGCCACGCCTTAACCTTGGC
>CAIYLB010000142.1 GCA_903926935.1 uncultured Pseudomonadota bacterium
CGTGACTGAATCGCTTCCATCGTAAGTAGCGCATGATTAATGCAACCCAAGCGCATGCCTACGACTAAAATAATAGGAATATTCAACTGCACGGCCAGATCAGCCAATGTTTGTGTTTCATTGAGTGGCACAAAAAAACCACCCGCACCTTCCACAACTAACGCCTCAGCTAAGGTCGTGAGTTGCACATAAGCTCGCGTAATCTCATACAAATCGATAACGACACCCGCCTGTATTGCCGCAATATGCGGCGCAATAGCAGGTTCAAATCGGTATGGATTGATTAAATTTAGCGGCGCACTAACGTTGCTGGCATTGATTAATGCCTGTGCATCGTCATTGGTAAGTTCGCCACGCTGATTACGCTCACAGCCGGAAGCAATTGGCTTCATGCCTAGTGATTGAAAACCTAATCGAACAAAATGCTGTACTAGAGCACTTGCAACATAGGTTTTACCTACATTGGTATCAGTACCAATAATAAAATAAGATTTCAGCATAAGCATTTTTTAAAATCGCTAATTTAACTAAATACTTCTAGGCTTAAACGTCACAGGCGAAACGCCATCATCAAACTTTGGCTTATCTTTTCCGCGCCAGGCGTGACCGTAGACCACTTCAAAAGTGGCTGGTAGCTTACCGCCATCTGATTTTGTGCCAATACGAAACTGCTCATAAGCCGCCTCCAGATTTTTTAAAAATCCGCGCCCTAGTAAACCACGTGCGCGACCATCAGTGGCGTTATGTGCGCCTATGCTTTTTAGATCGCGCATCACACTTTTAACATCATCGTAGGTTAGGGTAAAACGCTCTATATCCAACACTGGTGCGCTAAAACCTGCACGAACTAAAGCATCGCCAATATCATGCATATCTATAAATCGGCTAACACTGGTAAATCCATCACCAGCGTTTTTGCTTTGGGTGGCAATGCGTAATTCTTTTAAAGTATCTGGCCCAAACGTGCTAAACATCAGCAAACCTTCTGGTTGCAATACACGGTGAAATTCTTGCAATGCTAAGTCTAAATCATTACACCATTGAATAGCCAAGTTAGACCACACCAAACCGACGCTAGCATTAGCTATGGGTAAGGATTCAATATCAGCACAGATCAGACTTTGCTTGGTCCCACTCAATAGGTTTTTTATTTGCCCCAGCATGCCAACATCGTTACGTATTTTTCTGGTTTTTTGCAGCATAGGCAAAGCAAAATCTAACGATACCACCTGTGATTTGGCAAAACGTTTTTGCAAGGCATGGCTCGCTGCGCCAGTGCCACAGCCTGCATCCAATATTACTGCTGGATTAAGTTTCACTAAATCCAGCCGATTTAGCATTTCTTCACGCACTTGTTTTTGCAAGATGGCGGCGGCATCGTAAGTATCGGCCGCGCGACCAAATGAGGCGCGCGCGCGCTTTTTATCGATGTGATAAATGTCGTCTATCATGTTAAATTGAGCTCTTGATTAAGGTGCTGTGGGTTCTAGAAACTGAACCAGTGCATCAATAAAATGTTCTTGATGAGATAAAAATGGTGCGTGAGACGCCCCTGCGATTACACGCAAAAAGCCTATCGGCAAGTTTTGCATCATCCAGTGCGCCGCTTGCACTGGCGCTAAAGTGTCACGGTCGCCATGAATTAGTAAGGTTGGTTTTCTTAAAAACTCTACTTCCGCACGCAAATCAGTTTCAAGCAAAATATTCAGCGCTTTTTGCAAAGTTTGTGTGCTAGGCGCTGGACGCTCTTCAAATTTCTTACGTAGCATTCTGACAGTAATTCTTGCACGGATATCGCCCATACACTGCAGGGTTAAAAATTGTGTCATGGTTTTTTGATAATCTTCGTCAACCTTTTTGGCAAATTGGCTAAACACCTCTGGGGCGATTCCAGCCTGCCAAGCTTGCTGAGCATCAGTTTGAGCTTTATTCACAAAACAAGGCGTTGCCCCAATCAAGACTAGTCTACGTACCGCATCTGGATAGTCCAAAGCAATTCGCATCGCAAGCTGCCCACCCCAAGACCAGCCAAGAATATCGGCATTCGCCGGCAACATTTCTGCGATTTTTTCAGCGATAGCGTGCAAATTGTAAGGCTCAATCGGACGACTTAAGCCCATGCCGGGAATGTCGACAATATGCAGGGTAAATCGCTTGCTCAGGCTACGTACCAGCGGTTGCCATACGGCACCATTCATCGCCCAGCCATGCAGTAAAACTAAGTTTGGGCCTTTGCCGGTGATTTCAATATGGATATTAGCTGGTGTGATATTCATAACTCTGCCTCGGCTTGGTGAATAGCATCAATAAGCGCTTTTACATCCTCTAAAGAATGTGCGGCTGAAAGTGAGATGCGTAGCCTAGCGGTATTGACTGGTACCGTTGGCGGCCTAATAGCTGGCACCAAAATACCTAAAGTTTGCAGGTACTCACTCAAGGCTAATGCTTCTAGATTACCGCCAACGACTAAGGGCTGAACGCTAGTTTCAGAAGGCATTAACTGCCATTTTTTACAGAGCAGATTATCTTTTAAGTAAGCAATCAGCATATGTAAATGGGTACGCAAATCATCGCCCTGCTCGATTAAACTAACCGATGCCGAGAGCGTGGCTGACAAGGCTGGTGGCGCGGGTGTTGAATACACATAACTTTTGGCGGCTTGAATTAAATAGTCAATGACCACCTGCTCGCCCGCAACAAAAGCGCCTGCAACACCAGCCGCTTTCCCTAGCGTTGCCATCATAATAATACGTGGCGATTCTAAGTTACAGTGATTTAGCGAACCTTCACCATGCTCGCCGAGTACGCCAAAACCATGAGCATCGTCCACGTATAAATATGCATCATATTTTTCGCACAAGGCAAGATATTCGGTCAAGGGTGCAATATCACCGTCCATGCTAAACACCGCATCAACCGCAATCATTTTATGTTTTGCATTGCTGGATTTAAGCAAAACTTCAAGCGCAGCAACATCGTTATGTGGAAAACGATTGAATTCTGCCAATGAAAAATAAGCGCCATCGTTTAAGCAGGCATGATTAAGTTTATCGGCAAAAATTGCATCATTACGGCCCATCAGCGCACCTAGCACGCCGATATTAGCCATATAACCGGTAGAGAATAACAGCGCGGCAGGTAACTTAACAAACTTTGCGAGTTTTTTCTCTAAATTATCATGGTGGCGATGATGGCCGGTGATTAAGTTGGAGGCACCACTGCCGACACCAGAATCTCCAGCGGCTTGTTGCATGGCGGCGATTAATGTTGGGTGATTGGCGAGGCCTAAATAATCGTTACTGCAAAACGATAAAAAACGCTGATTATTAGCCACAATATGCTCGGCTTGCGGCGAATCTAAAAGCCGACGCTGACGCAGCAAGCCATCGACTTTACGTTTTTCTAGTTCTAGTTTTAGGCTATTTAGCATCTATCATTCAATTTAAATAAAATGGTCATTCCGACGGAAGTTGGAATCTAGCGACTTACTTTGTTGAAATTCTAGGCTTTATTAATACCCAATCTAGCAAAAAGATTTTTGTCAGTTGAGGCCTCAGGATTAGCCGTAGTGAGTAACTTTTCACCGTAAAAAATACTGTTTGCACCCGCTAAGAAGCACATAGCCTGTATGCCTTCACTCATGCTTTGGCGTCCTGCAGACAAGCGAACAAAGCTATTAGGCATGGTAATACGTGCCGCCGCAATTGTACGTACAAATTCAAATGGATCTAATTCCTCAGTGCCGTGTAGAGGCGTACCTTCAACCTGCGTGAGCAAATTAATTGGCACACTTTCTGGCGGACGCTCCATGTTCGCCAACTGCGCCAACAAACCAGCACGCTGATTACGCGACTCGCCCATACCAATAATGCCACCACTGCAGACATTAATATCAACACTGCGTACACGGTCTAGCGTATCTAGGCGATCTTGATAAGTACGAGTGGTAATGACTTCGCCATAAAATTCTGGTGCGGTATCTAAGTTATGATTGTAATAATCTAAACCCGCATCTTTTAGCTGCTCAGCTTGACCTTCTTTTAGCATGCCCAAAGTCGCACACGTTTCTAAACCCATCGCCTTAACTTCGGCAATCATTTTTAGCACTGGCTCTAAATCGCGTTGTTTTGGACCACGCCAAGCCGCACCCATACAGAAACGGCTAGCCCCATTGTCTTTGGCTTCTTGCGCAGCGGCGATTACTTCATCTAACTTCATCAATGGCTCGCTTTCAACCTCAGTGTGATAGCGCGCAGCTTGGGGACAATAACCACAATCTTCTGAACAACCACCTGTTTTTATCGATAACAAAGTGCTGACTTGTACCGCATTAGGATTAAAATTAGCTCTATGCACAGTTTGCGCCTGATACATTAAATCACTGAAAGGCAGCTCAAATAATGCGACAATCTGCTCCACACTCCAGCGGTTTACTGTGTTTGATTCAGCATGGGAATGGGTTAAGCTGGCTTTAAGATTGTCAGTATTAATAATCGATTGTGTTGCGGTTTCAAGCATGTGCAGTTCCTTTATAGTAGCTATATTCGCTTGCGCGTTGATTCAGTTATTGTCGCGCAGGTATTAACTTGATTTATATAAGGATTATACCTTGTCAATGAAACATACCGCAAATTTTGAACATTAGCTTAAAATTTAAGCAAATCTTAATAGGTAGCTTATTAAAGCCATTTTTCAAGCAATATTGTCTGCTATGTGCAGCACATAATGCTGGTGAACTTGGGCTCTGCAACCCATGCCTTAGCGACCTACCCTACCATAGCGCACCGCAATGCCCGCAATGTGGCTTGCTTTCTAATGGGTTGATCTGCGGCAGTTGCTTAAATTTGCCGCCGCACTTTGACGCGACTTATAGCTTATTTACTTACGAATTCCCGCTTGATAGCTTGATACAACATTATAAATATAAAAATATGCTGCCATTAGCCAACGCGTTTGCAAGCTTGTTGCACACACACAAACCTATAGCTGACACACTTAGTCATAAGATCGACTTAATCATTCCTATGCCTATGCATAGTGCCAGATTAAAAATACGCGGTTTTAATCAAGCGCTAGAATTAGCCCGTATCATTAGCAAAAACACAAAAATTAGCTTGGATTACAACACATGCCAACGCGTGAGATATACGCCGCCACAGGCGAGCTTGCCGCTTAAAGAGCGCATTAAAAACATCCGAGGCGTGTTCAATTGCCAGCAAAAACTGTATGGTAAAAATATCGCAATAATAGACGATGTGATGACCAGCGGTGCCAGCCTGAATGAATTGGCAAAAACATTGAAAGAAGCTGGCGCAGCACATGTAGAATGCTGGGTTATTGCTAGAACCTTAGCGAAGCTTCATGACTAAATATCTAAATCACCCAATCTGACGTAGAAGCCTTTATGTTTACTATCGTATTATTCGAACCTGAAATACCGCCGAATACTGGCAACATCATTAGACTGTGCGCTAATACTGGCGCAGACTTACATCTGGTCAAGCCGCTAGGGTTTAATCTAGAAGATAAACAGCTCAAACGCGCAGGACTAGATTATCACGAATATGCCAGCTTAAAAGTTCATGAAAACTGGGCGGACTGCAAAGCCGCACTTACCGGGAAACGCATGTTCGCCATCACCACAAAAGGCAGTACCAGACATAGTGACATTCAATTTTTAGCAGGTGATGTTTTTGTATTTGGCCCTGAAACTCGTGGCCTACCTGAAGATATAAGGTCTGGATTTACTGCCGAGCATAGACTGCGCCTGCCCATGCTGGAAAATAGTCGCAGTTTGAATTTGTCTAATTCTGCTGCTGTTTTGCTTTATGAAGCGTGGCGACAAATTGACTTTGTGGCTGGAGTGTAAGCGCATATTTTTTAGCGGAAGGATAAATCTACACATAAAAACTATCGTGACTATACGGTATTTATGCTCAGCGTTAAAACCCTTCTGCCTTTTGCTCGCGACCTAATAAATCCATTACTGCATCTTGAGCACTTTTACCATGTGACAGTACTTGATCGACCTGAAAAGTAATTGGCATATCCACATGCATCGCATTAGCAAGGCGCATAACCTCTGCCGTTGTGTTCACGCCCTCTGCCACGTGACCTAAACCTTGCAGAATATCAGCCAGAGACTTTCCACTAGCTAATTGCAAGCCCACTTCTCTATTCCTAGAATATTGTCCGGTACAAGTTAAAATCAAATCACCCGCACCTGCCAAACCCATAAAAGTTTCTGGCGACGCACCCAGCGCAACACCAAAACGCGTCATTTCAGCCAATCCACGGGTAATCATGGCAGCTCTAGCATTATTGCCAAAACCCATGCCGTCACTAATGCCGGCGGCAATGGCCATCACATTTTTAACCGCACCGCCGACTGAAACACCAATCACATCGGTAGTATGATACACACGTAAATTTTCGCCATGTAAAAGCAAGGCGGCTTCGCTTGAAAATGCTTCATCTGCCGCGGCCAAAGTTACCGCAGTAGGCAGCCCACGGACCAATTCTGCGGCAAAACTAGGGCCAGAAAGTGCGCCCCAATGCTGGCCTGTAACTTCAGGGTCACCCAACTCTTCTAAGGCTACTTCATATGGCAATTTGGCTGATTTTGGCTCTAAACCTTTATTTGCCCAAATAATCGGGGCCGTGCAAGCCAGCGCTTTAATGTCTTTGAGAATCGCTCGAAAGCCAGCGGTAGGCACTACCGATAAAATTAAATCAGCGCCGCTAAGCGCCGTTTGCAAATTATCCTCAACCTGCAGATTATCGTTAAATTTGAAGTCGCCTAAATACAAGGGATTAGCGCGCGCTTTACGCATACCAGAAACGTGGCCAGCATTACGTGCCCATAACGACACTTGGTGACGTTGGCTAATATTCATGGCAAGCGCTGTGCCCCAAGCTCCAGCGCCAAGGACGGCTATTTTTGCCATTTAATTAAACTCCGCATTTACTCGAAATCCCATTTACTCGAAATCCCATTTATTCGAAACCGCATCTATTCGAAACCCCAAGTAGATGAAATTAAAATATAGCCAACAATACCATCACGATGCTTAACTTTAAGCCAGCCATTATTTAGCTTTAAATCGACCACTTCTAACACTACCGCTTTATCTAATGTAGCAATTAGCGCAGAGCTAGCTAGCGCTGATTGCCTAATTTCCGCATGATTAATATTGACCATTACCGTGCGCATGCTTGAAAGTTGCTTTGCTTCTACCCAACTAATACTGCCCTGCGCATCTCGCACTTTAACCCAGTCATCCAAATTAACAATAATCTCTACTGGATAATATTGGCTGAGCAATAGAGTTTTTTTAGCGAAACTAGAAGGCGCATCGTAGAGGATAGCTTTTGGAACAGCTACAGAGCGATACTCTAGCGCAACTGCCGAAAGTGGCAACAACGCTAGAATCAAACTGCCAACTAAAGACTTTTTAATAGATTGATACATTAATTATTTAAAAAATTAATGTTTTGCAATAGCGTCTGCAGCTTCTGCTTGTTGCTGTTTTTGTTGTGCAAATAGCGCTTCAAAATTAATAGGATTTAACAATACCGGTTGGAAACCAGCACGCACCACTAAGTCGGAAACTGTTTCGCGTGCATAAGGGAACAGAATATTTGGGCAAGTAATGCCAACAATCATCTCAATATTTTCTTCAGGAACGTTACGAATCTGGAAAATACCCGCTTGCGTTACTTCTACCAAAAATACCGTTTTATCTTCAATTTTTGAGGTTACAGTCACTTTAATTGCTACTTCAAAAACGCCGTCTTCTAGCATTTGAGCAAAATTGCCTAATTCAATACTAATTTGTGGTTGTGTACGATCAGTAAAAATCTGTGGCGCATGCGGAATTTCTAATGAAGCATCTTTCACGTAAATTTTTTCAATACTAAAACCAGCTTGCTGTGCTTGCTCTTGTTGATCTACTTCTTTGTTATCTTCGTTTGCCATGATTTTTCTATATCTTTCTTTTTTTAAATTACAACTTAAAGTAAGGGGTTAATTAAATCTATCGTTTTAGCTGAACCAGCTTTATTTTAGTAGACCAATTCGGCATTTTAGCAGAAATTAAGCGGCTAGTAATGGGTCTAATCCGCCCGCCAAGTCTAGTGCTCGTAAATCGTCAAAGCCACCAATATGCTGACTGTCGATATAAATTTGCGGCACAGTACGCCTACCAGTTCTTTGCATCATTTCATCACGTAATTCAGGCTGTAAATCAATGCGAATTTTATTAATTTCTGTCACACCCTTACTCGCAAGCAAGCGCTCAGCATTCATGCAATAAGGGCAAACTGCCGAGGTATACATTGTGACGGTTGCCATTACACGGCTCCTTTTTCTGGGACTGACTCTGCGCTCGTTTCTACAGCAACTTCTGCGACGTCGGATTTAGCCACTCTCTTAGCTGCTGACACTTTTTTTACTGCTACACTAGTCGCCTTAGCATTAGTGACTATAGGCAATTTAGCTTCAATCCATGCATTTAAGCCACCATGTAAATTATTTAGCTGCGTAAATTCAGCTTTACGCAAAATATCGCAAGCTTTAGCAGAGCGCATTCCACGCTGACAGTTAACCAGAATGGTTTTATGTTGATATTTTTTAAGCTCGCCGATACGTGCTGGCAAGTCAGCTAAAGGAATATGCATTGCTTCAGCAATATGACCACTTGCAAACTCAGCATCCTCGCGCACATCTAACAGCAAGGCATTCGAACGATTAATTAAAGTCACAGCTTCTGCTGCGTTTAGATTAGGCACACCGCCAGCACTTTTTTTAAACAATGGTAATAACAACATAAAGCCTGAACCTAGCGCCAAACCGATTAATAAAATATTACTTTTAAAAAATTCCACACAATTCCTCTCAAATTTTAACTTACTTAAATGCAAGCAGGCTTAAATTCCAAGCGACTTAACATGGCATCTATGCGCTGAAACTTAATACAAAACTTATAAGCTAATTTTACGTGTAAATAAGCTAAAATGGCGATATTACTTTAACAATATTAAAGCAAAATATTATGGCCGGCAGCAATCTTACCCCAATTTGTTTATTGATTTTAGATGGCTTTGGCTATCGTGAAGAAAGTGCAGACAACGCCATCGTGCAAGCACGAAAGCCTAACATTGATGCACTGTGGAACACGCATCCTCACACACTCATTAACGCTTCTGAGCATTATGTGGGCTTACCCGATGGGCAAATGGGTAACTCTGAGGTTGGGCATCTCAATATAGGCGCTGGTCGCATAGTGTTTCAAGATTTAGAACGCATTAATAATAGTATTGCCACTGGCGAGTTTTTTGAGCACTCCGAACTAAAGGCAGCGTTATTAGGCATTAAAAACAGCAATAAAGCCTTACACATCTTTGGCCTGCTTTCAGATGGTGGCGTACACAGCCATCAAGACCACATTCACGCCATGTTAGAAATGGCCGCTAAATTAGGCTTAACCAAAATATACGTACATGCTTTTTTAGATGGCCGTGATACACCGCCTATCAGCGCTGGGCCGTATTTAACAGCACTAGAGGCTAAAATAAAAACATTAGGTGTAGGTAAAATAATCTCCATCAATGGTAGATTTTATAGCATGGATAGAGATAAACGCTGGCCGCGAGTGGAAGCTGCCTACGCCTTAATTACCGAAGGATTGGGTGAATATACTTACGCAAGCGCTGCTGAAGGCCTACAAGCCGCCTATGCGCGTGGCGAGAATGATGAATTTGTTAAAACTACAGCAATACGTGAAGCTGATGAGGAGCCGATTCATCTGGAAGATGGCGACTTAGTAGTGTATATGAACTTTAGGTCTGATCGTGCGCGCCAATTAACCCACGCAATATTGAGCGATGAGTTTGATGGTTTTCATCGCCGTCATGTGCCCAAACTTGCTGGCTACTTTACGCTAACTATGTTCGATAAAAAAGAAACCAAAGCTACGGTAATTTTTCCACCATCTGCGATTAAAAATACCTTTGGTGAATATCTATCCAACTTAGGCCTGACACAATTACGCATTGCTGAAACCGAAAAATATCCGCATGTAACATTCTTTTTCAACGGTGGTGAAGAATCGGCATTTGCTGGCGAAGATCGAATTTTAGTGCCGTCACCACCAGTGGCTACTTATGATTTACAACCTGAAATGAGCGCCTTTGAACTCACAGAAAAATTGGAAGAAGCCATATTAAGCCGCCAATACAATGCCATTGTATGCAATTATGCTAATGGCGACATGGTAGGACATACTGGCAGTTTGCCAGCAGCGATTAAAGCCATTGAAACCTTAGATACTTGTGTCGGGCGCGTAGTAAAAACCATGCAAAGCATAGGCGGAGAAGTGATTATTACCGCAGACCACGGCAACGCCGAAGTGATGTTCGATAAAATTAACAACCAACCGCACACCCAACATACCACCAATAAAGTGCCGCTCATTTACATAGGCCGTGAGGCTAAATTGGCTGAGAATGGTGCTTTATCTGATTTAGCACCCACATTACTAAATATAATGGGGCTTACTCAACCGACTGAAATGACCGGCAAAAGTTTAATTAGTTTTAACGATTAACTTATCATTCTATGGTAAAAAATTAAATATTATTTATTTCACAGAATCCGCTAAATTGAATCTAACCAACTTATTTAACCTATTGAATTTAATATCTAGAATCTAACCTCTTGTGTATAAATCATTAAATCACTTTCATTACTATCGCCTAGTTTATTGCCTAGCGTTAATGCTTTCATTGCTAAGCCATGGTTTATTTGCCCTAGCTGCAAAAAAATCAGAACAGCCTAATCAAGCCTTAAGTGATGTGCAGCAACGGTTGGAATCACTAAAAAGAGAGTTAGGCAACTCACAAGAAGCGCATAAAGATGCTACAGATGCTTTAAAAGAAAGTGAAGTAGCGATTAGCGCCTCGAATAAAAAATTATACGAAATTAACTTTCAGCAACAACAAAATAAAAATACGCTCACACAATTGGAATCTGATTCAAAAGCAACCAATCAAGCGCTATCGCAACAGCAAAGATTACTAAGTAGTCAGCTATATCAGCAATATATTCATGGCCAACAAAGCTATGCACAAATGATTTTACAAAGTGCGCATCCTAGTGGAATCGCTAGAGACGTGCATTATTACGCCTACATAGCCAGCGCCCGTGCAGCTTTGATTAAGAAAATGCAGGGCAACTTAAATAAAATCAGCATACTCAACGAGCAAACCGCTAACGCACTTAAAGAAGTGGCTGAACTCAAACAAAAACAAATGGATGAGCAGCGCATTTTACAAAGTCAAAAACAGGCTAAATCCAAAGTAGTTCAAACGCTATCAAAACAAATTACGGCACAACGCGGCGAAATAAAAAAATTAAGCCGTGACGAAAAAAGACTGTCCGAATTAGTTGAACGTTTAGCTAGAATTATTCCAGCCAAACCTAAACGTACTGCAAACAGGCAGGCATCGCAGAGCACTAACCACTCAAACAAAACGGATAGCGCTGACATTGATGAAAGCAATAAACCAGCTAAAGAAATAGTGACGGCTAATAACAGCATTTCCAATAACACCACACCCAGCAATGAGTTCTCGGGGACAAATTTTACCGCGCTTAAAGGCAAATTAAGGTTGCCCGTGCGCGGTGACGTGACCAACCGCTTTGGTGCTAATCGTGAAGATAGTGGTATTTCTTGGAAAGGTTTATTTATTAAAGCCAACGAAGGTGCAGAAGTAAAATCTGTAGCAAATGGTCGCATCGTATTTGCCGATTGGCTGCGAGGCTTTGGTAATTTGATTATTATTGATCATGGCGATGGCTATATGAGCTTGTATGGCAATAATCAAGCTTTATTAAAACCTGTGGGTGAAACGGTAAAAGCTGGTGATGTGATTGCCGCCGTGGGTAATAGTGGCGGCAATGTAAGTAACGGTCTTTATTATGAGTTACGTCTATTAAGCCGCCCTTTTGACCCACTTAGCTGGAGCAATGTGAATTAACTATTACCAGCTTAAAATTTTAAAAAGTTCTTTATAAATAAATAGATAACCTAATTCTCAGCGTCACAATTAATTAGTCTTAAGCAAAAAAACACGCTACAAGCGTGCTTTTCACTTTACAGCTTAATTCTATCAAATTACTTAGCTGGTGCGGCTTCGGTTGCAGGCGTGGCTGGATCTAGCGTAATACCTGGCACGCGCTCCTCAGCGGTAGGCTCGTAGCCTCCACCTGTTGCGAGTGGCTCGGCAATTGGCGCTACAACGGCAGAACCAGCATCAGGCGCAACCACTGCAGATGATGCATCTACCGGCGCAGACTCCTCTTGCTTACTACAAGCTACCGTAAATAATCC
>CAIYLB010000143.1 GCA_903926935.1 uncultured Pseudomonadota bacterium
GATGAAATTACTGAAGATGGTTGTGTGTTTAGAGTCGATATGCGTTTGCGGCCATTTGGTAGTGAAGGCGCGTTGGTTTCTAATTTAGACGCGCGGGAAGATTACTAACAAAATAACGGTCGTGAATGGGAACGTTATGCTTGGATTAAAGGCCATGAAGTCACGGGCGGCAAGCAAGTTTCTCATTTATTAAAACCCTTTGTATTTCGTAAATATTTAGATTTTGGTGCTTTCGCCAGTATGCGTGATTTAAAAATCCAAATTCAGCGCGATGTAAATAGCAAAGGCATGCACGACAATATTAAACTTGGTCGTGGCGGTATTCGTGAGATCGAATTTATTGCCCAAGTATTTCAGTTAATACGCGGCGGCCAAGATGTAAGTTTGCAAATAAAACCAACCTTAGCCGTGCTTGATTTACTTAAAACTAAAGGCTTGTTGCCAGAAAAAACCGTCTCTGAGCTGACAGAAGCTTATATTTTTTTAAGAAACTTAGAACATAGATTAATGTATTTAGAAGATGCGCAAACACAAGAATTACCAAAATCAGACGAAGCCAAAGCACGCATTGCAAAGGCTATGAACTTTGGCCAAGTTGAAGCTTATGGCTGGCAGGAGTTTTTAGCCCAATTAAATCATTATCGTCAGCAAGTGCAACAACATTTTGATGCGACTTTCAGTGATGCGAACACCAGTCACGAAGCCTTAGACCTTGAAAAATCCATCTGGAATGGCGCCTTGGTTGAGCAAGAGGCAACATTAGCTTTGCAAACATTAGGCTTTGCCGAAGCGCCAGAAACCTTGCGCCGTTTAAATAGTTTGCATCAAGGTAGCCGTTATTTGCAGTTGCCAGAAGTCAGCCGATTACGTTTTGATGCCTTAATGCCGCTGGCTATTTCGCAAGCCGCCACCATGCCCAATGCTGACATCAGCTTGATGCGCGTCACTGACTTGCTAGAAAGTATTTGCCGTCGCGCCAGTTATTTAGCCTTGCTGGCTGAACACGCCCAAGCCATGAACTTGCTGGTTAAATTGTGTAGCAGTAGTCCGTGGTTAAGTAATTATTTAGTGCAGCATCCCATATTATTAGACGAGTTATTAGACGCACGTACTTTATATTCTGAGCCGGATTTTGTGTTGCTAGGCGCAGAGCTTGTGCAACGATTAAATGAAGCGGATGGTGACATTGAGCGGCAAATGGATTTGATGCGGCATTTTAAGCACGCCAATATCTTTAGATTTGCCGCACAGGATATCAACGGAGAGTTAAGCCCGGAAAAACTATCAGACTATTTAAGCGCGTTAGCTGATTTAATTTTAAGTGTAAGCCTAGTCTTTGTTTGGAAGAACGTGCGTGGCAAGCATCTTGATGTGCCTAAATTTGCCGTGATTGGCTATGGCAAGCTAGGCGGAAAAGAACTAGGCTACGCCTCAGATTTAGATATTATTTTTCTTTATGATGATGACGCGCCCGAGGCTGGTGAAGTGTATGCGCGTTTTGCGCAGCGTATTAATAACTGGTTTAACAGCTTAACTTCAGCCGGTTTGCTTTATGAAACTGATCTGCAATTGCGCCCAGATGGCAATAGTGGATTACTGGTCAGTAGCGTTACCGCTTTTAGAGATTATCAACTGAATAAAGCCTGGGTCTGGGAGCATCAAGCCATTACTCGTGCCCGCTTTGTGGCGGGTGATACTAGCATAGGCGCGGCCTTCGATAAGATTCGTATTGAGGTTATCACCCAAGCGCGCGAAAAAGCCAAGCTTAAATTAGAAGTACAAAGCATGCGTGAAAGAATGCGCGCAACGCTGCATATTGCCGCGGATATTTTTGATATTAAGCACAGCATAGGCGGCATTATAGACGTAGAATTTTTAGTGCAATATTTGGTGTTAGCCTACGCCAAACAATATCCGCAATTGACCCATAATATCGGTAATATCGGCTTGTTAAAATTGCTGGCGTCACTGCAAATAATCGATCAACAATTAGCTGAAAATGTCGTGTTGGCCTATCGCGATTATCGGCATACGCAGCACGTGCTTAAACTACAAGGTGCAGCACATTTAAGAGTGCCGTTGGACACTGTTAAAACACACATGTTGGCGGTAAAAGCATTGTGGCAGCAAGTTTTTGCCGACTAAATGATCGGTATGATTTATTAGCGCGCAAAGCAGAGCTGGCAACATGTTAAAATACAAAAATATGAATGTAACTCACCCTGCAAGCCAGCCTATAAATCAGTCTGTAAACCCTAAACCGATTACCTTAACGTATGCCACACTAGAATCAGCTTTGCAAAGCTGCATGTTGGCTGATCGCTTTGTGCTGCGTCGTAAATTTAGAGAAGTGGGCGATGGCCAAAAGCTAAAGGACGATAAATCGCAGGCAAAAACACAGCGATTAATCAACGAAATTACGCAAAAAATACGCACGTCGCAACAGAAATTTGCCGCGCGCTTAGCCAGTTTGCCTAAACCAGAATATCCACTGGAATTGCCAGTAAGCGGCAAAAAAGACGAGATTTCCGCCGCTATTGCCAACAACCAAGTGGTCATTGTTTGCGGTGAAACTGGTTCAGGTAAAACCACGCAGTTGCCTAAAATCTGCTTGGAACTAGGTCGCGGCGTTTCAGGGCTAATTGGCCACACGCAACCGCGGCGTATTGCCGCACGCTCGGTCGCTTCACGCATTGCACAAGAATTAAAAAGCCCGTTGGGCGAGGTGGTTGGTTATAAAGTCCGTTTTAACGACAAACTCACAGAATCAACCTACATCAAGTTAATGACAGACGGTATTTTGCTAGCGGAAACGCAGGGCGATAAGTTTTTAAATGCCTACGACACAATTATTATTGATGAAGCTCATGAACGCAGTTTGAACATCGACTTTTTGCTCGGCTACCTCAAACAGTTATTACCAAAGCGCCCAGATTTAAAAATCATTGTCACCTCCGCTACCATTGATGCGACAAGATTTTCTGAACATTTTAATGGCGCACCGGTCATTGAAGTTTCTGGTCGTACTTATCCAGTTGAAATTCGTTATCGTCCATTAGGCAAAGCCGGCTTCCGGGCTAAAGAGGGCGCAGATGCTGAAAATGCACAGTTTGATTTAGATGACGAAACAGACTTTTTATCTGCAAATATTTTGGGTATTGGTATTGCAAGAAAAGCCAAAACAGAAGCGCGCTGGCTAGAAGAGGATGACGAAGAAGAAGCAATTGAAGAAGCGATTTTAGATGCAGCTGATGATTTATTGCGTCAAGGAGATGGCGATATTTTAGTATTTTTGCCGGGTGAGCGTGAAATTCGCGATACCGCCGAGCATTTAAGAAAGTATCAAGGCCGTTCAGCCAAGCTTAAGCATATTGAAGTGTTGCCATTATTTGCACGCTTGAGCATTGAAGATCAGCAGAAAATATTTAAACCGCATCATACGCGCCGCATCGTGCTGGCGACCAACGTGGCAGAAACCTCGCTCACGGTGCCTGGTATTAAGTATGTGATTGATGCCGGTTTAGCGCGTATGAATCGTTATAGTACGCGTGCCAAAGTTGAGCAATTGCAAATTGAAAAAATTAGCCAGGCCGCCGCCAAACAACGCGCAGGTCGTTGTGGTCGCGTTTCAAATGGTATTTGTGTGCGGCTATATTCCGAGCAAGATTTTGATGGTCGCCCAGAATTTACCGAACCGGAGATTTTGCGCAGTTCACTTGCCAGCGTTATTTTACGCATGGCCGCTTTGCGTTTGGGTGACATTAACGACTTTCCCTTTATTGAAGCGCCAAGTAGCCGCTTAGTGACCGATGGTTATCAATTACTGCAAGAGTTAGGCGCGGTAGATAGCCAAAGAAAAATCACCGAAACCGGCTTGCAGCTGGCAAGGCTACCTTTAGATCCGCGCGTTGGACGCATGATTTTGGCTGCCAAACATGAAAGCTGCTTGAAAGAAATATTAATTATTGCCAGTGTGTTGAGTATGCAAGACCCACGCGAAAGGCCGATGGATAAACGCGAAGCGGCTGATAACGCGCACGCTAAATTTGCCGGTGAAGGCTCAGACTTTATGAGCTACCTTAAGTTATGGGACTTTTATGACAACGCGCTAAACACTAAAAAATCAAATAAAGATTTACTGAATCAGTGTCACAGCAACTTCTTGTCATTTTTGCGTTTAAAAGAGTGGCGTGAACTGCACGGCCAAATTAAGCAAATTACCGATGAAATGGACTTTAAGCTCAACGATAAAGAAGCTAATTTTGAGCAGATTCACAAAGCATTGTTGGCTGGATTGCTTGGTAATATCGGCTTTAAAGATGGCGATAACGATTCTTACTCAGGTGCTCGTGGCATTCGTTTTTATGTGGCGCCCGGTTCTACGCTTAAAAAAACACGTCCAAAATGGGTGATCGCAGCTGAGCTAGTCGATACCACCAAGTTATACGCGCGTTGCGTAGCGAAAATTGAGCCAGATTGGATAGAGCCACTGGCCAAAGGCTTAACCGATAGCCAATATTCAGACCCGCGTTGGGATAGAAAAATGGGTATGGTCAATGCTTGGGAGCGCGTTTCACTTTATGGCTTAACCATTATTCCTAAGCGCCGTGTACATTATGGGCCAATTAACGCAAAAGAGTCGCGCGAGATATTTATCCGTGAAGCGCTGGCCAGTGGTGAGTTTGATACCAGGGCGGCATTTTTTACTGCTAATGAACGCTTGATCGCCGAAGTTGAAGAGTTAGAGCATAAAGCGCGTAGACAAGATGTGCTGGTTGATGAACATCAGTTATTTGCTTTTTATGACAGTAAAATACCGGCAGATATTTTCCAAGCCGCGACTTTTGAAAA
>CAIYLB010000144.1 GCA_903926935.1 uncultured Pseudomonadota bacterium
AGACAGCCCTATCGTCTTTCTCTCGGCGGGCTATGGTTTATCAGCTATTCATAAGCGTGTAAGAGGCATTAGCGACCCTGCACCGCCGGCGGGCATAGGTTACAACACTTATGAATGGAATATTCCTAGCGCTTATGCTCGCACAGAAATGAGTGAGAATTGAGCCATGACTTATTTTTACAAGCAATTACATAAGCAACCATCTAAGCAATTACATAAGCCCATTTAAACCCATGCTTAAATACTTACTTAAACGATTTTTTTGGATGATTCCTTTAATCATAGGTATTAGTCTGATTTCATTTTTCATTATGCACTTGGCCCCCGGCGACATCACCACTAGTGAAGCTAGCTTCAATCCTAAAGCCAGTGAAGAATCTAGACAAAAATTACGCGAGTTATATAGCTTAGATAAACCAGTCATTGTGCAATATGGCTTATGGGTAAAGCGTATGGCCACCTTAGATTTTGGCACTTCATTTGCATCACATCAGCGCCCAGTATTTTGGCAAACTAAAGATAAAGACGGCAACATTACTTTAGGCATGATCCAAGAAGCATTGCCTATCACCCTGCTCATTAATGTTTTGAGTTTAATATTAATCATCGCTGTCGCATTACCTTTGGGCGTCATTTCGGCGCTTAAACAAAACCAATTAGCTGATCGTGGCATTACTTTATTTGTGTTTATAGGTTTTGCCATTCCTGGCTTTTGGCTAGCACTCATGCTGATGTACTGGACCGGCGTGCAACATGCTTGGCTACCAATTTCAGGTTTAGAAAGTATGGGACATGAACATCTGACTTGGTTTTATCGAACGATAGATACCCTGAAACATTTGGTCTTGCCAGTATTTATTTCAGGGCTAACTGGCCTCGCTGGCATTTCTTTATTTGTACGTAACGGCATGCTTGAAGTGTTGCATCAAGATTACATTACTACCGCACGCGCTAAAGGTCTAAAAGAAAATCGTGTGGTTTATGGCCATGCGCTGCGCAATGCCCTTTTGCCGCTAATCACAATCTTTGGCTTAAGTATTCCTGGGTTAATTGGCGGATCTGTCATCGCTGAAAGTATTTTCGCTATTCCTGGTATGGGTAAATTATTTTATGATGCGGTTTTAATGCGTGATTTTCCAGTCATTATGGGTATTTTAACCATAGGTTCAGTACTCACATTAATTGGCAATTTATTAGCAGACCTTGCTTACGCTTGGGCAGACCCAAGAGTAAGGCGCGGAGTAATGCAATGAAGAAAGTCTTACATAGGCCGTTAGCATTGATTGGCTTCGTCATTATTACTGGCATACTATTTCTGGCGTTAATTGCCCCATTAATTGCACCCTACGACCCCGATGCAATTAATGTAAAAGCAATATTACTATCACCAAGTGCTAACCATTTGATGGGCACTGACGGCTTAGGCCGCGATGTATTTACCCGTATGCTCTATGGTTCACGCATATCCTTAATGGTAGGCTTTGTAGCAGTTGGTATTGCGACCGCCATTGGCATCGTTCTTGGTGCTATTGCTGGCTTTTATAGAGGCTGGGTGGATAACATCATCATGCGTGTCGTTGATGTGATGCTGTCCATCCCTACCTTCTTCTTGATTCTAGCCGTAATTGCATTTTTAACGCCTTCTATCTGGAACATTATGATTGTGATAGGCCTAACCTCGTGGATGGGTGTAACAAGATTAGTCCGCGCTGAGTTTTTAAGCTTACGTAATCGAGAATTTGTATTGGCAGCCCAAGCATTAGGCGCAAAAGACGCTAGACTTATTTTTAAACACTTACTGCCTAATAGCTTAACACCCATTATTGTGAGTTCAATACTAGGCATTGCCAGCGCAGTGCTGGTGGAATCAGGCTTAAGCTTTCTAGGCTTGGGCGTGCAAGCGCCACAAGCTTCATGGGGCAACATCCTTACCGATGGCAAAGAGTACATTCAATTTGCCTGGTGGTTATCACTCTTTCCCGGCCTTGCCATCCTAATTACCGTGTTAGGGTATAATCTACTTGGAGACGGTTTACGTGATGCGTATAACCCAAGAACTAGTCAACACTAGATTTAAAAGAACTAGTATTTAAAACTAATTGTTTAAACTTGATAATCAAGATTTAAAAGATAGATAGGAATAATGTCATGGGATTTTTAGCAGGTAAAAAAATATTAATTACGGGTTTATTAAGCAACCGTTCAATTGCTTACGGCATTGCAGCAGCCATGAAGCGTGAAGGTGCAGAACTTGCTTTCACTTACCAAATGGAAAAGCACCAAGATCGCGTAGCAAAATTAGCCGCTGATTTTGATTCAACGCTACTATTTCATTGTGATGTAGCCGAGGACAGCTTAATTGACGCACTATTTCCAGCCATTGCAAAACATTGGGATGGCATAGACTCTATCGTGCATTCAGTTGCATTCGTACCGAAAGATGCACTTGATGGCGATTACCTTGAAAAAGTAACGCGTGAAAATTTCCGCATTGCCCACGACATTAGCTCATACAGCTTTGCTGCTCTAGCCAAAGCAGCTTTACCAATGATGTTAGGCCGTAACGGTAGCTTACTAACATTAAGTTATTTAGGCGCAGAACGCACCATGCCTAACTACAATGTAATGGGTTTAGCTAAAGCCAGCCTAGAAGCCAATGTACGCTATATGGCACAAAGCTTAGGCCCAAAAGGCATACGCGTGAATGCAGTTTCTGCCGGTCCAATTAAAACACTGGCAGCTTCAGGTATTGCTGATTTCGATAAAATGATTGGTTTCAATGAAAAACATGCTGCCTTACGTCGCAATGTAACCATAGAAGAAGTAGGAAATGCTGCTGCATTTTTATGCAGTGATTTAGCCTCTGGCATTACTGGTGAAATTACTTATGTAGATGGCGGAATGAACATTACTGCGGCTGGTGTGATAGATTAAGTTGATTTAGAAAGTAATCAGTCAGATGTAAAAAAGGCACCCAAATTTGGGTGCCTTTTTTATGATGCGAGTATTATTGGAATCCGTACTATTTAAGCATTACTGATTGTTCGCGTTACTACCCAATAAAACTTTATCATTCACTTTAACTTTGGCTTTATCGCGTAACGATTGTTTATAAGCTGAAAGATACTCACTCATTAATGCACTATTAAGCTCAGTTTTAGCTACTTTTTTTGCATTATCATCAGTAGGCGCTAAAGCAATGACTTTAACCACCTTAACTAGCAAGTAACCTTGCTTGCTATCAGCAACGCCTGAATAAGCCGGCAATTTATTCACATTAGTTTTAAACACTTGGTTCATTGCAACTTCTGTTAAACCCTGCGCATTCTTACGATCAACAGTCACTTCAGGGATCCACTCCACAGTAGCAACATTTTTGCCAGCACGTAAATCTTTTAAAGCAGCTTCACCTTTAGCAGACGCCATTTTAGCTGCCGCTTCTAGTTTGAGTACGGCTTCAATTCCAGACTTAACTTCATCAAAACTTTTTGGCGCCGCCGCTTTATAGTCAAGCAAACGTGCTGACACCATATTATTAGGTGAAATTTCAACTGCTTCGGTATTTCGATGATCTTTAAGCACCTCGTTCGAAAAAACAAGACTCATGATTTTATCGTTATTTTTAAAGAACTTAGCGCCAGACTCACGCGTCATCCAATCTGATTGCTGTACTTGACCACCATAGGCTTTGGCGGCAGGTTGTAAGCTATTCGATTGCTCATACACCATATTACTAAAGCCTTCAGCTTTTTTAGCAAACTCTTCTTGCGCTTTCTTAAACATTAAATCACCTTTAATTTGCGGTTTTAATGTATTGAAATCAGCGCTACCGCCAGTAATGCCAGTGACTTTAATGATATGGTAACCAAACTCAGACTCAACCAAACCGCTCACTTCATTTAACTTCATGCTAAAAGCGGCATCTTCAAATGGTTTAACCATAGCACCACGACCAAAGCTACCTAAATCGCCACCTTTAACTGCAGAGCCTGGATCCTGTGAATTTTTAACCGCTAAAGCTTCAAAGCTTTTTGGATTTTTCTTAATTTCAGCTAAGATTCCTTCAGCTTTGGCTTTAGCCGCCTGCTTTGCTTCTGGGCTAGCGCTAACACCAAAGCCTATTAAAATATGGCTGGCAGCTCTTTGCTCGTTACCCTTAAATTTAGCTGAATTTTCATCATAATACTTTTTGACTTCATCATCAGTAACACTCATACCGGTAATCATATTGTTTGCTGACAACAACAAAAACTCAATTTTCACTTGTTCAGGATTAATTAATTTATTTTTGTGCAACTCATAATAGGCTTTGACCTGTGCAGGCTCAATTTTCACCTGATCTAAAAAGTCTTTTGTTTTAATCTCAGATACCGTTACTTGGCGTTGCTGATTCATCACTTTATAAGCATTATCTGTTTGTGCATTTGAAATAAAACCAAGCTTAGTAATACCATCTTGTGCTTGTTGTGCTAATAAGTCTGCGCGCATGCCAGCTTCAAATCTTGATGGAGAAATATGATTTTGCTGTAAAGTTTGATCGTACATTTCTTGTGAAAATTTACCATCTTTCTGAAACTCAGGCATACCAGTCACATAAGTTGATAATTGCACATCGCTAATTGCATATTTAGCCTGCTTAATCTCGTTATTCAATAATTGTCTATCAATTAACTGATTCAACACAATCGATTTAACTTCAGGGCTATCTAGTTGCGCTTGATCTGCTTTACCCTCAGATAACAAACGATCACGCATATTTTTTAATGCATTTGAATATTCTTGAACAGAAATACTATTGCCATTAACTTCAGCGACAGCGATATTATGCCCAGCACTATTTAAGTAGGAATCAATACCAAATAATGCAAATGGAATGGTAATTAATGCCAATAAAGCCTTACCAACCCAACCTTGTGCTACGGAACGGATACTATCTAACATAAAAACCTTACCTTTTAAAAGTGCCTACTAAATATTGAAACAAACTTAAATAATCTTTCACTCGATTATGCATTTAATGCTGCATTAAATAACGCATTATTCGTACGAATTACAAAACGTCATTAATATAGCATAAGATGACCATATATATTAAGACCTATGATTTCATTGAGATAAAAGCTTCTCTTTTTCGTGATGAAAAGTTAATATCCTACTAAATCAGTAAGGATTATATTAATTGAAAAATTCAAAAGAAAACATCACATTTTCAACTGGCTGGAAGTTTGATAATAGCTACACACAACTACCCTCAGCCTTTTTTACCAAGCAGAAACCTACACCAGTTAGCGCACCCAGTATGGTGATTTTTAACCATACATTGGCAACATCGCTGGGCTTAAATGTTGAGGCACACTTGACCGACAGTGAAAACGTTGTTTTTACTGGAAGCCAAGATTTATTAGGGACGGAAGTATTTTCAGGAAACCAGCTCCCTGAAGGTGCAGAACCACTTGCTCAGGCCTATGCCGGCCATCAATTTGGTCACTTCAACATGCTAGGCGATGGCCGTGCAATATTGCTAGGCGAACACATCACACCTAGCGGAGTGCGCTTTGACATTCAACTTAAAGGCGCTGGTGAAACAGCCTATTCGCGTCGCGGCGATGGTCGTGCAGCGCTTGGAGCTATGCTAAGAGAATACATTATCAGTGAGGCGATGCATGCGCTAGGCGTGCCCACGACACGCAGCCTTGCGGTAGTAACAACTGGCGAACCGGTGTATCGCACCAGTGTGCTGCAGGGAGCGATTTTAACGCGCGTCGCCGCCAGTCACATTCGTGTTGGCACCTTTCAATTTGCCGCGTCTATAGACGACGATTCAGCCGCACTTAGAGCGCTGGCTGATTACACCTTAAATCGTCACTTTTCAAATCAGCTATCTGGAATGTCATCGGGACAAGCTGCCGCTAATAAATATCTAACATTTCTAGAGCTTGTGATTGATCGTCAGGCAAAATTAATTGCTAGGTGGATGCATATTGGTTTCATTCATGGCGTGATGAATACTGACAATATGTCTATTTGCGGTGAAACCATAGACTATGGACCTTGTGCCTTTATGGATAGCTACGACCCTGCGACGGTTTTCAGCTCAATTGATCAGCAAGGCCGCTACGCTTTTGGCAATCAAGCGCCAATTGCAGAATGGAATTTAGTGCGATTTGCCGAAACATTACTGCCGCTTTTGCACCCCGATCAAACGTCAGCCATCAACATCGCTCAGACAGCACTGCAGACTTTTTCAGAAAAATTCCGGCAATATTGGCTAACGGGTATGCGTGCCAAGTTAGGCTTGTATACGGAAGACGCTGATGACGCCTTACTCATTGATGGCCTACTCAACTGTATGGAAAAATATGACTTAGACTATACTAATACCTTTCGCGCACTAGGCACAGAAGCAAACATAAAAACACCCATGTTAGACTTTCCAGATTTCATAGTTTGGCATAGTCTGTGGCGTAAAAGATTGCTTATTCAGGACCAGAATTTAGAATCTGCAAAACGCTTAATGCTCACAACTAGCCCAGCAATCATTCCACGTAATCATCAGGTAGAATTAGCATTAAGCGCTGCGGAAGCAGGTGATTTTAGCGTATTAGAAAAACTGCTAGAAGCATTATCTAAGCCGTTTAATAATAATCCTAAGTACGCAGATTATCTTATTCCAGCGACTCCATCCAACACGCCTTATAAAACATATTGCGGAACATAATTTAATATGCTCAATTTTTTAATATCAACCATCACCTTTTCCACGGCAGTATATGGCATGAATCTATACTTTAATGCACAGAATCTCACGGCCTCACGCTCGCGTACCATCATTGTCATGCTTGTAGCAACTATCATTTCGATAGTTGCAGGTTGGGTAACCGATCAATTAGATGGCGAGGCAGAGTTACATAAAAATGATCCATCAATGATGCAGGTGGTACAAACTGGCGATCCTATCCAGATTGCTAAATTGCTGACTGGATTTAATTAGCTGCTTTTTATAATACAATTAATGTATATTAAAGCCTCTAGCAATACTCTAGAACTTCCATTGTTATCGGAACACCATGAACGACCGTATTCAGCAATTATTGCAACAAATGACAGTGCTTGAAGACGATTTGCGTGCAGCCATTAGTGAGCAGCCTAGCACTATATTTTTCCAGATTAAAGGCAAGCGCGTTGAGTTTGAGCAATCTATTAAAGATACACATAGGCGGCTTAAGCGCAATTTTTTTCGCTGGCTGATTACAGATCGCCCGCAAAATCTGATCACTGGACCTATTATTTACGCGATGATCATTCCATTAATCATCACCGATTTATTTATCACTTTTTATCAAATGACTTGCTTTCCTATTTATGGTATTAAAAAAGTACGGCGCGCAGATTATGTTATTTTCGATAGGCAACATCTAAGTTACCTAAATTTCATTGAAAAATTTCACTGCACTTATTGTGCTTATGGCACCGGCATGATTGCTTACATTAGTGAAATTGTGGCGAGAACCGAACAATATTTTTGTCCAATTAAGCATGCTAGAAAAGTGTTAGGCACACATGCGCGCTATATTAATTTCTTGGAATTTGGTGAAGCTGAGGATTATGAAGCAAAGCTTGAACTGTATCGCCGTTCTTTGGGGAAAGATTAAATCTTAGCTGAGATTAGACAAAGTCTGCCGCAACAGCAAACCTTGCCTACTTTTTTGCTGGGAGAATAATGTTGCAATGATCTTTCAAATAAGCGACAGCCTCGGATAAATTTTCGTCTGATTCATCAAGTAAATACAAACTAGCGTCTTCAATAAACTCACTCCAAAGTGACTGCAACTGTTCTTGCTCATCGTGCGGCGCTTTTTTAATCAGCTTGATCACTTCTTTTTCGAGTAAACCATTCTCTCGAATATTCAACACCGCTTTTTTAACTTCAGCCACAGTTAAAGATGTTTTCAGCTTTAAGCCAGCCGCTGCAGAGATAAACAAGCTTAATAACAGCGCATCATCTTCAGTGCCATTGGTCAATACGAACCATTCTTCGGCTAGTTTTTTATCAAACTGACTAACATCGTTCATCGGGTCGAATAAAAAGAAATATTGACGCACTTTAAGGTCAGCAAAAATAGACGCTAAAGGCACAGAGGGACTAACAATTTTAGGAATATCTTCTTGCTGAATACTGGCAAGCGTCTGCAATGCCAAAGGTAAATAGTCTTCAGGAATCTCCTCTAGAAACTTTTTAGAGCAACTAACATCACCTAAAAAACTCCACTCTTTACGCATCGCCGTGAAAATTTCAAATAAAGCATTTTCATCAGGAAAACCTGCTTTACCTGCACCCAGTTTACCCGTAGCTAATTTACCAGTAGCTATTTTTTTTGCGCCATAAGCCATAAACAACACCGCACTACGAAGCACATGTTTAGCAGGCGCATGTAAATCATTAAAAGCTCTGCTAGGCGTAGCCATTTTTTTAAGTAAATAATTAGCTAATCCAAGCTCAAGCTTAAATTGGCTATGCATCAGCATCGCTTGCCGGTATTTTGCAAGCGTCATATGACTACTTAGGCATCTTTTAAGAAAATCGCTTTCTGTATCGAACCGTAGCGCGCCAAAGTGATCATCCTCGGGCAAAGCATACAATGCTTTTAACATTACCGAGCCACCGCGAGAAAGCGTGCGGAATGACTTTTCTTTAATCATTTGCGCTGCTAATTGCAGATCGCCATTGCTCGCATTTTCAAGATGCAAACTGACTAAACTGGCCATCCAAACGCTGGCTTGTTCTAGATTTTCTCGTAAATGTGCCGTTGCACCAAAATATTCAGCAATCTGAATCGTGCCGGTTGCAGCATCATTAATCATTTCATCAATTTTCGCCTGATCTATCAGCTTATTTTGCACAGCATGTTTCAGCACCATATCAAAAAAAGGCGCATTATCATAAAAAGCTAGGGACTGATTATTTTCAGCAGTAGTAATATCAACCATGATCATTCACTTAACTAAATAGCAGAATCGTCTTCTTCATCGCTTTTAGCTTTCGCTTCTTTAGCGGCGGCATCTTTAGCTTCCGCTTCGGCTTTTTCTTCATCCTCATCAATAATGGCCAGTTCAGCTTCAGCAATCGCTTCATTTTCAAGCATAGTACTTAACAGCAACAATACGTTGGCGTAAATGTCGGGATGATCGTGTCTGAGCAACCAAGTGACTTCTTTCCAGTCATGGTCGCTAATTTCAGAGCGTGAAATATCTTCAGTATCCAAAGCATTAGAAGTGCCTACCACTTCTTCTGCCCGATCTGAAAGATAATCAGCTATCGCTTCATAACCGAATTCAAGTTCAGCAATCGCCTCAATAAATTCATTCGCGTCAGCGTCTTCTCTAAAAATCACCGCGTTAAACATTCCACGTAAATGCTCATGCGAACGCTCACCGTAGAGGCGATCTAACACGACCGCGCGGGCAAATTGATCCGGCGTAATTAACAAACTCAAAATAGATTGTTTTGATGAATCATATTCGCGTATGACCGCCAATAGGTCTTTGGATGGCATGTCATCTAGCACCTCTACCAGCGCATGGTCGCCATCAGTTTCCACCAGGGCGGTCAGCAGCTCCTCGGCTCTTACAATATCACCAGACTGAATAAGGCTACTGGCTTGTATGATTAACGCATTGCTCATATGTTGTCCTGTTACTTAAATTTAGAAACTACTCGTGACTATCAAAACCTTGATCTGCCAGCCATTCACCGCCCGCTTCGCTCAAATCTTCTGAATCACGGTCATCATCATCGTCTGATTCATCTGACTGGTGATGATCTTCACTCACTTCGTAGCGCGAGAACATATATTCAAGCATTACCGTGGTGAGTAAAAACTGCTCGCCACCTTCAGCTTTTTTCAGCATTTCTATCGTAGCAGCCGCCCAAGGTTCAAACTGCACACAAGGCGCAATTGAATCCCATGAAGGGAAGCCAGATGGCTCTTTTGGCAGATAACTGAGAATAGCTTTTGCGTCTTTCACAACGATACTTTTATGAAATGCTACCGCCATCATTTCCGGATTAGAGTCCATCATCGGCATGAGGTCGGCAATTTGCGAACGTCGATCTTTGAGTCTTTCTTTTAGCACATCGCTGCCACCTGAATCAGTTTTCAAGTCATCAATTTCGGCGACATAAGTAGCCATTAAATCGGTAAAATATCGAGATATTCTCATTCTTTTAGAACTCCATCAAAGTAGTATTGCCAAATCTCTCGCGCAGTCTCAGTTGGATTATCCAACAAACTTCGCCTACGATTTTCGTCATAAGCACTGCGTCTATTAATATCGGAAAGTATTTCGTAAGCTTCCTGCACCTCCCTGAACATTGCAGGGGCTTCACTAGATGCATTTTTATCAGGATGTAACTGAGAAGCTTTCTTGCGATAAGCATTTTTAATCTCGCTCAAGGCGACATTGGCTGCTACGCCTAACACTGCATAATAATCTTTCAATTTTTCCACCTAAGTTTAGCGTATCAACTTAAAGAATTAATCTTGCAAACTTACAACCCATGCATAATACATGCGATTGAGGCTTATTTTGTGCTTAGTACCGTAACTTTTGCGCTTAATCAAACAAAAATCGTTAAGTTTGAACTAGGATATAAACTGATTAATACGTAATATTTTATATTTACCATAGAATTAAACATCAGTTAGTTATTTTTTGGCGAAACTGATTACTACATAATTTTTTATTTTAATTTAGGAGCTTCTCATCATGAATAAATCACTCACCATCATTTTAACGGCTACTTTAGGTTTAGGCTTAAATTTATCTACGCCAGCATTTGCTGATCACGACGGCATGGGCGAGCACTGCAAAATGCATACAAAAAAAACCTTTGAAGAAGCAGATACCAACAAAGACGGTAGCTTAGATAAAGAAGAAGCTAAAGCGGCCTGTAGCAAGAATTTTGACATGATGGATACTGATAAAAACGGCACTGTCAGCAAGGAAGAATTAAATGTTTGTGGTCGTGGCATGCATGATAAAAAATCTGCAGCCATGCATGAAAAACACTCTAAAGAATTTACTGCAGCAGACAAAGACAGCGATGGCACGCTAACGAAAGATGAAGCTAAAAAGTTGCCCCGTGTTTCTAAAAACTTTGACGCGATTGATGCAGATAAAGATGGCACCTTAGATCGTGAAGAAATTCATCAATTCATGCATGAACATAAAGGCATGTAAGCATTAAATGCATGTTAATACATTATCAATGTGCGGCAGATAGTTTAATCAATAAAATGCCGCTATTTCGTTTGTAAGGAGATTTCACAATGAAATTAATTCAAATTTTTGACCCCGCAATGTGTTGCAACACGGGTGTCTGCGGGGTAGATGTAGACCAGCAACTAGTGAGCTTTTCTGCGGATATTGATTGGGCTAAACAAAATGGCGCACAAATCGAGCGTTTTAATCTTGCACAGCAACCTATGATTTTTGCTGACACGCAAGCGGTAAGAGAGTTTCTTGAGCGCTCCGGACAAGAAGCGTTACCGCTAATTTTGGTCGATGGGAAATTTGCTTTGGCTGGGCGTTACCCTAACCGAATTGAGCTATCTCGCTGGGCTGAAATTAACTTACCTGTTTCTGAAATAGAACCAATCGCAGAAGTAAAACCCAGCGAAGGCTGTTGCAGTGGTGGCAAATGTTGTTAAGCCTAGCTTGGCTTAAACCTAATACTATTAAATATATAGAGGTACTTTGATCACAATGAAATTCCTTGAGAATCCACCGCGCTTTCTATTTTTCACTGGTAAAGGTGGCGTCGGTAAAACGTCTATTGCCTGCGCCTCGGCAATCCAATTAGCCGAAGCTGGCAAACAAGTGCTATTAGTGAGTACAGATCCAGCGTCTAACGTCGGCCAAGTTTTTGGCATCACTATCGGAAACAACATCACAGCCATTCCAGCCGTGCCAAATTTAGCCGCTTTAGAAATTGACCCGCAAGCCGCCGCACAATTATACAGAGATAAAATTGTTGGGCCAGTACGCGGCTTATTGCCAGAAGCCGTGGTTAAAGGCATCGAAGAGCAACTTTCAGGTGCGTGTACTACAGAAATAGCTGCGTTTGACGAGTTCACCGCGCTGCTGATAGATTCACCATTGACCGCCGAATACGATCATATCGTGTTTGATACCGCACCGACCGGCCATACGATTCGACTATTACAGTTACCAGGTGCTTGGAGCGGCTTCTTAGAAGAAGGCAAAGGTGATGCTTCTTGCCTAGGTCCACTGGCCGGACTCGAAAAACAGCGTGAGCAATATAAAGCAGCGGTAGATGCGTTAGCAGACGCCGAAAAAACGCGCTTGATTTTAGTGGCTAGAGCACAGCAATCTACCTTGCGCGAAGTCGCACGTACGCATGAAGAATTGGCTTCCATTGGTCTGAAACAGCAATATTTAGTGATCAACGCCCTACTACCAAAAACTGAAGCCGAAACTGATGCATTAGCCGCAGCCATTTACAAGCGCGAACAAGCCGCCTTACACAACATTCCTGAGGTTTTAAAGGCGCTGCCACAAGATATGGTGGTACTTAAAGCGTTTGATTTGGTAGGTCTGGATGCACTACGCCAGTTGCTAAAAAATACGCCTTGGCATCCGCAAAAAACCATTAATACAACACTAGTATTAGATAAACCCAGCCTCTCTAAACTAGTTGATAACATTGCGGCAGATGGTCATGGCTTGATTATGTTAATGGGCAAAGGCGGCGTGGGTAAAACCACTATCGCGGCCGCAGTAGCGGTTGAATTAGCACACCGTGGATTATCTGTACACCTCACCACTTCAGACCCTGCCGCGCATTTGTCTGAAACTTTATCTGGAACCTTAAATGGGGTGCTAGATAAGCTGACAGTCAGCCGCATTGATCCACACGCCGAAACTGAACGCTATCGTCAGCACGTACTCGAAACCAAAGGCGCGTTGCTAGATGCGCAAGGTCGCGCATTGCTAGAAGAAGATTTACGCTCGCCATGCACTGAAGAAATCGCTGTCTTTCAAGCGTTTTCACGCATTATTCGTGAGGCTGGCAAAAAGTTTGTGGTAATGGATACTGCACCGACTGGCCACACCTTATTATTACTAGATGCCACCGGCGCCTATCATCGAGAAGTGTCTAGGCAAATGGGCAATACCAGCTTGCATTTCACCACACCGATGATGCAGTTGCAGAATCAACAGCAAACCAAAGTGCTTATCGTCACACTGGCTGAAAAAACGCCAGTGCTTGAAGCGGCTAACTTACAGGCCGATTTGCGTAGAGCTGGCATTGAGCCTTGGGCATGGGTAATTAACAATAGCATTGCCGCAACCTTCACTAGCTCGCAATTACTGCATCAGCGCGCCTTGAACGAACTCACTGAAATTGACACGGTTGCTACTAAGCACGCGAAACGTTACGCAATTGTGCCTATGCTTAAGGATGAACCGATAGGCGTTCAGCGCTTATTAGATCTTTCTGCCTGATATTTTTTGCATAATAATTAAGCTTCTATCGCATACACAAATTAACAATACATACGGTCTTGATTGACGTTCACTAGCTACAGCACGTATCATCCATCTCTATGAAAACACCACAAAGACTAGAACCATTACTCGAAGACGGATTAATTGACGATGTTATTCGTCAATTAATGAGCGGCAAAGAAGCCACCGTATATGTTGTACGCTGCGGGGATGATGTGCGTTGCGCTAAAGTTTACAAAGAGGCTAACAAGCGTAGTTTCCGCCAAAGTGTGGATTACACTGAAGGCCGCAAAGTAAAAAATAGCCGTCAGTCACGCGCAATGGAAAAAGGCTCTAAATTTGGCCGTAAAGCCCAGGAAGAAGCTTGGCAAAGTGCCGAAGTTGATGCTTTATATCGCTTGGCCGACGCTGGTGTGCGCGTACCTAAACCATACAATTTTTACGAAGGCGTATTAATCATGGAGTTGGTGACAGATGCTAACGGCAACGCGGCTCCGAGACTAAATGATGTGGTTTTTACTACAGAAGAAGCACGCATTCATCACGCTACCTTAATTAAAGAAGTGGTGCGTATGTTGTGCGCGGGCATCGTGCATGGCGATTTATCTGAATTTAATATTCTAATGAGCAGCGATGGCCCAGTGATTATTGATCTGCCACAAGCCGTTGATGCATCAGGTAATAATCACGCAAAAGATATGCTAGAGCGCGACGTAGGCAATTTAAGCGCCTACTTTGGACGCTTTGCACCTGAACTGCTCAGCACGCAATATGGCAAAGAAATCTGGGACTTATATTCACATGGTAATTTAAAATTGGACAGTGAATTAAGTGGTCGCTTTAGAGAAAGTAATAAAGCCGTTGATTTAAAAAGCGTAATGCGTGTGATTGACGATGTGCGTAAGGAAGAAGCGGCGAAGCAGTTGCGTAAGTTAGAAGCGCAAGAGTCGCCGGATTAATTGAGCTTAGTGCTAAATAACCTATTTGAGCTTGCTACTTTTTAAGTTTATTTCTAACTCGCATCTTTCAAATATTGACGCCAACCACCAAGCTGTGAAATGTCAACCGCATTTAAAGTGGCATAGTGTTCGCATAAAAATCCGTTTACATGACTGCCATCCGCTAAACTTAAAGTACCAAAACCTAATGGCGCGGGCACAGCAGAAACAAAGGCGCAATAATTTTCAATGGGTAGTTTCCAAATTTCCAAACTGATGGCAAAGCCACCATCAACTACCCGTAACAAACCTGGGCGCGCTGGTATGAAGCCATTTAACTTATAAAACTTATAGTCTGGTGAGGTACAAGTTGCTTGCACAAACTCACCGCCCAAGGCGGTTAACTGTGTATTTAATGGCAAACCAGTCATATGTGCGCCGCAAACGGCTACGTTGATAAATTTTTCAGTAGTTGTCATAAATTTTCTCTTAATTGCTGCTAAATAAAAGTTAGATAGATCAGGATTTTTGCCATGAAATACCGGTTGCACCTAGTGTTTTAGCACTCTTTTGTTGTAATTTATCGGCCAAACTAAGGAGTTGATCATCCTGAAATGCAGGCGCACAAATAGTAATGCCGAAAGGCAGTCCATTGGCTTGAAAGCCTGTTGGAACGGCCGTCGCGGATAAATCTAGCAGATTCATAAAATTAGTGTAATAACCTAAATTAGAATTGCAGACCACAGGTTCAGCATTCACCTCAGCAATCTTATAAATAGTGCCAGCGGTAGGCGTTACTAATAGATCTATGTCTTGCCAAACCACCTCAGCTTTACGTTGCAAGGCTTTAAGTTTGTATTGCGCATTGTAAGTATCCACCGCACTGAATTTAGTTGCGTTGCTAATAATTTGCTTAGTGACGGGAAAAATTGCTTCAGGTTTAGTCTCAAAGAATGTCTGAATTGCGGCATAACGCTCGGCTACCCAAGGGCCTTCATAAAGTAAGCGAGCCGTTTCTAAGAATGGCGCAAAATCAATTTCAATGGCTTTACCTCCAATCGCTTCGAGTTGCTTAATAGCTTGCTCAAACAGCGCTGGTGTTTCAGTATTATCAAAGAAAGCAAGCTGGCTAGCTTTTGGAACGCCAAAGCTAAAACTGGCGCCAAAAGACCTATTTGGCAGAGCGTTTGCCTGACGGGAATAAGCATCGTCTGCATCAAACCCTTTGGCGCTTGCAAGTACAGTAGCTGCATCTTCTGCAGTTAAAGCAAAAATGGAAACGCAGTCTAGCGTGCGACAGGCTGGAATAACGCCTGAAGTACTCAATAAGCCACAAGTAGGTTTATGCCCGACTAAATTATTAAACGCTGCGGGCACTCGGCCAGAACCTGCCGTATCTGTACCCAAACTAAAACTAGCCATGCTCAACGCAACAGACACGGCTGAACCTGCGCTTGAGCCACCAGAAATATAGTCAGGATCAAAGCTATTATTGACTGCACCATAAGGCGAACGTGTTCCTACTAGACCAGTGGCAAACTGATCTAAATTAGTTTTACCTACCGGAATTGCACCTGCATCGATCAGCTTTTGAACGACTGTTGCAGATTTGTCTGGAGTGTACGCATATTCAGGGCAAGCCGCAGTAGTCGGAATGCCGGCTAGATCTATATTATCTTTAATGGCGAAGGGAATGCCATACAAGGGAAAATCTGCTGGATTCTTACCTTCCAATTTCTGTGCGTAAACCAGCATTTCATCTTTTTGTAGGCGACGTATCCAAATATGACTAGCATTATCATTACCGATTTCCGCATCGAGTAGCGCGACTAAACTAGTAGGCGTTAGCGCGCCAGAGAGATATAAACTGCGTAAGTGTGAAATTTGTAAGTTCATATTGTTTACGCCTCAGTAATAACGATTAGATTTTGCCCTGCACTGACAGTCATGCCTTCAGTACATAGAATTTGTGTCACGGTGCCCGAGCAGGTGGCTGTTACTGAAATTTCCATTTTCATGGACTCAACCACCACTACGACATCACCTTCGTTAACCAAATCACCCAATTTAAGTTTGATCTGCCAAAGATTACCAGCCACGTGTGAGGTGAAAGCGCGACTACCTTGTGGCACCTCTAATACTTCCGCCATATCGTCGCCTTCAATTTCATTGCTATAATTGGCTTGCCCGCTAGCTATCCAGCGCTCGCGCTCTTCGTCAAAAGCGGCCTGCTGTTTTGTTTTAAAAGCGCTTATCGAGTCGGCTTCATCGGTTAAAAACTGCTTATAGTCTTTTAATCTGAATGTTTGCTCTTCAATATTGAGTTTAAATTTACCGTGAGGAAAATCTTCACGCATTTGTACTAACTCATCGGCCTCGACTTGATAAAAACGAATTTGATCAAAGAAGCGTAATAACCAAGGCTTACCGTCTTTAAAATCTTTAGTCTGATTCCAGCGATTCCACATTTGTATAGTGCGTCCAACAAATTGATAACCACCTGGACCTTCCATACCATAGACACACATGTAAGCACCGCCAATACCCACGGCATTTTCCGGCGTCCAAGTACGCGCGGGATTATATTTCGTGGTCACCAAACGATGACGAGGATCAACTGGCGTAGCCACTGGCGCGCCCAAATACACATCACCAAGGCCTAGGGTTAAATAGCTTGCATTAAACAGAATATTTTTTACTTCATCAATGCTGTTTAGCCCATTAATTCTGCGAATAAATTCAATATTGCTAGGCGTGCCGGATGATGTGTCGCACCATGGCGCATCTTTACGCACCGATTGCATATACTTTTCTATCGCTAACTGTGTGGCAGCATCATCCCAAGACAATGGTAAATGGACGATACGGGTCGGCACTTCCATTTCATCAACATTAGGTAATTCAGATTCGGCCAGTTGCAGAATTTGAATAAGTTTATTCACCGGTAACATCAAGCTTTCAAAGTGAACTTGTAGCGAGCGAATGCCCGGCGTTAGGTCAATAATGCCAGTAATATTTTCGCGCTCTAGCCACTGCATCAGTGCATGTACGCGGAAGCGTAAATTCAGATCCAGCACTAATTCGCCATATTCAATTAACAGGTATTTATCGCCTGACTGACGATACACCACTTTAATCTGATCTGATGTGGATTGAATTTCGGTCAAAATTGGGCTATGAACATGATTGTTAGATGTGTGATTATGACTAATCACACGTTTTTCTTGCTCGACTACTGGCGTTTCTTTTAGATTTTCCACGAGACTATTTTGTGCTTTTTCTTGTTCACCAGCCTCTTCTTGGCTGACCTTTTTAAAGCGGATTTTGTCTCCAGCCTTAAGCTGACCCATTTTCCATAATTCAGCTTGAATAATGGTGGCAGGGCAAACAAAGCCGCCTAAACTTGGGCCATCCGGACCTAAAATCACCGGCATATCACCGGTAAAATCAACCGCGCCTATGGCATAAGCATTGTCATGAATATTGGATGGGTGCAAGCCAGCTTCGCCACCATCTTTACGCGCCCATTGTGGTTTAGGGCCTATCAAACGGACACCGGTCGTATTAGAGTTGTAATGCACTTCCCAGTCGGTAGAGAAGAACATTTCGATGTCTGCATCGGTAAAAAAGTCTGGTGCACCATGCGGGCCATACAACACACCTATTTCCCATTGATGGCTATAGCTGGGCTGTAAATTCTGAGCCAGTGATTTTGGGCTATAAGCAGGAGTTGTTTTTTTAGTCAGATGCAACACATCCCCTACTCGCAATGTTCTACCGCCATGACCGCCAAACTGACCTAAAGTAAACGTAGATTTACTACCTAGATAATCTGGCACATCAAAACCACCTTGCACAGCTAAATAAGCACGACAGCCAACATCGCTAATTTTACCTATTTTCAATACGCTACCGGCCTTAACTTGGTAAGACTGCCAACACTGAATAGCTTCGCCATCTAGCGTTGCATCAATCGGCGCGCCGGCGATAGCAATTACTACATCTGCGTTAAATTTAAGTTTAGGGCCAATTAGAGTAATTTCTAATCCAGCCACACCCTCTGCGTTGCCCACTAACTTATTCGCAAAACGAAAAGCCAAGTGATCCATAGGGCCTGAAGGTGGCACACCGACTGCCCAATAACCTATGCGGCCAGGATAATCCTGTATGGTAGTCATCACCCCGCCATCTTGCACATCAATGGTCTGCGGCTTGTAAACAAAACTATTCAAGTAACGC
>CAIYLB010000145.1 GCA_903926935.1 uncultured Pseudomonadota bacterium
ATAACCCTGGTTCAGCACTAAATTAACGCACTCTTGCTTGAACTCTATTGTAAATACTCTTTTTGCTTGATTCATTTAACACCTCGTTAGTTGATTATAATCTCTAAAAAAGTGTCTCGTTTTATTAGACCATTACAGATGAGCTCACAGGTCCGCGTGGGGAAGGTTATCGCCGCATGATTGATCACTGTCCAGTTGGGCGAGCAGGCACTTCTGATGAAGTTGCCAATGTTGCAGCTTTGCTCATGGGCTCAGATGGTGCTTTTATAACAGGCAGTGATTTTTTGATGGATGGGAGCGTTACAGCTTCATATTTCTTTGGCGAGCTTGCCCCATAAACAACATTTCACCAAATTATAGTTAAAAATGGCATGACGAATGTATTAATTTTAGATGCTAACGTTCAGCATAACTACTCTCTGGAAAGTTAATGTCTCAGTTGGGCCCTGAGTGAAGTTTATGACCGGCTGCTATTTGGCCTAATAATCACATTTCTTCAAAGCTGACACTGGGACTCGTCACTGCCGACCCAAAGTGGACTGTCGGAACAAAGAGAAATATCCTATATAACTAGTGAGTCGAATTTTCCTATTCAATTAGGTTTGTGTCACCAATCGCTAAAAGATACTGGCGACAGGTGCCAATATCTTTTTCACTGCTTCAGCCAGCGTGCTTTTTTACCCACGCAACATACTGATCCATCCAGCTTTGCAGGAATGTCTTGCTGTCGGGACCGATATTGCCGGCACTATCAAACAAACCATCTTTGGCGTGAATGAATGCTTCCGGTTGGCCAAGTGTTGGTACGTCCAGATAAGCGAGAACATTGCGCAAATGCTGTTGCGCCATCGCAGTGCCGATTGCGCCAACCGATGCGCCGATTACACCTGCAGGTTTGCCAGCCCATGCGCTTTGGCCATAAGGGCGTGAAGCGTGGTCAATGGCGTTCTTGAGTAAGCCAGGCATCGAGCGGTTGTATTCGGGCGTGACAAACAATAGTCCCTGAGCAGCTTCGACCCCTGCTTTCAGGCGTTTGACGGAAGCTTCCGGCTGCGCATCATCATCCTGATTGTAGAGAGGCAAGTCGCCAATTTCCAGTTGTTTGAATGAGAACTCGGACGGTGCCAATTTGACAATAGCATTTGCCAACTTGCGATTGAAGGAATCTTCACGGAGGCTACCGATTACTACGGCAATTTGATATTGGCTCATGTGTATTTACCTCATTATTTAGGTTTAGAATTGGAACTTGATTTGTTGCATTATCTACGGCTAAAAGAGCTTAACTTTCACACATGCGTGATCTCAAAACCATACATCGGAATGCCTTAATAAACATCATTTATCATAATTAGAAATATTAAGTACAACAGACCTGCTTTTACTGTGCGATAGCGTACATAGAGCGCAGAAAATAGTAATATTTTTTTCTGAAGCTTTTATTAAAAGTGCTAAATGTCATTGCTAAAGTAGTAATGTTTGAAAAGTAAAATCGTGTAACTGTAAATGGAGTTTTCAGTTGAAACTCGAAATCAATATCAGGTTTCTTCCAACTCATGCTTGCCAGTCTCTAGTAGACTATGAACATCTCGCCAGTTAAATGTAGCGGATTCTGAACCGTTTTTTTCACAGAGAATCTGCAAATTCTGATATATACCCATCATCATTGCAAGTTGCGCCTGCTGTATGGTAAGAAACTTATCTACTTGTGCTTCCGTCATGTTTGTCTCCTAAAGTTTAATTAACCGTTATATCCAGTGTTTTGTTCATCATCATTTTTTTCAATAATTTCTTCAATCCTAATTTCCGCATTGGTTAAAACTTCATTCTCAAGGCGATAAGCGATAGCCGTATTGCGTTCTTGCGGAGTCAGTTCACCTAGCACTTCTTCCCACATCTCATCTTCTAATCCGGTAATAGCTTCAGCATCATTAATGCGATAAAGCACCTCTTCAGAGTCTGGATTTATTTCCTTAATAAAATTCAAAAACTCATCATACAACGTGGTAAAACGTTCACCACTTTTGTTGTAAATGACGAGATACCCGCTGGTAAGCGCCATTTTATAACTCCTTGTCTATTGCGAAATTTAGGAAAATTGCAGCCGGCTTAATTAGCTCTATTGAAAAGTGACTACCACAAAGACCTTAAAAATATATTTTGTGGTAGAAGTAAGTGACTTAATAAGCCACAGAAATATTGTCATTTACATTGGTAACACCTGCAGTATTCCAAACTGAATCGCTGACCATATCGTGTTCTGACCAGCTTTGCACAACACCACTTAGCGTAACTTTGCCACCATTCACTGTTACCATAATTTCCTCAGCATCTGTAAGTGCACGACGTTTTACTTTGCTCTAGCGTAAAAATTCTCATATACATCCTGAATGATGACTGCCTACAAATATGCAAGTTAAAACAACATTAAGTACGCCAAGGATGTTTAGGGACATCACAAACACCGGCAACGTTAACGCCTGCTTGAGCAACTATATGATCATTTTCAACGGTATCGCCACTTACACCTATCGCCCCAATCAGTATGCCTTCATCATCTACAATTGGCAGACCGCCAGGGAAGGTGATTAGACCATCGTTGGAATGTTCAATACCATAAAGTGGAGAGCCTGGTATTGATAACTTGCCTATTTCTCCAGATGGCATTGCAAAGTAACAAGCTGTCTTGGCTTTTTTAATCGCAATATCTATACTGCCAACCCAGGCATCATCCATTCTTGTAAAGCTTTTGAGATTTCCACCTGAATCTAAAACTGCAATACAAGATTTCACTCCAATTTCTATCGATTTCTCTACAGCTTTATCAATAATCTGTTGCGCTACTTCGAAGCTTACATGCATATATATTCCTTATAAAATTTAAGCTGAATAGATCCAACTTATGGGTTAATACTCATCTATTATTGCGTCATGCTGCAGCACGCAACCGCGCATCGTTTGCAAGATTCAGCGCAATGCTGACAGTGATCCATTTGATGCTTGCCACATTCATCTGCACATTTCCTGCAAACCTCAGCACATAGCAAACTAATGGCATGCAAATATGTGTCCCCTCTAGCAATTGCTTGAGCAGTATGGCGACACATATCAGCACACTCCAAATCTAATAAAATGCAATTCATCATCGGTTTTGGATCATCTTCTTTTAAACATAAGGTTGCACACTGCAAGCAAGCCGCAGCACATTCATTACACGCATTTAGGTACACTGATTCCATTTGAGTGAGCATGATCATTTCCAAAAGTTGTCTTCAATAACCCATTATTAAGGTTTAAATCTTAGTTATCCGTTCGCCAACGCACTCATCTATTATTTAAAATAATCTAACTACATAAAGTGTTAGATAAGCTGCAAATAAATATTTCTTGAAAGAACTACCTAATGCGTTCGCAACCAAGCCCAACCTTTAAATAAAGATATTTAATCTATTTATATTTGTTAATTTATTGATATGGTCTGTGCGTTTGTGTACAGACTATATTATGGATAGCGCCTTAAAATGGGAGGGTAATCTTTAGAAAATTCGAGGCAGAAAATGAAAAAATTAGCATCGGTTAATTCAGAACAGGCGGTCAACTTTCCTCAAAGCAATATGACGAATCGACGTATCGTCCTGAACTCCCGCCTATTAGGCGTACCTACAACAGCTGATTTAAAATTAGAAGAAGGCAGCATACCTATACCGTCAGATGGTCAAGTATTGCTGCGTACGCTGTATTTGTCTCTAGACCCCTATATGCGTGGTCGTATGAGTGACGCGGAATCCTATGCGCCACCAGTTGCACTTGGTGATGTCATGGTAGGGGCAACCATATCTACTGTTGAAACCTCGCTGAATACTAACTACCAAATGGGTGATTTAATATTGAGTGCAAATGGTTGGCAAGAATATGCGCTAAGTGATGGTAAAGGTTTACTTAAATTAACGAATGATTTACCTGCATTATCTTTAAACTTGGGCGTATTAGGTATGCCAGGCTTCACCGCCTATATGGGCTTACTCGATATAGGCCAACCAAAACCCAACGAAGCCGTAGTAGTTGCAGCGGCAAGTGGCGCAGTTGGCGCAGTGGTTGGTCAAATTGCTAAAATAAAAGGTTGCCGCGTAGTTGGTATTGCGGGTGGTGCTGATAAATGTCGCTATGCTGTGGATGAGCTAGGTTTTGATATCTGCTTAGATCATCATGCAGAGGACTTTGCACTACAACTTGCCAATGCATGTAGCAAAGGCATAGATGTATATTTTGAAAGCGTAGGTGGGAAAATATTTGATGCAGTTTTGCCGCTACTAAACACTAAAGCACGCATTCCTGTATGTGGCATGATTGCCAGTTACAACAGCACAAATCTACCTGCGGGGCCAGATAGACTTGGTTTGTTAGAGGGTATCTTGCTTCGTAAACGCATCAAAATGCAAGGCTTCATCATTTTCGATGACTATGGCAATCGCTATCCAGAATTTGTAAACCAAATGAAAACTTGGTTAAAGCAAGGAAAAATTAAATTTCTAGAAGATATAACAGATGGCCTGGAGAATGCGCCAAATGCATTTATAGGGATGCTTGAAGGTAGAAACTTTGGCAAAACAATTGTGCGTGTTTCTGAATATTTAGACAAATGATAATTATTAGACTCAATTTAACAATCTAGTCATGGCTTATGGCTTCACTCACATGCAATCAATCTAATCCTTTGCATGCAAACTTGCATTTAATTGATCAACCACCTCGGCCCAATCAGCATCATTGAGGATTTCGTCACGTAAAAAAGATGCTTGTGCTGATGTCCAAAAAGGAGCATCAGCAAGCAACATATCCGCCGCAAGTGGACTATGAGTTTTTATGAAACTCTCTATAGCTATCTGATCTGACTGCAAGCCTAGTTGATCAAAAAGATTACTTAGCTTATGAATTGAAAACTCCATACGGCTCCTCAGATTAACTCACCACAAACATTCAGATCAATCTCCATTAAACAACTGCACCTGTTGAAACAACAGCAGTTGTTGCCCACTGTTGCATAGCCTGATCTCCAGGACGGTCAACTTTAACCTCATTGTTATCGGTAGAAGTTACCCAATTCAGTGGAATGTAGTGATGCTGACCATTTGCGTCTTTCTTAAGCTTAATTGTACTCGGTCCTTCCATATGATCAACAACTGCAAACTGTCCATCTAGCGAACAGACCACAGGCATATCAGGCTTAATTTGGTTTGCTGTAATCATTTAATACTCCTAATGTTTATTTAATGTTTGTTACTTTTCAGTTAATAAAGAATGATGCTTTATGCACAACTACTAAAGCGGCTGTAGCTCATATCATTTAGGAGCAGTGGATGTGCCTTGATTGTTAGTACCAGTGCTTGTGCCATTAATTGGCTCGCCAACCTTGGTGTCATCAGTACTACCATTATTACTAACACCATTAGTTGTACCAATCGGTTTATCATTCATCGAATTAGCATTTGCGCCATCTGGCTTATCAGAATTCATTTTTTTATCTTTTTTATGCATGCGATCTTTTTTTGTCATGCCTTTTTTAGCTGGTACGCTGTCAGTCGTAATGGCTTGCTGCTTTAGTTGTGGAGTCTCTGAGGTGCCTATTGCGCTGGCGTCATCAGTGTTTGATGTGGTAGTTGCTGCAGATGCAGAATAAGCGCTAACTGACAACGCCGCCACTAAAATACTGTATGTAAACTTATTCATGATATTTCCTTTATATAGTGATAATTTTAATATTCCTTCAAAATGTCAAATTACATGACTAATCATAGTATTAAGGACTTATGGTATCTGTTCGCTAACCAACAGTTTTGTTTAATTTATTTTTTGAAGGTTTGGATGCTTACACTCAACTAATTCCTAAATTAAACTTTAAGATTTTTTTAATCGTTGTGTGCGTTAAGAGACAGAAACAAGATTATTAATTGCTTAATAATAAGTACCTTACAAGATAGAAGGTACGATGATGAATATTGAACACTCAATAAATGGCAGCGTAAATGATGATTAAATTGCGCACAGGCCAAGCACCAGACAAACTTACGCGACATGACTTTAGTCTTAGGTTTCGAGCAGCTTTCATTGATCCAGCATTCTATGTTGAAGAGCATGCTATCTCACGGCTTGAAGCAATTGCATGGGAGGCATACATAGACGGTCGTAAAGCCCCAATTACAGAGAAAGCGGGTATTGGGTATGCGGATCCAAGCTATAAGCTATCGAGTGAATGGGTTGAAACAAAACGTAAACTCGATGTAGCTCAGCTTCATTGGGCGGACCAATCCAACCCCTCCAGAGTGTTACTGATTTGTGGATCAGCTCGTAACGATGGTACATGCCCAAGTGAAATATCTAAAACATTCAGGCTGCTACAAATAGCTAAAGAAACACTAGAGAAAAGCGACATTCAAGTCGATGTATTGGATTTAAGCTTACTCACTTCTGAATATGGTCGTAATATTCACCCCTGTAAAGGCTGCGTATCCACAGCGATGCCATTATGCCACTGGCCTTGCAGTTGCTATCCTAACCATTCGTTAAACCAGACCAATGACTGGATGGCAGAAATCTATGAGCGTTGGACTAAAGCACACGCAGTTATTATTTTATCTCCTGTGTACTGGTATCAAAGTCCAAGCCCTTTAAAGTTGATGATAGATCGTCTTGTTTGCGCAGATGGAGGCAATCCAGACCCAACATCTACTTCAGGAAAAAATGCCGCAAAAGCAAAAAAACTTGAAATTGCTGGTTGGGATTATCCACAGCACTTAGCTGGACGTGCTTACGGCCTTGTGATTCACGGAGATGTCACAGGTATCGAAGGGTCACGTAGAGCCTTATCCGACTGGCTTGATTGGATGGGTTTTATTGATGCAGGAGCGCAGTCAAAACTAGACCGTTTTATTGGATACTATGAACCATATGCAAATAGTCATGAGGCACTTGATAAGGATGAATCCATTCAAGAAGAAACACGTAACGTTGCACGTGCCGTTGCAAAAACTGTTGAAGAGTTACGAACAGGTCGACTACAAGCAATACAACCTATCCTATCTAAGCCTCGTCCTAAATAAAACATGATTTAGTAGTCATCCCTGAGTTCTAGTATGCCCTTATGCAAGATTAATTTTAATTTAGAATATGAGCAATTCAGGAAACTATGGTTTTTAGAACAAAGGCGGCATCAGAACTAGGAGCAGTCCTATCATTGATATAAGCCATACTAATGTACGAATGACTGGAACGCCAAAAGCATACAATGGAAAGTAGATGACCCTTGCTAGCAAGTAAATTGGAGCACCCCAATGGACTTCCCCCGATTTAGTAGACAGTTGATAATGTCCGAACTTACTAAAAGGAAGTTAAATGAAAGGCATCAGATATACGGACGAGTTTAAGGCAGAAGCGCTTAAACAAATGACAAAACGAGGTCACAGTGCAGTTGA
>CAIYLB010000146.1 GCA_903926935.1 uncultured Pseudomonadota bacterium
CAAGGAGGCGGGTGATGCTGATAAGATTATTTTGCCCGGTCTTTGCCAAGGTGATTTAAGCCAATTAGAGGCGCAATATGGTGTGCCAGTAGAGCGAGGGCCAGCAGATTTAAAGGATCTTCCACAGTATTTTGGCCATGCTGGTGTTGCGCCAGATTTAAGTGACTATAACGTACAAATTTTTGCTGAGATTGTCGATGCGCCATTCTTAAGTATTACTGACATTATAAAAAAAGCAGAAGTTTATCAAACGCAAGGCGCTAATGTGATTGATTTAGGTTGCCTGCCGGCCGTACCTTTTCCACACTTAGCGGATACAGTTAAGGCGCTTAAAGCCTTGAATTTTCAGGTGAGTGTCGATTCTCTTAATACCGATGACTTGCTAACTGCGGGACATGCAGGTGCAGATTTTTTACTAAGTCTTACAGAAAAAACATTATGGGTGGCGCATGAAGTTAATGCAACGCCTATATTAATTCCTGCTAAACCACATAGCCTGCCATCACTTTATCGCGCTATTGACGCATGCTTAAAAGCAGGTAAGCCGTTTATTGCTGATGCGATTCTCGACCCCATTCACTTTGGGCTGACTCATTCAATTGTACGGTACCAAAAATTACGTAAAAAATATCCTGACATTAGAATCATGATGGGCGTAGGAAATTTAACTGAGCTGACAGATGCTGATACGACGGGTATTAATGCACTGTTATTTGGCATTATTAGTGAACTTGATATTTATGCGGTTTTAGCTACATCAGTAAGCCCGCATGCAGTAAATGCCGTTGCTGAAGCCAATATAGCGAGGCGGATGATGTATGCAGCAAAACGCGACGACAGGCTGCCGCGTGGTTATAGTAACGGTCTTTTAGCTTTGCATGACAGGCGGCCATTTACTTATAGCGCTGAAGAAATTAATGAAATTGCATTGCTAATTAAAGACCCAAGTTTTCGCATTCAAGTGAGCGAGGCAGGCTTACATGTTTATAATCGCGATGGTCTACACACAGGGCAGGATCCCTTTGCACTTTATCCATACTTGAAAGTAGATAATGATGCTTCCCATGCTTTTTACCTAGGTGTGGAGTTGGCGCGAGCACAAATCGCTTGGCAGCTTAATAAGCGCTATGTACAAGATCAGGAAATAGAATGGGGCGTGACTACACTAGTGCAAGATAAAAACAGTAAAACAGCACACCGTGAGGCGTCGATTAAAGAAAAAGCGATTAGAAATTTAAATCAAACTGAAGCTGAGAGAAAATTGATGCGAGATTTATTATGATCTATGAAACCATCATCAGTACCATAGATGAACTAGGTAATGCTCATGTGACGCCGTTTGGGATTAGCATGCATGAAAATCTAGTGGTGATTTCGCCTTATAAGCCTTCTATAACTTTAGATAATATTTTAGCCACAGAGCATGCCGTGATGAACTTAACTGATGACGTACGAGTTTTTGCTGGTGCGCTAACAAGACGGCAAGCTTGGACGTTATTGCCAGCAACACAAGTGACTGGTTTTAGATTGGCTGGCACCTTGGCGCATAAGGAGTTAAAGTTGGTGAAAGTACTTGATGATGCCTTACGCCCACAATTGTTTATGGAAGTGTTACATGCGGAGCAGCATCAAGCTTTTCTTGGTTTTAATCGTGCCCAAGCTGCGGTTATTGAGCTAGCAGTATTGGTCAGCAGATTAACCCGATTGCCTATGGAAAAAATTACACAAGATATCAATTACCATTTAATCGCCATCGAAAAAACCGCTGGCGCACGTGAAATTGAAGCTTGGGGATGGTTGATGGAGGCGGTTACAAATCATCAGGCTGCCATGAGTGGTGAAAATTTTGCCTAGTAAGCTATCAATTAAAAACGTACCATCAAGATAGATTAAGCATGACACAAATACTCATTAGCGTGACCAGTATCGCAGAGGCGCAAATCGCACTAGATTGTGGGGCAGATATTATTGACTTGAAAGACCCAAGCGCGGGTGCGTTAGGTGCATTGCCACTAAGCTTAATTAAAGAAATCACCAGTCACATTAATGGGCAAAAATTAGTTAGTGCAACGATTGGTGATTTGCCTATGGTTGCGGAAATGATCGTAAAGCAAGTTACTTTACTTGCTGAGACAAAAGTTGATTACATTAAAATAGGATTTTTTGAGGCAGCCAATTTTAATGAATGTTTAGCTACTTTGAAGCTTGTTACACAAAATGGCATTAAGTTGATTGCCGTATTATTCGCAGAATACGACTATCCAGAAAGCTTGCTTGACGCCATTAAAAAAGCTGGTTTTATCGGCATTATGTTGGATACAGCTAAGAAAAATGGCCAGACTTTCTTTGATTATTATTCCGAGAAGCAAGGTAAAGAATTTGCAAATAAAATATTGGCACTAGATTTAACTTTTGGTTTGGCAGGCTCTTTAAAGTTAGAAAATCTCGTTATGGTTAAACAACTTAATCCTAGCTATATTGGTTTTAGAGGTGGTGTTTGTGATGAAAACAAACGTCAATTAGCTCTGAGTGCTGAAAAAATCATGGCAATTTGTAACTTGAATGTAAGTCTATTGTAAATAAACAACAAATTTCAAGGGAAGCCTGTTGATTCTTATCTTTAATATTGCGCCAAAGGTTTAGATTGCGTAGTATCGGAGTGTTAATTAAATTAAGCAGTTAAATTAGGAGAAAATACAAATGAAAAAAAATCTTATTAGTATGGCGGTTGCGGCAACACTAAGTATTGCTGCCTTGTCTGCATCAGCTGAAGATATGTACCGTGGTGCTTGGTACGCAGTACCGGGTGTAAGTTATATGAATACTGATAGTGATCTGGCTGCTGACAATGGTGGCGGAGCATTTATTAAATTAGGTAAAGAGTTAAGCCCAAGCTGGGATATTCAAGGCGGACTAGGATATAACCGAGCCAATGAAGGTACTGGTGTTTCAGGTGCTAGCGGTCATTACAAACAAACTACTTTAGGTTTAGATGCTTTGTACATGTTTAGCCGTGATCAATTTCGCCCATTCCTAGTAGCTGGTTTAGGTATAGCTCATAATAATGTCGATTACTCGAATCTAACACCTGCAGTACAAGATAAAAGCAAAACCTCCTGGCTGGCAAGTGTTGGACTAGGTGCTCAATATCTTATTAATGATTCTTTTGGCTTACAAGCTGATCTACGTCATCAATGGTCTCGTTCAGCGGCTAAAGCTGGTAATATTTTTGATGCTGATGGTACTGTGGGCAATACATTGCTAAGCCTAGGCGCTATCTTCCGCTTTGGTGCTCCAGCGCCTATGCCTGTAGTTGCAGTTGCAGAGCCGGTCCCAGCACCTGTCGTTGCACCAGCACCTTTAATTGCACCTACACCACTTCCTTTGGCCGTAGCATGTAAACCAACGCTAGAAACTGTGACTATTTCAGCTGAAAAACTGTTTGGTTTTGATCAATCAAAATTGCAGGAAGATGGTAAAGCTACGCTAAATGAAACTGCCACTAAAATTAAAAGCAACATTGATATCGAGCTAGTCTTGGTTACCGGTCACACAGACCGTATTGGATCAAATGCATATAACCAAAAACTTTCTGAACGTCGTGCAAACGCAGTGAAAGCCTATTTGGTTTCACAAGGTGTTGATGCAGCCCGTTTGAAATCAATTGGTAAAGGTGAGTCTGAGCCAGTCGTTGCATGTACTGGTGTTAAAGGTAAAAAAGCTATTGAATGTTTAGCGCCTAACCGCCGTGTTGTAATTTCTGCTGAAAAAGTACGTGAGTCAGGTTGTAAATAATTAATTTAATTAAGCTGAATTTAAGCGGCAAAAATTAGCCTCGCGATGCGGGGCTTTTTTTATTGATTATTTTTTATCCGTAAGCCTCATCTTGGTTCGGCAAGCCTTTTCTGCGATAATGAGACTTTAATAATTTATGAAAGCTCACCAAATGGCACAATTTGACAATGTAAGTGTAAAAATAAAAGCAAATATTTATTTTGATGGTAAATGTGTCAGCCATACCGTGATGTTTCCAAACGGTACGCGTAGCACTATCGGAGTAATTTTTCCTAGCTCACTTACTTTTAATACCGTTGCTCCTGAGTTGATGGAAATTAATGCGGGATCATGTAATGTACGCCTTAAAGGTGAAGAAGTTTGGAAAACATACACTGCTGGTGATAAATTCACAGTGCCAGCGAACTCTAGTTTTGATATTGAAGTGACTGAAACTGTAGATTACGTTTGTCACTTTGAATAATTTCTCACACATTTAGGAGCTGATTATGCCTTCATTTGATATTAGTTCAGAAGTCGATATGGTTGCTTTAAGCAACGCGGTCGATACGGCGAGTAAACAAATTACTAACCGTTATGACTTTAAAGGTACTTCAGCCAAGGTTGAGTTAAATGAAAAAGATAGTCTGATTACTTTGTTTGGCGACAATGACTTCCAGCTTGACCAGATTAAAGATATTTTATTGCCGGGTATGGAAAAGAAAGAGCCAGACTCAACAAAACGGCTTGAGCACAAGGACGTGCAAAAAGTTGGTGGCAATAAAGTTAAGCAAGTACTTGAAATTAAAGATGGTATTGATAGTGAACTCGCCAAGCGTATTAGCAAGCTAATTAAAGATTCCGGCTTGAAAGTACAGGCGAGTATTCAAGGTGATACTGTCCGAGTAAACGGTGCTAAACGCGATTTATTACAAGATGCGATTGCATTTGTGAAAAAGAGCGTAACGGATTTTCCGTTGCAATTTGGTAATTTTAGAGAGTAGTTTTTTTAGGTTATTAAAGTATATGGCAAAAACGCTTTACGATAAATTGTTTGATTCGCACGTAGTGCATGAAGAGAACGGCACTGCGCTGATTTATATCGACCGTCATTTAGTGCATGAAGTCACTAGCCCTCAAGCTTTTGAAGGTCTACGTTTGGCTGGTCGCAAGCCTTGGCGCGTCGATTCTATTGTAGCTACAGCTGACCATAACACACCTACCAATGGCTGGGATAAAGGTTTGGCTGGTATATCAGACCCTATCGCACGTCTACAAATTGAGACGCTAGACGATAATATTAAAGAGTTTGGTGCGAAAATTTACTTTCCCTTCATGAATGCTAATCAAGGTATTGTGCATGTGGTTGGACCAGAGCAGGGCGCAACTTTGCCAGGTATGACGGTTGTCTGTGGTGATTCGCACACAAGTACCCACGGTGCTTTTGGCGCGTTAGCGCACGGCATTGGTACATCTGAGGTCGAGCATGTCATGGCTACGCAATGTTTGGTACAGAAAAAATCTAAAACCATGCAAGTGTTGGTGGATGGTGTATTAGGACGTGGCGTTACGGCTAAAGATGTGGCGCTGGCTATTATTGGTCAAACTGGTACAGCCGGTGGTAATGGCTATGCGATTGAATTTGCAGGTTCAGCGATCCGTGGCTTAAGCATGGAAGGTCGTATGACTTTATGTAATATGGCCATTGAGGCAGGCGCACGTGCAGGAATGATCGCTGTTGACCAAACTACGATTGATTATGTAAAAGGTCGGCCGCTATCGCCTAAAGCCGAGCTATGGGATGCTGCTGTTACTTATTGGAAAACATTGCATTCTGATGCTGACGCCGCTTTTGATGCGGTAGTTATGCTAAATGCAGAAGATATTCAGCCGCAGGTAACGTGGGGTACATCGCCAGAAATGGTGGTTGGGATTGATGGTCGCGTGCCAAGTTTAGCGCTAGCTAAAAATGAAGTTCAGCGTAGCGATTGGGAGCGCGCCTATGCTTACATGGGCTTGACACCGAATACGCCGATTAGTGAAATAAATATCGATAAAGTGTTTATTGGCTCTTGTACTAACTCACGTATAGAAGATTTACGCGCAGCTGCGGCTGTCGCTAAAGGTAAGCATATTGCTTCGAACGTAAAGTTAGCTTTGGTCGTGCCTGGTTCTGGCTTAGTAAAAGCGCAGGCTGAAACAGAAGGTTTGGACAAAATATTTATTGCAGCGGGTTTTGAATGGCGTGAGCCTGGTTGCTCTATGTGTTTAGCAATGAACGCCGATAGGCTAGCCGCCGGAGAGCGATGCGCGTCTACTTCAAATAGAAATTTTGAGGGTCGCCAAGGTCCTGGTGGACGGACACATTTAGTGAGTCCAGAAATGGCTGCAGCAGCAGCGATTGCAGGTCACTTCGTTGATGTTAGAACAATTAATTAAAAAGGATTTTCATGAAAGCTTTATTTACTTTAGTCGCTTTAGCCTTTGCACTAAGTGCTTGTAATACTATACAAGGAATGGGTAAGGATATTGAAAAAGGCGGCGAGGCCATCCAAAAATCTACGCATTAAGCTTAGGCATTAAATCTACGCATTGAAATATAGAATTTAAAATAAACTAATTTAAGAATCCAATATGCAAGCTTTTACCCAATTAAATGGTTTAGTTGCTCCTCTAGATCGAGCTAACGTCGATACGGATGCCATTATTCCAAAGCAGTTTTTAAAGTCGATTAAGCGCTCAGGTTTTGGTGTGAATGCTTTTGATGAATGGCGCTACCTTGATCATGGCGAGCCGGGAATGGATAACACTAAGCGTCCAATTAATCCTGATTTCGTATTAAATAAAGCGCGATATCAGGCTGCTACCATTTTACTCACGCGTGAGAACTTTGGTTGTGGTTCAAGCCGCGAACACGCACCTTGGGCGCTTGAGGATTTCGGTTTTAAAGTGATTATTGCACCTAGTTATGCGGATATTTTCTACAATAACTGTTTCAAAAATGGCATGTTGCCTATTGTATTAAGCTCAGATATTGTCGATGACATATTCACCCAAGTTGCAAACGCAGAAGGTTATAAACTTAATGTAGATTTAGCGACACAAACGATCAGCACGCCAAGTGGTGAAGTGTATCAATTTGTAGTCGATGCATTTCGTAAGCATTGTTTGTTGAATGGCCTAGATGAAATTGGTTTAACCATGCTACAGCAAGACAAGATTAAAGCATTTGAAGCCAAGCATAAGCAATCGCAGCCTTGGCTCTTCAGTTAATTACGTATTCAATATTTATTTACACGCTAAGAAAGTAACTTCATGAAAATTGCAGTATTACCAGGTGATGGTATAGGTCCAGAAATTGTTGCTCAAGCCGTTAAAGTATTAACCGCACTCAATCTTAATTTAGAAATGACTGAAGCACCTATTGGTGGCGCCGGTTATGAGGCTGCCGGAGACCCATTACCAGAAGCTACTCTACAATTAGCTAAGGATTCCGATGCGGTTTTACTAGGCGCGGTAGGCGATTGGAAATACGATAAATTAGAGCGTCATTTACGTCCAGAACGTGGTTTGCTACGTATTCGTAAGGAACTGAATTTATTTGCTAATTTACGCCCAGCTTTACTTTACCCAGAGTTGGCTGGTGCCTCAACACTTAAGCCTGAAGTGGTTTCTGGCCTAGATATTATGATAGTGCGTGAACTTACAGGTGATATTTATTTTGGCCAACCCCGTGGCATAAGCACATTAGCAAATGGCGAACGCGAAGGGGTTAATACCATGCGTTATTGCGAATCTGAGATTCGTCGAATTGGTCGCGTAGCGTTTGATATTGCAATGAAGCGTCGTCAAGATGGACAGAAAGCCAAAGTATGCTCTGTGGATAAAGCGAATGTGCTGGAGGCTACTGAATTATGGCGCCAAGTGATGATAGAACTATCATCTGAATATCCTGAAGTAGAACTAAGCCACATGTATGTAGATAATGCGGCGATGCAATTGATTCGTGCACCTAAGCAATTTGACGTGATGGTAACAGGTAATATTTTTGGTGATATTTTGTCAGATGAAGCATCAATGTTAACTGGCTCTATCGGCATGTTGCCATCTGCGTCACTGGATGAAAATAATAAAGGCATGTACGAACCTAGTCACGGTTCTGCGCCAGATATTGCAGGTAAAGATGTTGCTAATCCTTTGGCCACTATTTTGTCTGCGGCAATGATGCTGCGTTACACCTTTAACGATGAGCCGAATGCTTTAAAAATCGAAAATGCAGTAAAAAAAACCTTGGCTCAAGGCTACAGAACTGCTGATATTGTGACTGATGGTTGTAAGCAAGTTGGATGTAACGCGATGGGTGATGCAGTAGTTGCTGCACTCAATTAAGTTTTTTGAGATTAGTTTACTTAAGTTTTAGTTAAGGTTAAGAATATGCTTAGAGTTGGTTTAGTTGGATGGCGTGGCATGGTTGGTTCAGTGCTAATGCAGCGCATGATCGAAGAAAATGATTTTGCGTTCATTGAGCCTCAGTTTTTTACTACATCTCAAGTTGGTGGGAAAGCGCCTAACGTAGGCAAAGATTCTCCAGCATTAAAAGATGCATTAAATATTACCGAGCTTAAACAAATGGACGCGATTATTTCATGTCAAGGCGGTGACTATACCAGCGAAGTTTTTCCTAAATTACGTGCTGATGGTTGGCAGGGTCATTGGATTGATGCGGCTTCTACATTGCGTATGGAAGATGATGCAGTAATTGTGCTTGATCCTGTCAATTTGCATGTTATTCAGGATGCTTACACGCATGGCAATAAGAATTGGGTAGGTGGCAATTGCACCGTATCATTAATGCTCATGGCTTTAAATGGCTTATTTAAGGCCAATTTAGTGCAGTGGGCAACTTCAATGACGTATCAGGCCGCATCAGGTGCCGGTGCGCAAAATATGCGTGAATTGCTAAATCAAATGGGCGAAGCACATTTTGCCGCGAGTCATTTATTAGCGGATCCAGCCTCTGCTATTTTAGATATTGATCGCACTGTTGCAGGTACGTTGCGTGACGAAAAATTCCCTACTTCACAGTTTGGCGTGCCACTGGCTGGTAGCTTAATCCCTTGGATTGATAAAGATTTAGGTAATGGCCAAAGTAAAGAGGAATGGAAAGGTGGCGCAGAGACCAATAAAATTTTAGGCCGTGAAGCCAACCCGATTATTATTGATGGCTTATGTGTACGCATTGGTGCTATGCGTTGCCATAGCCAAGCATTGACCATTAAGCTGACTAAAAATGTGCCATTAGATGAAATCGTTCAGATGTTAGCTGAGGCCAACCAGTGGGCAAAAGTGATTCCAAATGAGCGTGATGCCAGCATGCGTGAACTGACACCTGCGGCTGTAACTGGTACATTGGGAATTCCAGTAGGTCGTTTACGTAAGCTAAATATGGGTGATGATTATTTATCTGCTTTTACTGTAGGTGACCAATTGCTGTGGGGTGCAGCTGAACCCTTACGTCGTGTGTTACGTATTCTAGTGGAAAATTAATATGCAATGCTTACTTTTAGGAACTAAATAAGCAATTGCAACAGTGTTAGTATGCGCATATTCGGTCTGACCTAAAGTACACCATCAGCTTAGCTCGCTGAGTATTGGATGTTATTATAAAATTTAAGAAATACAATTCGATTAAGGATTCGCGTGCGTAAATCTCATATAAAGAAAATATCATTGGCCGTATTTTTAGCCTTTATGTCTTTTGTAGCAAACTCTGCCGAATTGGGTCATCTGAATATTCACTCGGCATTAGGTGAACCACTTAAAGCGGATATTGAGCTTTTATCAGTAAGTCCACAAGAGCTTTCCACCTTGGTTGCAGCGATCGCTTCAGAGGAAGCCTACGCAGCCCAAGGGTTAACGCGTTTAGCTATTTTTAATAATATTAAAGCTGAAGTAACTAAAAAATCTGATGGCCTTACTTTAGTAACGTTGAGCTCTGTTCAGCCGATAAGCGACCCTTATTTAGGATTGCTGGTTCAAATCGACTGGGCAACTGGTCGCTTGCAGCGAGAATATACTGTACTGTTAGATCCTCCAGAATATAAAAGCACCGCCGACGATACTGCCCTACTGCCAATATCTCCGCTAGCCGGGAATGCCGTAGATGCGGTAAAAAAAATCACTAACAATCCTTCAGATGCTTTAGTCAGCAACCAAGTAAAGCATAAAATTTCCCCCGATGTTGCGAGTCTAATTAAGTCTGACAAAAAGCCAATTAACTCAGCTAAAGAGATTAGTCTCGTGACTGAACGTGGTGATACTTTAGAAGCAGTGGCAAGAGATATGCAAATTGATGGTGTGAGCCTAAATCAAATGCTGCTAGGCCTATACGAGCATAATATTAGTGCCTTTTCAGGCGCTAATATTAATCGCCTTAAAGTTGGACAAATTATTAAACTGCCGACTAAAGAAATTCTCACTTCAATCGATGAGCAGCAAGCTAAACAATCTATAAAAGTACACGCTACTAACTGGAATGCCTACCGTAATAGCTTGGCTAAGAATGTTCAAAAAACCGATGTGGCCATTGAGCCTGAACATAAGCAATTTGCTTCGGGCAGAATAGCTAGTGCAGAAGATAAAGCTAGTTCAATTAAACCTATTCTACAGGATGTTGTAAAGTTATCAGCAGGTGATCAAGCGCTCAATGGTAAAAGCCAAGAAAAAATGGCTGATGCAAAAGCCGCGGCCTTGCAGGATGAGGCTGTCGCCAGCAAAAAGTCCTTGCAAGATGCGCAGGACCGTACCCATGCATTAGAAAAACAAATAATAGATATGCAAAAATTATTGGTTTTAAAAAGCAAAACAATAGTGGAATTGCAAAAAAAAGTTGAGCCGGCAATAACGATTAAGAAGCCCGCAAGTATTCAATCTGTGCCTAATGCTAAGTTGGGTTTTATTGCAAACCTAATTAATTCTACTAATTTTCTTTTGCTAAGTTTAGCTCTTGCTGTAGTTTTTCTAGGTGCAATTTGGATGTATTTTCGTCACAGAAGTAAGCAAGATATTGATAGGTTTGAGCGTGGAATTTTAAGCCCAAGCGAATTAAATCCCAATACTACATTTACTGATAGCAATTCGAATGATGTGGATCCGATTGCCGAAGCTGAAGTGTATGCGGCCTATGGACGCAGTGCTCAGGCAGAGGAAATCTTAAAAGAGGCTATTTCAAAAGAACCTACACGCTATGAATTACATTTAAAGTTATTAGAATTGTATGCAAAGCGCAAGGATTCTTCTGCATTTGAGGCAATAGCGGCTAAATTATATATCGCACTCGGCGCTGCTGATCCTATATGGGCGAAAATTGCGGCTATTGGTGCTAATTTATCGCCTGAAAACCCACTCTATGAGATAATTAATGTGGCTCATGTGAGGCCTTTAGTAGAACAGCTTAGTGCTGAACATAACAATAAAATTGCTAGCACAGCCTTAGAAAATAGTAGTGTTGTTGAAAGTATTGCTTCTAGCGCGCATATTACTACAAATAATCTTGAAGAGTCCGGCAAATCCGTTGGTGATAGTTCAATTGGATCGGTTGAGGGCTTATCTACTACTACTATCACGCAGCGTGTGGATGCAGTACCTTCTAAAAATGGTTTGAAAGTAACAACGAATAAGAATGATGTACCCCCCCCCGCAGTACTAATGTATCTGAAATTTCTCCTATACAGTTGCATGTTTCAGATAATTCCTCCAATACTAAAGAACTAACAAATAGCAATGAGATTAAAGTTGATACTGATTCTAAGGGTTTTGAAGCGAATACATTTGATTTTTCAAAAATCAGTCTAAATGTTGCTGATACTGAAATTGAGGATTATGCGGTATTGAATCCAGTAACATCTCAAGATGACGAGCCTGCAGATGTGAATGTTAAATTAGATTTAGCCATAGCCTATATTGATATGAATGATAAAAAAGGTGCGATCAAGTTGTTGGGAGAGGTGGTTGAAGATGGTGGGGTTAAACAAAAAGCACGTGCAACACTACTCTTAGAAGGCTTGGTATAGGATTGATTCGTGTGAGTAAGAACCGAGCAAGCCGCTCGGTTTTTTTATTTTATGCCTAGACATGCAAAATCAAACTAGTCACACCTAATTGAAAAATTAAATTAATTGGATATGGACAGCATGACTTGTGCTTCGGTATCTGATTACAAGCTTCAAAAATTGATGAAAACACCATAAAATTCAGGACACGTTCCAGAATACCTCTAAAATTTATGCACCCATTTTTAAAAATATTATGTTTTATCGGGCTATTAATGCTCAGTAGCTCACTAAGCCATCAGCTTACTTACTTACTTTGTATCGTGGTCACTGGATTAGCGCTCAAGCTGCAATTTAAACCATTTGTGCGAATGATAAAGCGCATGCGCTGGTTATTCGTCTCAATTTATGTCATTTACGCGTTTGGTACTCCTGGGCAGTATATTGAGTTCTTCCCTGTCAATTACGCACCAACATTTGAAGGTTCGGCCCTTGGGATATTGCAAATAATTAAAATTATCATAGCGTTAGCGAGCTTAAGTATTCTTTTTTCAATGAGTTCTAAGCAACAACTTATGCTAGGCTTATTTATACTACTCACTCCATTAAAACTATTCGGCATTAATACCGAGAGATTTACAGCTAGAGTGCTATTGACTTTGGCTTACGTAGAAGCGCTGGCAGAGAAAGAGCAATTTAAACTGAGTTTTAGTCGGCTTAAAGAGCTGCATGCTGTTACGAATAGCTTGCAGGTAGAAGATGTTATTATGTTGCAATCTCCAGCTTTTAACTTTGCGGATAAGTTTCTTATTGTTACTCTGGTGTTGAGCGCATTGATGTTGGCTATTTTTAAGGTATTTACATGAGAATAGCGCTAGGTATAGCTTATGATGGTTTTTGTTTTTGTGGATGGCAAAGTCAGCCATCTAAATGTGGTGTTCAGGATGCGCTTGAGCTAGCCATTAAAACTATCGCGCTACATGAAGTTCGAGTGCACGCCGCGGGAAGAACCGACACAGGTGTGCATGCACTTAGTCAGATAATACATTTTGATACCGATAGTATTCGCCCGATCTCAGCTTGGGTGCGTGGTGTTAATGCCTATTTGCCAGATACTGTACGTGTGGAATGGGCGTGCGAGGTGGATGAGGGCTTTCATGCACGATATTCTGCTTTTAGTAGAAGTTATCAATATCTGCTCTACAATGCACCGGTTTCATCGGCATTAATGGCGACAAAGGCCGGTTGGTTTCATTTACCTTTAGATTTTTCTGCAATGTCTGAAGCGGCCAGTTACTTGCTAGGTGAGCATGACTTTAGTGCATTTAGGGCTTCTGAATGCCAAGCAAAAACCGCTATCAAGCATTTGCAGAAAGCCGATGTCAGTAAGGTAGGGCAATATTTTAGATTTGATTTCACTGCGAATGCTTTTTTGCAACACCAAGTACGTAACATGATAGGTGCGCTGGTTTATGTGGGCAAAGGCTATTTTCCTCCTGAATATATTAAAACTTTGTTACAAGAACGTGACCGTACATTGTCGCCGCCTACATTTTCTCCTTCAGGTTTATATCTGACAGGGGTTGGGTATGATGGAAAATGGGGATTACCAACACTCAAATCCACCGCCAAATCAGTCAATATCCTCATTTAAGCGTTACAATAGCGTTTGAATTTTTACTAAGTATTTAATGTTTTTTTGTGGGTATCTATTTGAGAGTTAGAGTCAAAATTTGTGGCATTACCAGTGTGCAAGATGCTTTAACTGCAGTTAAACATGGTGCCGATGCGATTGGATTGGTGTTTTATGCACCAAGCTCGCGTAATGTTAGTATTGCTCAAGCTAAAGAAATTGCACGCCAAATACCAGCTTTCGTCAGTGTGGTTGGCTTGTTTGTAAATGCCGAGGCCAGTTTTGTTAACAAAGTCATTTCTCAAGTAAAAATCAATCTACTACAGTTTCATGGCGATGAAACGCCTGAAGCGTGTAGCCAATTTTCATTACCTTTTATCAAGGCAATTCGTGTCAAGCCGGACACGAATTTGATACAATGCGCTATTGATTTTTCTGCCGCTAAAGCTTTATTGCTTGATACTTATACTGAAGGTTTAATGGGTGGCACCGGTCATGTGTTTGATTGGGATTTAATTCCAAAGCAGATGGCTAAGCCTGTGATACTGGCTGGCGGTCTAACTGCAGATAACGTCGCGCAGGCCATACAAAAAGTACAGCCTTATGCGGTAGATGTTAGCGGTGGCGTTGAGATGTCAAAAGGAATTAAAGATGCAGATAAAATTGCTGCATTTATGCAACAAGTTTACTTGTGAGTAGTCTATTCAGTGTTTTATCTAGCTACGCTTACACTTTATGGGTGCTTTTCAGTGCTCAATCTAGTCCTAAATAGTAAGAATTTGAATAAGTATTATGTGGAGAACTAAACATGCAGCTTTATGATATGCCAGACGCACGCGGACATTTTGGACAATTTGGTGGTACTTTTGTAGCGGAAACGCTTGTTGAGGCGCTAGACGAGTTGCGTATGATGTACGAAAAGTATCGTCATGATCCAGTTTTTTTGGCTGAATTTGCACATGATCTCAAGCACTTCGTAGGCCGTCCTAGCCCGGTTTATCATGCTAAACGCTGGTCAGATAAAGTGGGTGGTGCTCAAATCTATCTAAAGCGCGAGGATTTAAATCATACCGGCGCACATAAAATCAACAACACCGTAGGTCAGGCTTTATTAGCTAAGCGTATGGGTAAGCCGCGCGTGATTGCTGAAACTGGTGCCGGTCAGCACGGCGTTGCTACCGCTACTATTGCTGCTCGCATGGGCCTTGAATGTGTGGTGTACATGGGTAGCGAAGACATTAAACGCCAGGCGCCTAACGTCTTTAGAATGAAGTTGCTAGGTGCTACAGTGGTGCCAGTGGAAAGCGGCTCTAAAACCTTAAAAGATGCACTAAATGAAGCGATGCGTGATTGGGTGACCAACGTACATAACACCTTTTACATTATCGGTACAGTTGCAGGCCCGCACCCGTATCCAATGATGGTGCGTGATTTTCAGGCCGTCATTGGTGTTGAAGCTAAAATTCAAATGCAAGAAATGGTCGGTCGCCAACCAGATGCCGTTGTTGCCTGCGTAGGCGGAGGCTCAAATGCGATGGGTATTTTCTACCCGTATATTGATGTGCCGAATGTGCGTTTAATTGGCGTAGAAGCGGCTGGCCACGGTTTAGAAACTGGCATGCACGCAGCACCATTAACAACGAATAGTCCAGTAGGCGTGTTGCATGGCAACCGCACTTACTTAATGCAAGATGTTGATGGCAATATTATTGAAACGCATTCAGTTTCAGCAGGCTTAGATTATCCAGGCGTAGGGCCAGAGCATGCTTGGCTTAAGGACATTAAGCGTGCTGAATATGTGGGCATTACTGATGATGAAGCGATGGCAGCTTTTCATGGTTTGTGCCGTACAGAAGGTATTATTCCTGCACTTGAATCTAGCCACGCCTTAGCGCATGCCGAAAAAATGGCCAAAACTATGCGTAAAGATGAAATTATTTTGGTTAACTTATCTGGTCGCGGCGATAAAGATATTAATACTGTTGCCAAACTTGCCAATATTACGCTGTAAAAAAACAATCTACCGTAACACATTTAAACGTATTTAACTAAAAAGTAATACTTATGTCTCGCATACAAAGCACTTTTGCAACACTCAAGCAACAAGGTAAAACGGCCTTGATTCCCTATATCACGGCCGGTGATCCTCACCCTAAGCATACGGTTGATCTCTTGCACACTTTAGTTGAAAATGGCGCCGATATGATAGAGCTAGGTGTGCCTTTCTCTGATCCTATGGCTGATGGGCCAGTCATTCAGCGTGCCAGCGAGCGTGCTTTGATGCACAAAGTCGGTTTGACTGCCGTACTTGAAATGGTGAAAACCTTCCGATTGACCAATCAAAGTACGCCAATTATTTTAATGGGTTATGCTAATCCGATTGAAGCTATAGGCCCTAAAGCATTTGCTGACAGGGCTAAAGATGCCGATGTAGACGGCGTGATTACAGTAGATTATCCACCAGAAGAATGTGGTGAATTTGTACAAGAATTACGCTCACGTGATATCGATCCTATCTTTTTGTTATCACCGACGACTGAACCAAAACGTGTTGATCTCATTGTCAGCCAAGCCAGTGGTTTTGTCTATTATGTGTCGCTGAAGGGCGTTACCGGCGCGGCCAACTTAGACATCGTAGAAGTATCTGCCCGTGTTGCAGCCATTCGCAAAAAAACCAGTTTACCTGTAGGCGTGGGTTTTGGTATACGCGATGCGGCAACCGCTAAAGCGACTGCTGCTATTGCTGATGCAGTAGTGGTTGGTAGTCGTATGGTGCAAGTGATAGAAGCTTCAACCGATGATAATTTACTAGACAATGTTGCCACGTTGATGACTGAGCTCAAAACTGCGGTTGACGCTGCAACTAAATCAATTTAAATATTAAATAGCATTTTAACAATACGATGCTAAAGAGGATGACATTATGGGTTGGTTAAATCAATTACCGCAAAAAATTAAACGTGTTGTAGGCGCAGATAAAAAAACTGTACCTGAAGGTCTTTGGAGTAAGTGCCCTTCATGTTTAACCGTTTTATATAAAAAAGATTTAGAAGACAACGCTGAAGTTTGCCCTAAATGTGCTTATCATAACCGCATAGGTGCACGTGAGCGCTTAGCACAATTGCTCGATTCTGAAGGCCAGTTTGAAATCGGTGCCTCAGTGCAGCCGATTGATCCGCTAAAGTTTAAAGACAGTAAAAGCTATGCAGATCGTATCAAAGAGTCACAAAAATCTGTTGGTGAAACTGACGCACTGATTGTGATGCAGGGCAGCATTAAAACTGTTCCTGCTGTAGTAGCTGTGTTTGAATTTAAATTCATGGGCGGTTCTATGGGTTCAGTCGTGGGTGAACGTTTTGTGCGTGGTGTGCAAACAGCCATTGACAACAAAATGGCTTTTGTCTGTATTTCGGCCAGTGGTGGTGCACGTATGCAAGAAGGCTTGTTTTCACTCATGCAAATGGCTAAAACCAGTGCAGCGCTTACACAACTTAGTAAAGCAGGCTTGCCGTTTATTTCAGTTCTAACCGACCCAACTATGGGTGGTGTTTCTGCTAGTTTCGCCATGCTTGGTGATGTCATAGTGGCAGAGCCGCAAGCTTTAATTGGTTTTGCCGGGCCACGCGTGATTGAGCAAACTGTGCGTGAAACATTGCCAGATGGTTTTCAGCGTGCTGAATTTTTATTAGAACATGGTGCGATTGATTTAATTGTTGATCGTCGTGAAATGCGGAATCGTTTAGCTACAATATTGTCCAATTTGATGCGCTTGCCTGTGGCTGCTTAATTATTATTTAAGTTATACATTGGCGCATTATCATTGATTAAAATTTTCACAATACGGCTAGGTTCGGCATGAATCCAGCCTTGCTAGACAGGCGCTCCGCGCCTAAAGACCTGAACTCATGGCTTAGTTATATTGAGAGCCTGCATCCAAAATCTATTGCTATGGGCTTAGATCGAATTAATCACATGATAGCGCGCTTAAATCTAAGCCCAAAATTCACTATTATTACGGTTGCTGGTACCAATGGAAAAGGTTCTAGCTGTGCCATGTTAGAGCAAGTTTACAAGCAGGCTGGCTATCAAGTCGGCTGTTATACATCACCACATTTATTACGCTATAACGAACGTGTGCGTGTGAATGCCGTGGAAGTCAGCGACAGTGATTTATGCACAGCCTTCGCCGCAGTAGATGCTGCCCGCATAGATGAATTCGGCATTGAAATATCGCTTACCTATTTTGAAATGGGAACCTTAGCGGCGATGTGGCATTTTATGAAAGCCAACCTTGATGTTGCTATTATGGAAATTGGCCTAGGCGGCAGGTTAGATGCCGTTAATGCATTTGAGCCAAATTGTGCGCTTGTGACTAGTGTAGATTTAGATCACCAAGACTATCTGGGCGAAACTAGGGAAAGTATTGGCTTTGAAAAAGCGGGTGTCTATCGAAAGGGCGTGCCGGCTATTTGCGGAGATGCAAATCCGCCAGAAAGTTTAATTAAGCATGCTGAGGAAATTTTTGCCAAATTTAAGAAAATTCATCATGATTTTGACTATGCTCCAGTTGAAAATGGCTGGCAATATCTGCAACATGGTAAAGTAGTTCACACACTTCCAAGCCCCGCATTACACGGTACTTACCAACTGGCTAATGCGGCCTGTGTAATCGCTGCAGTGGAGTCATTGCAATCTAAGCTTCCTGTGGCATGCACCGCTATGGTC
>CAIYLB010000147.1 GCA_903926935.1 uncultured Pseudomonadota bacterium
TACCGGTTACATGCATAACCACGCGCGTATGTGGTTTGCCAGTTATGTTGTGCATCATCTTAAAATAGATTGGCGTGCAGCCGCGGATTGGTTTGAAGCGCATCTGCTGGACGGTGATAGCGCCAGCAATCATCTTTCATGGCAATGGGTGGCTTCTACTTTTAGCGCAAAACCTTATTTTTTTAACAAAGAGAACTTAGCCCGATTTACGGGTGACAAATATTGCGTGGGTTGTACCGCTGCTTGCCCCTTCGATGCAAGTTACGAAGCATTAAATGAGCGCCTATTTAAGGTGGCGTTGTTGCCAACAGCTAAACAATATACACTAATGCCGCTAGCTAAACATGCAATTTCTGGCGTTTCAGGCCTCGCGGTTTTTATACATGATGAAATGCTTTCTGCTGCACACGTTTTACTCATGAAGCCGTTGCCTAAAATTTTTGTATTTGATCCGCAAATTCATGGTGAGTGGTCGCTTAATCGCTTGCAGTTTGTCGCTGACTGTTTGAGTGAAATGGAAGATGTGGAAGTTTGGTTGGGTGATACTTATGAAGTGCTGACGGCGCGCGGCGTGGGTCAGGTTATTACGCAAGACACGCCAAATACTAAAATTAAACAACTGCTCATGCCATTTTCACCTGAATGGCAGCCTGCCACTAAGTTTGCCGAAGTGGAAATTAGCCGGCAACACCTAAAACGTTTTTCTAAGTATTGGGAAAAAGTTGGGCCGCTAGTGCTAGGTGATGCAGATTTTAGAAAGCCATAAGGCAGCAAGCTTAACTTGTGCAAAGCTGAAACACATTAATTACCAGCCAAAGTAGATTATTCATAGCTGAAAGCGGCTGTGGTAAAATTATGCCTATATGACTACTCTAAATACACCGACAAACGCGCTAGCTCGTGAACTTGCTAAATCCTTCGATCCAAAAACCATTGAAAGTCACTGGTATGAATTTTGGGAGAGCAAAGGCTATTATGCTGCAGGCTTGAACCCAGAAGTTAAAGATAATTTCTGCATCCTGCTTCCACCACCAAACGTTACCGGCACGCTGCACATGGGGCATGGCTTCAACCAAACACTGATGGATGCACTGACGCGTTATCACCGTATGTGTGGCGATAATACGCTATGGCAACCTGGCACAGATCATGCCGGCATTGCTACGCAAATAGTGGTAGAGCGTCAGTTGGACGCGCAAGGTGTTAGCCGCCATGATTTAGGCCGTGAGAAATTTTTAGAAAAAGTTTGGGAATGGAAAGAATACTCAGGTAATACCATTACGAAACAAATGCGCCGTCTAGGCACGTCGCCAGATTGGAGCCGCGAGCGCTTCACGATGGATGAAGGTTTGAATAAAACCGTGACCGAAACCTTTGTCCGTTTGTATAACGAAGGTCTGATTTATCGCGGCAAACGCTTGGTCAATTGGGATGTGAAATTAGGCACTGCTGTTTCAGATTTAGAAGTGGTGCAGGAAGAAGAAGATGGCTCTATGTGGCACATCAACTATCCACTTGCTAGCGGTGAAGGCACGCTTACCGTGGCCACAACGCGTCCAGAAACGATGTTGGGCGACGTCGCTGTGATGGTGCATCCTGAAGATGAACGTTATATGCATCTGATTGGCCAGCATGTAAAACTGCCATTGTGCGACCGTGAAATTCCCATTATTGCCGATGATTATGTCGATAAAGACTTTGGTACTGGCGTGGTTAAAGTCACGCCAGCGCACGATTTTAACGACTATGCGGTTGGTCAGCGTCATGGTCTAGCCACGATAGGCATTCTCACTTTAGAAGGTTTTGTTAACGATGCCGCACCTCAACAATATCAAGGTTTAGAACGCTTTGCTGCTCGTAAGCAAGTGGTGGCAGATTTAGACGCACAAGGTTATTTAGTTAAAACTGACAAACACAAACTCAAAGTGCCGCGCGGTGACCGTACCGGCGTGATTATTGAGCCTATGCTGACTGACCAATGGTTTGTTGCTATGAGTAAGCCTAGCGCCGATGGCAAAAGCATTACGCAAAAAGCTTTGGATGTAGTCGCTAGTGGCGAAATTAAGTTTTACCCTGAAAACTGGGTAAATACTTATAACCAGTGGCTGAACAATATCCAAGATTGGTGTATTTCACGCCAATTATGGTGGGGCCATCAGATTCCTGCTTGGTATGGTGAAAATGGCAAAGTCTATGTCGCGCATGATGAAGTCGAGGCAAAAAAACTGGCAGCAGTCGATGGTTATTCTAGCGACTTAACCCGTGATAATGACGTGCTAGATACTTGGTATTCATCCGCTTTGTGGCCGTTTTCAACCTTAGACTGGACTGGCGATGCAGTGATTGATGCAAAAAACCAAGCACTCCAACAATTTCTGCCTTCTAGTGTACTAGTCACAGGTTTCGATATTATCTTTTTCTGGGTGGCGCGTATGGTGATGATGACCAAACACATCACCGGCAAAATTCCGTTCAAACATGTGTATGTGCATGGTTTGATTCGCGATGCTGAAGGCCAAAAGATGAGTAAATCTAAAGGCAATGTGCTCGATCCGATTGATTTGATTGACGGCATTAGTTTGGAAGATTTGATTAAAAAGCGCACTACTGGCTTAATGAATCCAAAAGATGCGACAAAAATTGAGAAAAACACGCGCAAAGAATTCCCAGAAGGTATTAATGCTTATGGTACCGATGCGCTGCGATTTACCTTTGCTGCGTTAGCCAGCCCTGGTCGCGATATTAAATTTGATTTACAGCGCTGCGATGGCTACCGTAACTTTTGCAATAAATTGTGGAATGCCACGCGTTTTGTGTTGATGAACACAGAAGGCCAAGATTGCGGCATAGAAGATTGCAGTACCCAAGCTGATGGCTATTTGAGTTTCTCACAACCAGACCGTTGGATAGTTTCAGCCTTGCAACGTACAGAAGCCGAGGTTGAAAAAGCCTTTACCGACTATCGTTTTGATTTGGCCGCAAAAGCAATTTATGAATTTGTCTGGGATCAATATTGCGATTGGTATTTAGAGCTGGCAAAGGTACAAGTGCAAAAGGGCAGTGATGCAGAGCAACGCGCAACCCGCCGTACCTTATTGAGAGTGCTAGAAACAATATTACGTTTAGCGCACCCGATTATGCCGTTTATTACTGAAGAAATTTGGCAGACTATAGGCCCTATGAGCGGCAGAATTAAGGCTGATACCTCTGGCGCCAGCATTATGTTGCAGGCTTATCCAAAATCTCAAGCGAGCAAAATAGACGAAGCTGCAGAATCTTGGGTGGCTTTACTCAAGCAAGCGGTTGATGCCTGCCGTAGCCTACGTGGGGAAATGAATATTTCTCCTGCGGCGCGTGTGCCATTAATTGCCGCTGGAGATGCGCAGAAGTTAGCGCTATATGCACCGTATTTAAAAGCCCTGGCTAAGCTAGAAGATGTCGCTATTGTGACTGAATTGCCAGAAGCAGACGCGCCAGTGATGTTGGTTGAAGACTTTAAGCTGATGCTAAAAGTTGAGATTGATGTGGCCGCTGAGAAAGAGCGCTTGGGTAAAGAAA
>CAIYLB010000148.1 GCA_903926935.1 uncultured Pseudomonadota bacterium
CAGCCCAACCAAGTGGCGATTGAAAAAATATTTGTCAATGTGAATCCGCAATCGACACTGTTATTAGGCCAAGCCCGTGGTGCAGCAATTAGTGCTGCGGTTATTCGCAATTTAAGTGTCGCAGAATATACGGCATTACAGGTCAAGCAGGCGGTGGTTGGCAACGGTCATGCGCAAAAAGAGCAAGTGCAAGAAATGGTCAAGCGCTTACTTAAATTGCCAGCGGTACCTAAGCCGGATTCTGCTGATGCTTTGGCCTGTGCGATTTGTCATGCGCACGGTGGACAAGGTTTGGGTCGGCTAGCAACTGCAGGCTTTCGCGTAAAAGGTGGTCGGCTAATATAATGACAACGCAATGATAGGAATAAAATGATCGCTCAGTTAACCGGTGTACTCATTGAAAAGAATCCGCCGCAGATTGTGCTAGATGTGCACGGCGTAGGCTATGAAGTTGAAGTGCCTATGAGCACGTTTTACAACTTGCCGGAGCTGGGGCAATCAATTAAGCTGCTCACCCAGTTTGTGGTGAGAGAAGACGCGCAGTTACTGTATGGCTTTGGTTCAAACCATGAGCGTATGGCATTTAGACAACTGGTTAGAGTGAGTGGCATCGGTGCAAAATCTGCCTTGGTGATTCTATCTGGACTTTCAGTTGATGAGCTAGGACATGCTATTCAAGCGCAAGATACGGCATTGCTCACCAGAATTCCTGGCATAGGTAAAAAAACAGCAGAGCGTATGCTATTAGAGTTGCGTGATAAATTTAACTTTACTAGTTCAGCCTCTTCAGCAGTTGGTGCGGTTCAGGCGGGTCACACCAGCGATATTTTAAATGCTTTGGTGGCCTTGGGTTATAACGAGCGCGAAGCTGGGCTGGCAGTAAAGGGTTTAGCTAAAGACATAAGCGTTTCTGAGGGAATTAAGTTGGCTTTAAAGAGTTTCTCTAAAAACTAACAGTATTCATTGTGTCCATGATTAATACCAACCAAATTGCCCGTTTTGCTGTAATAGCTTTGCTTATTATTGGCTGTGCGACTGTACTAATGCCATTTATGGCGGCTATTTTATTTGCGACTATCATTTGTTTGTTTACTTGGCCGCTCTATCATCGCATCTGGCTTCGTTTAGGCAAGCGTGATACCTTAGCCGCTGTTGTAATGACCATGCTATTGTTGGTCTCGTTAATTATACCTATGGCTTATTTGGTGTTTAATTTGGCTGATTCTGTGGCGAAAGTCTTCACTGAATTAGGCTACTCATTGCGAAATATTCAACCGCTTGCGCCGGCGTGGATGCGAAGCTTCCCGCTAATTGGTGATCAAATAAGTGATTCTTGGGAGCGTGTAGCCGTCAGCCACGAAGAACTGATGAAATTATTAAGTCAGTATTACGCGCCTATTCAAAAGCTAGGATTAGCTGCCGCACAACTGGTACTGACTGGCTTTTTACAATTGTCATTAGTCGTGTTTGCCGCCTTCTTTTTTTATCGTGATGGCGTAAGTCTGTCTAAAAGTCTGATTGCTATCGTTCGTAGATTGGGTGGCGAACTGGGTGAAGAGATGCTTAATTTATCTTGCAACACGGTCAAAGGCGTCATGCTTGGTATTTTTGGCACGGCGCTGGCGCAAGCGGCAGTCGCCTTGGCAGGCTTTTTGATTGCCGGTGCACCTATGCCCTTTATACTCGCGTGTCTAACATTTTTCTTATCTATCATTCCCGTCGGACCGCCATTAGTCTGGGGTAGCGCGGCAGTGTGGTTATATAATCATGGGGATCATGGCTGGGCAATATTTATTGCACTATATGGTTTTCTAGTGATAAGTACGGTAGATAATGTACTTAAACCTATCCTTATCAGCCATTCATCGCATCTGCCCTTACTACTAGTGTTATTAGGCGTACTTGGCGGTGCGCTGACTTTTGGCTTCGTCGGGATTTTTCTAGGCCCAACTTTGCTGGCGGTAGGTTTAACCTTAGTTAGCCATTGGATAGCCTTGCAAAAAAGGAAAGTGCATGAAATGTTATGATAGAAACTGATCGCCTAATTGCATCTGATGCTGAAAGTCCGCGTGAGGAAGCGTTAGAACGCGCACTTCGCCCTAAGCTGCTAGACGAATATGTCGGCCAAGAAAAAGCACGTGGCCAGTTAGAGATTTTCATTAACGCGGCACGTGGTCGCAGTGAGCCGCTAGATCATGTGTTGTTATTCGGCCCGCCAGGCTTAGGTAAAACCACTTTAGCGCATATTATTGCCAAAGAAATGGGCGTCAATATGCGGCAAACGTCAGGACCTGTACTAGAAAGGGCAGGTGATTTAGCTGCACTGCTGACTAATCTTGAACCTAATGACGTGCTTTTTATTGATGAAATCCATAGACTTTCACCTGTGGTTGAAGAGATTTTATATCCGGCGATGGAAGATTACCGGCTTGACATCATGATAGGTGAAGGTCCTGCGGCTAGGTCTGTGCGTTTAGATCTGCCACCTTTTACCTTAATCGGTGCAACTACGCGTGCCGGGATGCTGACCAACCCTCTGCGTGATCGCTTCGGCATAGTGTCGCGTTTGGAATTTTATACGTCTGAAGAATTAGCGCGTATCGTGCAACGCAGTGCCGGTTTGTTGGAAGTGGAAATGGTTGATACTGGTGCCTTTGAAATTGCCAAACGTTCCCGCGGTACGCCACGCATCGCCAATAGGTTATTACGCCGTGTACGCGACTATGCGCAAGTGAAAGGCGATGGTACGGTATCCGCCGACGTAGCCGATGCGGCCTTGAAAATGCTGGATGTCGACAGACTTGGTTTTGATGTGATGGATAGGAAATTGCTTTTAGCTGTGCTGGAGAAGTTTAATGGTGGTCCCGTAGGCTTAGATAATTTAGCCGCGGCTATCGGTGAAGAGCGCGAAACCATAGAGGATGTGCTGGAGCCTTATTTGATTCAGCAAGGTTATTTAATGCGTACACCACGTGGTCGGGTGGCCACCAACTTATCGTACCAACATTTTGATATGGCTATACCTAAACACTTAAGTGGTGAGGATTACTGAGTTTGAATAAGTCTGGCTTGAATCAGTCTGCTCTAAAAGAGTCTGCCTTGAATCGCAGCCTATTTGTTTGGCCAATTCGCGTCTATTACGAGGATACTGATAGCGGTGGTGTGGTTTATCACGCTAATTATTTGAATTTTATGGAACGTGCCAGAACCGAATGGCTCCGAGCACTTGGTTTTGAGCAAACTGAACTGAAAACAGCGCTAGGCATTATATTTGTGGTGCATAGTATGGCGCTTAGCTTTAAAAGCCCAGCTCACTTTAATGACATGCTAGCCGTTAATAATCAGTGCATTAAAATGGGTCATGGCAGCATGGAATTTTTGCAAACGATCACGCGTAATGAGCAAGTATTGCTAGAAGCAACAGTTAAGCTGGCTTGCGTGGATACTATTAATTTTAGGCCAACAAGCATACCGAATACAGTTAAGCAGGCAGTAAGTACAACAATTGATGAATAATACCGTTCATTAATAAAATAATCATACCCAAAATAAAATCATGGAGCAATTATGGCTGTAGCCGTCGACAACGACATGTCAATTTTCTCGCTAATAGCGGGCGCTAGTCTTCCAGTGCAATTGGTACTGCTAGTTTTAATCATCACCTCGCTGTTTTCCTGGTGGTATATTTTTATAAAATTAGCCACGATTAAACGTGCAGAAGCCAGCGCTGACGATTTTGAAAATGCATTTTGGACTGGAGGTGACTTAAATAAACTTTTTGAAGGCATCACCGCTGGCCACAGAAAAGCACAGGGTATGGCGAGTATATTTGAAGCCGGTTTTAAAGAGTATGCGCGACATAAGCAACAGCCACGTATGGAAATTTCTGACGTGATGGAAGGTTCACGGCGCGCTATGCGTGCCGCCTATAATCGTGAGTTAGATGATCTTGATGCACATCTACCATTTTTAGCTTCAGTCGGCTCAGTTAGCCCATATATCGGCTTATTTGGCACAGTTTGGGGCATCATGAACGCCTTTAGAGGTTTGTCTAATGTTGCGCAAGCCACGCTTAGCCAAGTGGCACCTGGCATTGCTGAAGCGCTAGTGGCAACCGCAATTGGTTTATTTGCCGCCATTCCTGCGGTAATTGCCTATAATCGTTTTGCCTCAAGTGTAGACCGACTTTCAGTACGCTACGAAAGTTTTATGGAAGAGTTTACCAATATTTTGCAGCGTAAATCATAAAGGGTACACGCGATGTCACGCACACGTAAACGCCGCTTAATGAACCAAATCAATGTCGTGCCTTACATTGATGTCACGCTAGTACTGCTGGTTATTTTTATGGTGACCGCGCCTATGACTAACCCTGGTGTAGTTGATTTGCCTAAGGTTGGACAAGCGCTAAAACAACCGCAGTTACCGCCAGTAGTGTTGACGGTAAAGTTAAATCATAAAATAGAGCTAGACAACAAGCCCATGCCACGCGATGAATTATTGTTGGCGGTACGCAACGCACTTGCTAAATCACCAGAGCGTTCAGTGGTGATTGCTGCAGATAAAAATGTAAAGTACGACGATGTGATTGGTGTGATGGATTTGCTGAAGCAAAATAAAGTAGACAAAGTAGGGCTTTTGTTAGCACCTGCCTCATAGCTTCCATTTGAAAATGATTAGAACTAATGATTAGAGCGTACGAAAAAGAAGTCTCTTGGAAGGCAGGTGCCTATGCAATTGGCGTGCATTTAGTTTTGCTGGTGGCGCTATTGATTTCATTTAATTGGAAGGCCGCGCACCCAGTACTAAATATTGCTGAAGTCGAGTTGTGGGATAGTTTGCCTAAAGACGTGCAAAAGCCAATGTCAGCGCCAATTATCGAAGAGCAAGCAAAACCAGCGCCTATAGTAGATGAAGCGCCAAAACCAGAGACTGTAAATGAAGAGAAGCCAGCCGAGCCTAAGATTGATATTGCACTGGAAAAAAAGAAAAAAGAGCTTATTCAAAAAGAGCTCGTAAAAAAGGAGCTTGAGCAAAAAAAACTTGATGAGCAATTTAAAAAAGATAAAGCGCTGGAACAAAAAAAGCAACTTGATGCACTAAAGGCGGAAGTTAGTAAGGATAAGCCGATCAAGAACAATACATCCGATGCCTTGAAAAAATTACAACAAGAAGCTTTGGCTGATGATAAGTCTGAAGGTGATAAGCAAGCCATTTCAGCTAAAGCCTCAGCTAATGCTGGAGTTGTTGGTAATGCTATTAATAAAATTCAAGCCAAAATTCGTGGCAATGTGAATAAAACATTGTGTAGAGAAGGTAATCCAGAGTTAATGTTTGACATTATTTTACTGCCCACAGGTCAATTAAGTGGCATTCCTAAGCTGGTTAAAAGTAGCGGTAGTGCTGCCTGCGACGAGGCGGTAGAGCGCGCCATCATGGCTTCAGATCCGCTACCACTGCCTGCTGATAGCTCACTTTTCTCACAATTTAGAAATCTTAAATTGAAGTTTCGTCCGAATGATTAAGCTTAGCAATTAAATGAAACGTGATTAGTTAGATTGATGAAGAATTTGTTACAAAGTGTAAATTGAGTGCTATGAACAGGTGGATGCAGTAGAATAAAACATAAGATTTACAAGTGAACGCTCATTAAAGACATTTGATCGCCTATAAATATGGATATTTTTAAAAAAACAATCAGCCTTGTCGTGTTGTCCCTCAGTTTGTGCCTCGCTTCAACCGCGAATGCCGCCTTGGAAATTGAAATTAGCGGCGGAAGTGCTCAACAGGTGCCGGTCGCCATTGTGCCATTTGCACACGCCACCACGGCAAATCAAGAAAATATCAGCGCAATTATTAGCGCAGATTTACACCACAGTGGTTTATTTCGCGTGTTGGAAATCGGTGGCGTGGTGAGTCGCCCCAGCGATATAGCACAAATTAAATATTCAGAATGGTCCGCTTTACAGGCGCAGGCAATGGTGGTTGGTATTGTCGAAACGCTGTCAGGCAATCGATTAAAAGTAACTTTTGAGCTGGCCGATGTGCTTAAGCAAACCCAATTAACTGGCATGCAATACAATATTGCACCTAACCAGCTTAGAGCAACAGCGCATAAAATTGCCGATGAAATTTATCAAAAATTAACTGGCGAAACAGGTATTTTTGCTAGTCGTATTGCTTATATTAATAAATCTAATGGACGCTATGCCTTGCGCATAGCCGATGTTGACGGTGCTAACCCGCTAACAATGGTGTCATCAAAAGAGCCTATTATTTCACCGTCATGGTCGCCTGACGGAAGCAAAATCGCTTACGTGTCTTTTGAAAAGAAAAAACCGATTATATTTGTACAAAGCTTAGCTGGCCAGCGCACAGTACTTGCCAACTTTAAGGGTAATAACAGCGCGCCAGCATGGGCGCCAGATGGCGAAAAACTGGCGATAGTGCTCACTTATGGCGCTAATTCTCAGGTTTATACCATTAATGCAGATGGTTCTGGCTTGAAGCAGATCACTAAAAGTAGTGCGATTGATACTGAGCCCACTTGGTCTGCCGATGGATTATGGATCTATTTCAGTTCAGACCGTGGTGGAAAACCACAAATTTATAAAGTATCATCCAGCGGAGGGGAGCCGCAGCGTGTAACATTTGAAGGGGCTTATAATGTTAGCCCACGTTTTTCACCGGATGGTAAATCACTCGCGATGATACGCAATGATGGCGGTAAGTTTCGCGTGGCATTGCAAGATTTAGCCAGTGGCCAAGTGCAAATATTAAGTGAAGGTTCACAGGATGAATCGCCAAGTTTTGCACCAAATGGTCGGGTATTACTTTATGCAACACGGACTGGAGGTCATGGTGCTTTGGCTGCGGTATCAGTGGATGGGCGAGTGAAGCAAAGTTTAAATGAATCAGGTGGTGATATACGTGAGCCAGCCTGGGGTCCATTGCAGCATTAGGTTAAATTAAGCTTCAAGACCTAGGTTTATGGTTTAGCCCTTAAATCTAAGCGCTTAAATCTTAGGCTCTATTTATTAACTTAATTATTCTAAAAGAAATTTTTAGTGTTATTTTTACATTATTTTACAGGAGAGCAATATGAACAAAACGATATGGAACACAAAGCTACTTTGCGGATTAGCGCTAGCTGTATTATTAAGCGCTTGTAAAAGCACGCCTATGGTTGAGAAGCCAGCTTCAGTTGTGGACAAAAGCCCATCGACTCAATCGGCAGCAATGCCAGCTTCTGCTGCAGATACCTCCGCAATTAAAGAATTGAATGTTGATGGCAATGCAACAACTGGCAACAACCCGCTAAAAGATCCAAGCAATATCTTATCAAAACGTAATATCTATTTTGATTTTGATAGTGACGCGGTTAAAGCAGAGTTCCGCCCGATGGTAGAAGCGCATGCGAAATATTTAATTGCTCACACTGGAGCTAAAGTTGTTCTTCAAGGCAACACTGATGTGCGCGGCACGCGTGAGTACAACTTGTCGCTAGGTCAGCGTCGTTCAGTAGCAGTTAAAAAAGCATTAAATTTACTTGGCGTGCAAGATAAGCAAATTGAAACAGTAAGCTTTGGTGAAGAAAAAGCAACAGAAGCTTGTGCTGATGAAGCGTGTTCAAAAACCAATCGTCGTGTTGATATCGTTTACGAAAACGAGTAATACCTAGCAATATTTAATAAAGACAGACTTTAATTATGATGAAAAAACTGATTCTGGCTAATCTACTATTGGCATTGCAACTTATTTCTATGAATAGCCACGCGGCTTTGTTTGATGACAAAGAGGCACGTAAAAAAATTCTTGAAGTAGAAGCCGCCATGAACAACCAGAATCAGCTTACTAAAGACGATGTTTCAAGCCTGAAAAAAGCTCAGCAAGCACTTGAGCAGAGAATGCTAGAGGCAGAGGCTATCACTAAAGGCCAGGGCCTGATGGATATGCAAAACCAACTGGAAATACTCAAGCAAGAAGTCGCAAGACTTAAAGGTGAGCTGGAAGTTGCTAACCATAATATTGAAGCAACGGCTCAGCGTCAAAAAGATCTATATGGTGATACTGATATCCGCTTGCGTAAATTGGAACCTAACACAACGCAAGAAATGACGGTAGCAGCGAAGCTCGCTGAAGTAGTTCCACCGCTAGCAAGTACTGCCTTGCCTGCAAATAATACCCAAGAATACCAATTGTTAGAACTCGCCAATGGTTTATCAAAAGCATCTAAGCATAAAGATGCTTATAACGCCTATGATAAATTCATTAGAGATTATCCAAATAGCGCATTGTCCGCTGATGCTTTGTATGGTCTTGGTTACTCACAATATGCCTTAAAAAATTACAAATCAGCCGTCGCCACACAAGAAAAACTAGTGGATCTATACCCAAAAAGTGCAAAAGTTGCTGATGCGATGATGACTGTGGCAAATAGCCAAATTCAACTTGGATTAGTGTCAAATGCAAAAAAAACTTTACGTGATCTTATCAGCAACTTTCCCAATAGCGACGTTACGCCTATTGCACAAAAACGGTTAAAAGCACTTGAGGCAATTAAGTAATTTTTTAGCATGCTTTAAATTTATGCTGAAATGCGTTTTAAGTTAAAATAGCGCCAATCACAAGTTGGTGCTATTTTTAATTAAGCATTTCAAGTAGTTAAGTCGCTAAATAATTTAAGCAATCTAACAATATACGTCTCTAGTATTAAGCCATAATGAAACTAAAAATTCACGAAATTTTCTATTCACTGCAAGGCGAATCTTCACGCATAGGCTTGCCTACGGTGTTTGTGCGCCTCACTGGTTGTCCGATGCGTTGCGTATATTGTGATACCGCTTATGCGTTTAGTGGTGGCAGTAATATTGAGATTTCGGATATCTTAGCCAAGGTTGCCGAGTTCGGTACCCGCTATGTCACAGTGACTGGCGGTGAGCCACTGGCACAAAAAGATTGTCATGTGTTGCTTAAAGATTTATGTGATGCTGGCTATAGCGTATCTTTAGAAACCGGCGGTGCGATTGATATTGGTCCGGTAGATAAGCGCGTTTCAGTGATTCTGGATATTAAAACGCCCGGTTCTGGTGAAGTTGAAAATAATCTGTGGACTAATCTAACGCACCTAAAACCTCAAGATGAAGTGAAATTTGTGCTGTGCAGCCGTGAAGATTATGACTGGGCAAAAACCCTGCTAAGCACCCATAAAATCAATGAAAAATGCCCAGTATTATTTTCACCGGTATACAGTCAAGTGAATCCAACCGAACTTGCGGAATGGGTGCTAGCGGATCGCTTGCCGGTACGCGTGCAAGTGCAATTACATAAAATTTTGTGGGGCGAGAAGCCTGGTGTTTAGATTAAGCATTCAAATTAACGATAATTTTAAAGATGGATTTAAGTTTGGATTTGAGCATGGAACATAAAGTTAAAAAAAATGCCGTGGTACTTCTCTCCGGTGGGCTAGATTCAGCCACTTGCCTTGCTATTGCTAAGTCGCAGGGTTTTGACTGCTATTGCCTCAGCTTAGATTATCATCAGCGTCATATTGCGGAATTAGATGCCGCTAAAAACGTGGCCCATATAATGGGTGCAGTCGCGCATAAAACCGCGAATTTAGATTTATCCTTGTTTGGCGGGTCAGCACTTACCGATAATGCGATAGCGGTGCCGGAAATGGAGTCTGTCGGCATTCCTATCACCTATGTGCCAGCGCGTAATACTATTATGTTGTCATTGGCTTTGGCTTGGGCTGAAGTGTTAGAAGCGCAGGATATTTTTATCGGCGTTAATGCATTGGATTATTCAGGTTACCCAGATTGTCGCGGCGAATATGTGCAAGCGTTTCAGGCAATGGCTAATTTAGCGACTAAAAGTGCAGTTGAAGGGCATACAATTACCATTCATGCACCGCTGATAGACATGACTAAAGCGCAAATTGTTCAGCTAGGCACTAAGCTCGGCGTAGATTATGCCATGACGGTATCTTGTTATCAGGCTGATAGTAATGGTGAGGCTTGCGGCTTATGCGATTCATGTCGCTTGCGCCGCGAAGGATTTGCCGCGGCTGCGTTAAAAGATCCAACGCGATATAAAAGCAATTAAACCGCGTAAATTTAAATTAATTTGATTTTAAATTCACAGAATTTAATTAAATCTGGCGATTAAAAATACTAGGCATATCAAGCAATTAGATAAATATGCGGGTAAGTACATAAAGCGCTTGCTAAAAGCACATTAAGTAGCGTAAAATCCGCGCCTTTCTGCGATAAATTTTCAATAAAGAGAACAAGATTATGGTTATTATTCGTTTAGCTCGTGGTGGCGCGAAAAAAACTCCTTTCTACAACCTAGTAGTAGCTGATTCACGCAATCGTCGTGATGGCCGCTTTATTGAGCGTGTTGGTTTTTATAACCCATCCGCCAAAGCAAGTGCTGAAGCGCTACGTGTAGATCAAGAACGCGTTACATTTTGGCAAGGACAAGGTGCTCAATTATCAGATACAGTGGCACGTTTAGTTAAGTTTCACGCTAAAGGCCCTGAGCATGCTATTGCTTCTAAAGTAAAAGATGCTGCTAAAGCAGATGCTGCTAAAGCTAAAATTGCTGCTGTAGAAGCGGCAAAAGCTAAAGCAATTGCTGATGCTGCAAAAGCTGAAGCTGATGCTAAAGCCGCTGCGGATGCTGCTAAAGCAGCAGAAGATGCAGCTGCAGCTAAAGCTGCTGAGGCAGAAGCCGCTGCAGCAGTTGAAGTTGTTGCTGAAGAAGCACCAGCTGCAGCTGAAACACCAGCTACTGAAGCTTAAATTTCATATTACTCAACACATATCTTTACCGGTATGAGTAGTTTGAGTAATATGTTTTTTAATGTTTTGATCAAGCTATGAGTGATATGGTAGTCATGGGGCGCATTGTTGCGCCCTACGGCGTTTTTGGCTGGCTCAAAATTGTGCCAGATACAGAAGCGTTCGATGGCTTGTTTGACTACGATAATTGGTGGCTAGGTAAAGGCGACGACTGGCGTGAAATGGTCGTTGAAACTGCCAAAGTCCATAACGATGTTATCGTGGTTAAGCTTAAAGGTATTGATGATAGGGATTCAGCACTTGCCTGCAAAGGTAAACAAATCGCCATTCCTAGAGCACAATTGCCTGAGGCAGAAGAAAACGAATACTACTGGTCAGATTTGATCGGTTTACGCGTTAAAAATCTGCAAGATATCGATTTTGGCCTAATTGTAGATGTGTTCGAAACGGGTGCAAACGATGTAATTGTTGTTAAGCCTGATGCTGTCGAACCCTCTGCTAACGAAGTCATCGTTGCTGACAAATCGCAAGCAAGCAAAACAAAAGCTGATGTAAAAGAAAAGCTACAAGAAAGATTGTTGCCATTTACCGCAGCAGTTGTACTTGAAGTTGATATAAAAGCAAAAACAATGTTGGTCGATTGGGATGCGGATTTTTAGACATGTGGCTTAAGCTTTGCCTAGGCTTTAATCATGGCCTTTAGATTTGATGTTGTGACGCTGTTTCCTGAAATGTTTGATGCCATTAATAAATATGGTATTACCAGCAGGGCGCTACAAAACAATATTTATGATTTGCAGTTTTGGAATCCACGTGATTTCACAACGGATAATCGTAAGACAGTTGATGATAGACCTTATGGTGGTGGCCCTGGCATGGTGATGCTGGCTGAACCCTTAGGAAAGTCTATTCATGCTGCAAAAGCGGCGCAGGCATCACAGAATATTGAAAGCTGGGTAATCCATCTTTCACCAGCGGGTAAACCGCTGACGCATGAAAAAGTCATGCAGTTAAGTAAAAAACAAGGTTTACTGCTTTTAACCAGTCGTTATGAAGGTGTTGATCAGCGACTGATAGATGCAGAAGTGGATGAAGAGTTGTCCATTGGTGATTACGTACTGAGTGGCGGTGAGTTACCCGCCATGGCGTTAATAGATGCCATCGTGCGGCAGTTGCCAGGCAGTTTGGGTGATAGCGATTCTGCCATTGAAGATTCATTTGTCGATGGCTTATTAGATTGCCCGCATTACACTAGGCCAGAAGAATATAATGGCGTGAAAGTGCCTGAAGTGTTGGTTTCAGGTAATCATGCAAAGATTAAACAGTGGCGTTTGAAAATGTCATTGCACAGAACTCGGGATCAACGTCCCGATTTATTGGCCGTAAGGCCGTTGACGAAAGAAGAATCACGGCTGCTACAGCTTGATTAAGTAGCAGGAACAAGGTCTTCATAATTAAAAGGAACCCGTTGCGGTTAGATTGCTTGGATTAAATCTAAAAGATTAAATCTAAAAGATTAAAACCAAGGCGATATAAAGGATAACAAGATGGCAGATATTATTAAAATGCTAGAAGAGGAAGAAATTGCCCGTTTAGGCAAATCTATTCCTACTTTTGCACCAGGCGATACCGTAGTAGTTGGCGTGAACGTAGTTGAAGGTACACGTAAACGTGTGCAATCATACGAAGGCGTTGTTATTGCTAAACGTAACCGTGGCTTGAACTCATCATTCATCGTACGTAAAATTTCATCTGGTGAAGGTGTCGAGCGTACATTCCAAACCTACTCTCCGCTAATCGCTAGCATTGAGGTAAAACGTCGCGGTGATGTTCGTCGTGCAAAACTTTACTACTTACGTGAGCGTTCTGGTAAATCTGCACGTATTAAAGAAAAATTGTTCACACGTGAAAAAGAAGTAATGGCACCAGCAGCAAAAGCATAAATTTATTAGCACTGAAAAGTGCAGGTGAAATTAAGCAAAACCCCACTAGACGAAAGTTTGTTGGGGTTTTTTAACACCTACGGATTTCACGAAGCTGCGGACTAATTTACTTGTTAATTAGTAAGGTAAATCTATTTTTTATAAATTGCGATGTTTAAATTTAATTATTTGAATCGTCAATTCAACTTGTGAAAATTGAAAAAATATTTTGACACAGCCTCGATCCATTTTAGACACTCATGCCATAAATTAATAGAACGGTAAACTTTAAATCAGCTTAAAACTTAAGATTGGGGCATTGTAGCGAAGTCTATGAATCGTTGCATACCCTTAGTAATCTTTTTCTGGTGATGGATGAGCAAACTAAAGCGGCGAGGAATTCGTACAAAGTCAGTTTTAATCTCAACTAGACGTCCGGCTTCTATCATGTCACTTACAATCAACTCCGATAAACATGCGACACCTAGCCCACGGACTGCACTTTGTTTTATCGCTTCATTATCATTGAATTCAAGATGACTTTTTAATTGTGGCAAATGAGGTAGTAATACATTTTCTAGCGCTTCACGTGTACCAGAGCCTTGCTCGCGCAAAAGCCAATTGGCTTTTGCCATTCGACTAAAAGGGACTAAACCACCGTTATATTCTCTAATAATGGGATGATCTGGGGAGGCAACCAAAAGCAGCTCATCCTTTAGCCATGGTGTGATAGCTATATCCGACCTATGGCATGGACCTTCAACCAAGCCAATATCAACTTCAAGGTTTGCTACCTTAGCGGCAATTTCAACAGTATTATCTATGACCACTTGTAAGGGAGGATTTGTGTCTCCTACTACAATGCCTTGTGAGCGCCAATAATCCGCAAGTAGGCGAGGTAGCAAATAATTCCCGATGGTCAAGCTTGCTCCAATCACCAGTAAACTAGGGCTGTCACTAAGATAACTCTGCTCAAGATCCGCAGCACTTTTAAGTTGAGATAAGGCCTGTGGCAACATTGCCCTCCCATGATCGTTGAGTATAAGTCGCTTACCAATACGGTCAAAGAGCAGCACGCTTAATACTCGCTCTAGCTCTGCTATAGAGGCGCTGACAGCTGATTGTGATAAGGCAATCTGTGTTCCAGCAGCTGTAGTACTTCCACTTTGCGCAATTGCAGCAAAAATTTGTAACTGCCTTAAAGTAATATGCATAGAATATGTGATGCCCAAAAGTTAACGGAATACACGTAATACCAATTAAATAGGTTAATTGTACAATAATAATCTGTTTATCAAGTTAACTTAATGGTTGTAAAGTGTATTCGTTTCTCAAGTCTGTGAAATTACTGTAGATTTATTAATTAACAGGTAACTAAAGAGCATGTTGCATGAATAAAAGAAAATCCAATAAATGATAAACCGTTATATTAATCACTTAAAGAGCCTAAAAAAATCTAGGAAATCTGGGCAATTAGTTATTGAAGTTACAATCGTCCTTCTGATTAAATTTGCATTGCTGTGGTTACTCTGGGCACTCTGTTTTTCACACCCAATCGCTAAGGATGCAAGGCAATTGGCTGTTACACGAATGATATTGAACCAATCTAATTAAATAGGCTTTTACTTTATGTTACCTTCTGCTGAAGTTGTCGATCTTTCCCGTTTGCAATTTGGTGCAACCGCGCTTTATCATTTTCTGTTCGTCCCTCTTACACTCGGGCTGTCGTGGATTCTAGTCATTATGGAATCCGTCTACGTCATGACGGGGAAGCAAATGTACCGAGATATGACCAAGTTTTGGGGCAAGTTATTCGGTATTAATTTTGCTCTGGGTGTAACTACTGGCTTAACTATGGAGTTTCAGTTTGGCACCAACTGGGCTTACTACTCGCATTATGTCGGGGATATATTCGGTGCGCCCTTGGCTATTGAAGGCTTGATGGCATTTTTTCTGGAATCAACTTTTGTGGGCTTGTTCTTCTTTGGCTGGGATAAGCTCTCCAAAGAGAAACATTTAATGGTTACGTTCCTAGTGGCTTTAGGCTCAAATTTATCAGCATTATGGATTTTGATTGCTAATGGTTGGATGCAAAATCCAGTGGGTGCGGAATTCAACTATGAAACTATGCGTATGGAGATGACTAGTTTTGCCGCGCTTATTTTCAATCCTGTGGCGCAAGTGAAATTTGTGCATACAGTAGCCGCCGGTTACACAACAGCCTCAATGTTTGTTCTAGGTATTTCCTCTTGGTACTTACTCAAAAAACGTGATATTGGCTTTGCGCTGAGATCCATCGCAGTTGCCTCCGGCTTTGGTTTAGCTTCAATTCTATCCGTCATTATCTTGGGTGATGAGTCTGGCTACACTACCGGCGAGGTGCAAAAAGCAAAGCTAGCTGCAATTGAATCTGAATGGCATACAGAACCCGCTCCTGCATCCTTCACTATTTTCGGCTTACCCAATCAGGCTGAAGAGCGCACTGACTACGCAATTAAAGTGCCTTATCTATTAGGTATCATTGCAACACGATCATTAGATGAAGAAGTCACAGGTTTGTCAGAAATTAAAACACAGAATGAATCGAGGATTCGCAATGGTATGCAATCCTATGCGGATTTACAGCGACTAAAGAGTGGCGACAAATCTGAACTGTCCATGGCCGCATTTGAAAAGACTAAACAGGATTTAGGCTACGGTTTACTCCTTAAGAAATATACGCCCAATGTAACGGATGCGACTGAAGCGCAAATCCATCAAGCGGCTGCCGATACCATTCCTAATGTATTTACCCTATTCTGGTCTTTCAGAGTCATGGTGGCGATGGCCTTCCTGATGTTCTTTATCTTTGCCGCATCCTTCTACTTCATGATCAAGCGTAATTTAGAAAAGCAAACATGGTTGCTACGTTTGGCACTTTACTCAATACCGGTGCCATGGATTGCTGCAGAAATGGGCTGGGTAGTTGCTGAGATGGGTCGCCAGCCTTGGACGATTTCCGGCATATTGCCTACGCATTTATCAACATCGTCCTTATCCGCAGGCAATTTATACTTCAGTTTGATAGGCTTCATAAGTTTCTATACGATACTTTTGATCATCGAAATGTTCTTAATGTTCAAATATGCACGCCTAGGGCCATCTAGCTTACATACGGGCCGTTACTTTTTTGAAAAAAATCAACCTGCCACTAGTCGCGCTTAAAGGTACATCATGACATTCTTTAATTACGAAATGCTCAAGCTCATCTGGTGGCTATTTATAGGGGTTCTACTGATAGGTTTTGCCGTCATGGATGGTTTTGATTTGGGCGTTGCATGCTGGCTTCCATTTCTAGGGAAGTCAGACAATGAACGTCGGGTGATTATTAATACCATAGGACCTACTTGGGAAGGCAATCAGACATGGCTGGTGACTGCAGGTGGCGCTATTTTTGCAGCATGGCCACTCGTCTATGCGGCTGCTTTTTCAGGGCTTTATGTCGCATTGTTGTTGGTGCTATTTGCGTTATTTTTCCGTCCTGTCGGATTTGATTATCGGAGCAAATTAGCAGACCCACGTTGGCGTAATGCTTGGGATTGGGCACTATTTGCAGGGGGTGCCATTCCAGCATTAGTATTTGGTGTTGCTTTCGGCAATTTGTTTCTTGGGGTGCCTTTTCATTATGACGACACCTTGCGTTCCTTTTATACCGGCAGTTTTTGGCAGTTGCTAAATCCATTCGCACTCCTTTGTGGTGTAGTCAGTTTAACGATGCTTATGATGCACGGTGCTGTTTACCTTCAATTACGTACAGATGGCGCGGTACAGAAACGTGCTCAAAAGGCAGCATTTTTTACGGGTATCGTTTGTGCGTTAGCATTCGCGCTAGCCGGCATATGGATTGCATATGGCATTGATGGCTATGTCATCACTTCAACTCAAGATGTGAATAGCGCACTTAACCCGCTCGCTAAAACAGTCCAAAAATCTGCTGGCGCATGGCTCACCAATTACCAAACTTATTCTTGGATGATGTTAGCCCCCATACTCGGGTTCGGTGGTATTGTATTATCATTATTAAGTGCAAGTTATAACAAAGAACGCACAGCCTTCGTATTTAGCAGTATCACTATTGCAAGCATTATTCTGACAGCAGGCTTTTCAATGTTCCCATTCATCATGCCTTCCAGTACAGATCCAGTGAGTAGCTTAACAATCTGGGATGCAGTTTCAAGTAAAAAGACCTTGGGCATTATGTTTGTGGTCACCATTATTTTCTTACCCTTGATTTTGATCTATACCTCATGGGTGTACAAAGTTTTGCGTGGCAAAGTAACCGTTCAATCGATTAAAGACAATACGCATACTGCGTATTAATTTGATCAAATTAGGAGAAAAACGATGTGGTATTTCACCTGGATATTAGGCGTTGGATTAGCTCTTGCATTTGGCATTATCAATGTCATGTGGTTAGAAGCAGCACAACCGGATGATGGTCAATAAAGCGCGGTGATGTTTTTTAAAACTATTTAAGGCTAATTATGTTGACGTGCATTTAAAATTGATTAGATAAGCGTACTTATGAGCGCCAACACGCTCAGCACTTATCGTTATCTTTGCTACAAATCCTTAAGGACTGAATTTCCCAACAACATTTATCCATGAATCTTTTACGCAAAATTCTTCCTGCCTGGCTTACAGATTATCGCCATAAAAATCTAGCGCCAGACTTGACTGCGGGGGTTATTTTTACCGTTTTAATTATCCCGCAAAGCCTTGCTTATGCATTGCTTGCAGGATTGCCGCCCCAAGCAGGGTTGTATATCAGCATTTTTCCAGTAATGGTATATGCCATATGGGGGAGCAGTATGGTTCAGGCCGTAGGCCCTGTCGCCATCACTGCAATTATGACATTCACGATCTTGAGCCCCATCGCTTTGCCCGGCTCGCCAGAGTATATTGCCTTGGCGGCTAGTCTTTCTCTTTTTTCCGGCGCTCTACTTGTTATCTTTGGACTGCTTCGTTTGGGATTTCTTTCCCAGCTACTAAGTAGGCCAGTGATAAGTGGCTTTATTTCTGGCTCTTCAGTACTAATCATCATAAGCCAGTTAAAGTCTCTGTTGGGGGTCTCCTATGAAGGTGACGATGCATTGGGATTATTAAGCGCACTATTGCATCAATTGCCAAACAGCAATAGTGATACATTGCTAATAGGTCTCCCCGCGCTAGCGATCCTAATTTTTGCACGTTATGGATTGGTGTCGATATTGACTCACCTTGGCATCTTTCCCAGTCGTGCAGCATTTATTGTTCGATTAACTCCTTTACTGGTCTTGCTTATAGCCACTGCAGTGGTAGTTCACTTCAATCTTGATAGGCCTGGCGGTGTTACTGTCGTCGGGAAAGTGGCTGAAGGACTGCCAGGTTTTTCGTTCTTTTTACCAAACTATCATTCCATCAAGATGCTTTTAGTTCCTGCGCTATTGATGGCGATAATCGGAATGGTGCAAGGCATTTCTATGGCTCAAGCTTTAGCAATTAAGCGCCAAGAGCGCATTGATGCTAACGCTGAATTAGTCGGGCTGGGAGCATCGAATCTGGTTGCCGCTTTCTACGGTGGCATGCCAGTAGGTGGAGGTGTGTCACGATCAGCCGTCAATGTAGCATCTGGTGCTCAGACTCCATTGGCAAGTATTGTTTCTGCAATTGCGATGATCGGCGTAGTGGCTGGAGGAGCCCACTGGTTTGCTCGGTTGCCTTTGGCAGTTCTTGCGGCGAACATTGTAGTGGCCGCTATCAGCATGGTCGACATCAAGGCGTTCCGACTTGCTTGGGCATACGATCATGCCGATGCGCTGTCCTTGCTCGGCGCTGCAATTGGAGTCGTTGTTTTTGGGTTAGAAGGTGGCATCATATTGGGTATAAGTCTTTCTCTTGCCGCTTTTCTTTTCCGGGCAAGCATCCCGCATGTGGCCGTGGTTGGTCGCATCTTAGGTACCGAGCATTTCCGGAATGTGGAACGTCATGAGACGGAAACCTTACCCGAGGTTCTGTTGTTACGTGTCGATGAAAGTCTTTTCTTTGGCAATTTAAACGCTATTGAAACTCGTCTAACTTTAGAGTTGGAGAAAGCACCAGATATTCATGAAGTAGTACTGATTATGAGTGCTGTCAATATGGTGGATACAACCGCTATGGAAGTTCTCTTTGAGCTGAATCGCGACTTAGCACTTCGCAACATTCGATTGCACTTCGCGGAAATTAAAGGGCCAGTGCATGATCGTTTGATTCACTCCCCAATATGGAAGTCCCTTTCTGGACAGGTGTTCATTTCTGCCAACGCAGCATTTGAAGCGCTATCCACGCCAAAAAGCTAAATTAGATAACCACGAACTTTAATTTTGTATAAACCCAATAATCTTTAGAAGAAAATGGAAAGTATTTTATAAATCCAACAGACTTTCCTTCCCATAATTAATTTTATCTCAGTTTGCTCGCCTGAATAACCTTTAGAACGAGGTCATTCAATTGACTTGCTGGAAGTGCGCCACTGACACGGCCAATCTCCTTACCCTGCCAAAAGTAAGCTAAGGTAGGGATAGATTTTATGACATATTTCATTCCCAACATTTGCTCTGACTCTGTATCAACTTTAGCGTAAATAAGTTGATTAGCAAACTTTGCAGCACTATCTTTAAAAGTTGGTGCGAATGATTTACAAGGACCACACCATGGCGCCCAGAAATCAATCATAACTGGCAATACATTCTGCGCCAGCACTTCCTCGATATTAGCTTGATTAAGTGCTATTGGTGCCGATAACAAATCCATCCTACAAGCACCGCACACGGGTGTGGCATCTATTTTCTGAATTGGAAATCGATTCTCTTTACCACAATGAGGGCATTTAATTTGCACGGCTTCTTAAGCTCCAAAGACTAATTGTTATAATGAAATCATCATGAATTTATATGTGAATGGTATCGCGCCAACTATATTAGCATGTTGATGCTAATCAAAATATCGGTATAAATTTACGAATATATGCACTTTGGCGAATGGCTTCATCTGGCCCATAACAGGCTAACGGCATATTAATCGGACAACGTCTACGGCAGCCCAAAGATCTGCCGTGACAGCGAAGCTAGCGGCTTAACCTGTGGTATGAACCGTGTCGCTAAGTTGATGCATCAAGCCAAGATTCATGCTCTGTGTGGTTATCGCAGTGCTCGCCACAAAGCAGGTAAGCCCGGGACTGCTGAACCAAATCGGTTACGCCAAGTATTTGTGGCAACCACACCCGATGAGGTATAGGTCACGGATATTAACCAAATCTAAACCCATGAGGGCTAGCTGTATTTTGCAACGATGATTTTAATCGTGGGTGCAAGGAAAGC
>CAIYLB010000149.1 GCA_903926935.1 uncultured Pseudomonadota bacterium
ACGCCGACAACTCAATTAACGTGCCTAACCATCCCATTATCCCATTTATTGAGGGTGATGGCATAGGTGCAGACATTACACCACCTATGATTAAAGTAGTCGATGCCGCAGTAAATAAAGCCTATGCAGGCACACGTAAAATTTCATGGATGGAAGTTTACGCTGGTGAAAAAGCCACCAAAGTATACGGTGCTAATGACTGGCTGCCGGCCGAAACCATGAGTGCACTACGTGACTATGTAGTTTCTATCAAAGGTCCACTGACCACACCAGTCGGTGGCGGCATACGCTCATTAAACGTATCTATGCGCCAAGAGCTAGATTTATATGTATGTTTACGCCCAGTGCAATACTTTACTGGCGTGCCTAGCCCACTAAAACATCCAGAAAAAACTGACATGGTGATTTTTCGCGAGAATACTGAAGATATTTATGCTGGTATTGAGTGGGCTGCAGGTACCGATGAAGTCGCAAAAGTCATTGGCTTTTTAAGCGATATGGGAATGCGTAAAAAAATCCGCTTTCCTGACTCATCAGCCATTGGCATCAAACCAGTGTCTAAAGAAGGTAGCCAACGTCTTGTACGCAAGGCGATTCAATACACCATTGATAACAACCGAAAATCACTGACTATTGCCCATAAAGGCAATATTATGAAGTTCACTGAAGGCGGTTTTAGAGACTGGGGTTATGAAATAGCAAAACAAGAATTTGGCGCAGTTGAAATTGACGGTGGCCCATGGTGTAAATTGCCTAATGGCATCATCATTAAAGATTGTATAGCCGATGCTTTCTTACAAGAGATTTTATTGCACCCGCAAGATTACGATGTTGTCGCAACGCTTAACTTAAATGGCGACTATATGAGCGATGCGCTCGCAGCACAGGTTGGCGGCATTGGCATTGCCCCAGGCGCAAACCTGAGCGACACCGTTGCAATATTTGAAGCGACACATGGCACCGCCCCTAAAATTGCCGGCAAAGGCCTAGCCAATCCGAGCTCAATTATCCTTTCTGCAGAAATGATGTTGCGTCATTTAGGCTGGTTAGAAGCGGCTGATTTAGTGATCAGCGGCGTTGCCAAAGCGATTTTAGCTAAACGTGTCACCAGTGACTTTTTTAGCGAAATGAACGGTGCAACGCAGGTAAGCACAGCTCAGTTTGGTGAAGAAATTATCGCCAATATGTAGCTTTTTTATATTGGCTAAGCGGCGTCAGCATTGAGACTAGTTTAAAATTACTTCTTTGCTGCTGCCACCATTGCCCGCTCGATCTCTTTGTAAGGCTGGGCACCCAGCATACGTTTACCATCAGCAAAAATTAATGTTGGCGTGCTAGTCACGCCAAGTTTTTTAGCTAAGGCACCAATTTTTTCTAACGGCACCTCACAATTACCGGTGGTTTTAGGCAATTGATTATTTAAAATCCAATCTTGCCAAGCTTTTACACGATTAGTGGCACACCAAATTGATTTAGATTTAGCCGCAGAATCAGGATGCAATTGCGCGATTGGATAAAGAAAAGTATAAACCGTCACATCGGTAATATTAACAAGTTCATTCTGCTCTAAGCGTTGGCAATACGGGCAATCCACATCTGAAAACACCACTAACTTGCGACTACCATTGCCTTTAACAACTTTAATGGCCTGATCAAGCGGTAAGCTAGAGAAATCAATTTTGGTTAACTCTTCCATGCGCTCACCGGTAATATCTTTTTTAGTTTTCGGATCAACCAAGCGACCTTCAGCAATTAAGAAAGTCATTTTTTCATCGGTGTAAATGATTTGACCACCCATAAATACTTCATACAAACCTGCATATGGCGTTTTGGTAACACTTTCGACCTTGAATTTTGGGTAGGTTGCTTCAACCGCTTTTTTTACGCTGGCTTCATCTGCCATCGCTAAGGTTGCAAACGCACTTAGCAAGCTGAAGCTGATTAATTTCTTAAACATGAATATCCTTAACTTAATATAATTTTTTAAATAATATAATGACTTAATTAGTCGCCATCATAATATAACTCATTAAAGTGCAATGGCTTTTTCAAGCAATATTTTTTTAATTGATTGATGCTTAGCGGCAGCTAAACCCCAACGCCTTAGTTCTTTTACTAGTCTATTATTACTTTCAAATAGATGATACAAGCCATCTGTCAGCACCAGCATACTTAAAAAATCAGCCTTTCTAGTGCGTGCATATTGCTTTAACAAACCACTATCATTGATAGTCTGATATTGATTTTTCTGATTTAAGATCTCAACTAAACCAATAATATCTCTAAAGCCTAAGTTAACACCTTGACCCGCCATTGGGTGAAATTGATGCGCGGCATCGCCGACTAACACAACACAATCTTGTACTAAATAATCGGTTTTTTGCAAATTCAAGGGAAAAGCCACCGCTGAACCAATACATTCCAGCGCACCCAATACACCATTTCCAGCTTTTTGCACTTGCCGAGTAAACTCATCCTCGCTCAACATAAGCAATGAGTCAGCTAATTGCGTTGGCACCGACCACACAATAGAAATAGTGTTATCGGGCAACGGCAGCCAAGCTAAAATAGCGCTTCCTGTAGCTTCGTTAGCCGTAAACCACTGCCTAGCAATATTGGCGTGCGGCTTCTCAACTTTAAAGTTTGCCACTACTGCTGTTTGCTCATATGACTTCTGCTGCATAGGTATATTCAGCTGTTGGCGCACCCAAGAGTGGCTACCGTCAGCCGCTAATAACAAGCTGCTTTCTAATGTGCTATTGTTTGCAAAGCGCAATGTCGCCTTGTTAGCCGTAGCCTTGACCGCTAAACATGGGCTGTTGAATAAAGTGCGAATACCTAACGTTTTAGCCTGCGCTAACAGCGCTTGTAGCAAAGCTTTAGCTTCAACGATAAAGCCCAAATTATCTACATTTGCATCGCTCGCTAATAAGGTAATAGGTGTTTGGCTGTTGTCACCAAATATTTCCATCGCCTGCATTTCGCCGATACGTGTAGGCTTTAATCGCTGCCACACGCCTAAACTTTTTAACCATGCTGCATTTTTTGGGCTAATGGCATAAATTCGAGTATCCCAAGCATCATCAATACTACCCATTTGAGCCGGATCTTTACTATCCACCAAGACCACCGAGAAACCCAACTGATGCATGGCTAGCGCCGCAGATACACCAACTAAGCCAGCGCCTACAATGGCAACATCAGTAGTCAAGATATCATTAGCCATTAAACAACACTCACATTACTCATTTGCCGAAACTCATTTTTTGTACCAAATGTTTTTTAATTGGTTTAATCACATCAAACAAGCCTAACCCTGCACTTCTTAAGCCGGCAACACCTAGCAGGTCATTTGAAAAAATATTCACCAAAAAGTCAGTAAATAACAAACCACCTTTAGTATCCGATTTTCGGCTGGCCTGATAATCAGTCAGCATTTGCGTGCCACCTAATAATTCAAGCGTTGACGATGCCACGCTTTGCGCTAGAGATTCAGCATCTCGCAAACCCACATTGAAGCCCTGACCAGCTACCGGATGCATCGTTTGTGCGGCATTACCGATAACGACCAAATGTTCGGTATCTAATGCTTTTAATTGCGATAGTTTTAACGGAAAAGCCATGCGTTTTTCTACACTCAAAAATTGCCCAACTCGATCGCCGAACTGCTGATGAAATTGCGCTAGAAAATCGGCATCACTCAAGCTCAGCAATGGCGTGATGTATTCTTTTTTGCCAGTCCAGACCAATGAAAAATCCTCTTCCCCATTCGGCAACAAAGCCATTGGACCATTCGGCGTAAAACGTTCGTAGGCAATATTATTATGTGGCAACTCTGCGCGTACTTTTGTAATTAAGGCATCATGGCCGTATTCTTTGGTTTCTTTAGTTAAACCAGAAATTGCATCTAAACTACGACCGCCATCCGCAAGTACAACTAAAGCACTATTTATGGTATGCGATGCACCGTGGTACTGATAGGTGACGGACGCTTCATTTTCTGTATGAGAAATAGTTTCTGCACTGGCTTCAAAAATAAAATTGACGGAAGATTGCTGGCTTAGCGCATCATCTAATGATGCACTAAAGGCGCCATAGGTTAAAACATAACCCAGCGCCTCTTGCTGATAATCTTCTGCATACAATGTTGAGCGTCCAACACTGCCTTTTTGTGAAACATGAATAGTGTTAATCGCCGTAGCTTTTGTCGCCAAGTTAGCCCAGACGCCAAGTTTTTCTAGAATACGCTTGCTACCATAAGACAGCGCCAGCGCACGGCCTTCACCATAAGCTGCACCCTGTTTACGAGCTTCTAATACAGTCACAGCTAAACCTTGTTTGGCCAGTAATAGCGCCAAGGTTGCACCTACCGGACCACCACCGACGATAACAATTGTGTCATTCATACAAGATTTCATCTAGGTTTTCGTTTAGTCTTTTCAATTAATATTGCATTAATGCTTCGATATCGGCAATACTTTTAACCGCATTAGAGGTTAAAACTTCACAGCCATGTTGCGTCACTAACACATCATCTTCAATCCGAATACCAATATTCCAAAAGGCCTCCGGCACATTATCCGCTGGGCGAATATAGCAGCCAGGCTCCACGGTAAGCGTCATACCTGGTTGTAGCGCTCGCCAATTATCTTGCTGGTTTTTTGCTTTAGCATATTTATACTCACCCGCATCATGCACGTCTAAGCCCAGCCAATGGCCAGTACGATGCATGTAAAACTGGCGGTAATCACCATTTTCTAACACTGATTCTTTACTGCCTTTGCAAAGCTTCAAATCGATAAAACCTTGAATCAACACATCCAGTGCAGCCTCATGCGGTGCATTCCAATGGTTTGAAGTATTCACTTTAGCTATGGCGGCAAGCTGCGAAGCCAACACTAGTTCATACACGTCTTTTTGCGCGCCAATAAATTTGCCATTCACTGGAAAAGTGCGGGTAATATCAGATGCATAACCATCTAACTCGCAGCCAGCATCTATCAGCAATAAATCGCCCGCTTTTAATACGCAATTATTGGCGTTGTAATGCAAAGTACAAGCATTCGCACCACCCGCAACAATGCTGGTATAGGCTGGCGCTTGTGCGCCTTTGCGATAAAACTCGTGTAAGAACTCGGCCTCAACCTCATATTCCATCATATTCGGTTTGGCAAAATGTATTGCTCGGTTATGCGCAGAGGCCGCGATGTTAGCCGATTGACGCATAATTTCCTGTTCAAAGGGCGATTTATACAGACGCATTTCATCGACTAGTTTACGAATATCCCTAACGTCGTCAGGTACACTTACGCCTGTACGCGCTTGATTACGTAAACTATTTAACCAGCCAGTCACACGACCGTCCCAAATAGCGTTTTCGCCTAAGCTAAAATATAATTTAGGCTGATTTGCCAACAGCTTCAACACAACTGCATCTAACTGGTTGATTGAATAAGCTTCATCAAAACCAAACTGCTCTTTTGCCGCATCGGCACCGTAACGGAAGCCATCCCAGATTTCTCGCTCCATATCTTTATCGCGACAAAAAAGGATTGTTTTCGGCTGCGCACCACCCAGCAAAACCAATACAGATTCCGGCTCTTTAAAGCCAGTCAGGTAATAAAAATAACTATCAAACCGGTATGGGTAATGACTGTCTCGGTTACGGATGGCTTCAGGCGCAGTCGGGACAATAGCAAGGCCTTCGCCCATGCTAGCCATGAGTTTTTGCCGCCTAGTCATAAATTCTGAGATATTTTTATTCATTGAATCTTTGGTTTCATTTAATGTGAAGTATCTTTATGAGATAAGGTATTTTAATAATTTACGGGTAAGGTACTGCTTATTATGTGGCTGATTTTGATAATTGGTTCAATTATAAAGTCTTAACTTTTAGTTCCGCATCTAAACTATACAAGCGTTCCGGCGTTCCAATATCGTGCCAAACACCTTGATAATGCTGAGCACTGGCTAGGTTATTGGCAATAGCTTGCCGTAATAACGGCGCGAGTTTTGCCGGCTTGCCAGGCACTAGGCTGGCAAATAAGTCCGGGTGATAGATGCCAACGCCAGAAAACGTCAGTTTAGCTACACCGTCATTTTTCAACAGACCATCTTCAATCGCAAAATCACCTTGCGGATGTTGTGCTGGATTATCGACTAAGACCAAATGAGCTAAATGATTAGGTGGCAGTTTTAGAGATACGAAATCAATTTCAATAAACGTATCGCCATTAACAACTAAAAATGGCACAGAACCCAATAAAGGCAAAGCATTGGCGATGCCACCTGCCGTTTCAAGCGCAATTTTTTCAGGACTATATTGGATTTTCAAGTCCCAGGACTTACCGTCGCCAAGCGCCTGTTCAATCTGTGCCCCTAAATGCGCATGGTTAATCACCACTTCCTTAAAACCTGCTTTAGCTAAACGCTCTAAATGCCAGACAATAAGCGGCTTACCACCCACACTCAATAAAGGTTTTGGTGTCTGATCGGTAAGGGGACGCATGCGTTCCCCACGCCCAGCCGCTAAAATCATTGCTTTCATTTAGAAGGTAAAGCCTTCTTTAGCCTGCACATTCTCAAGCTGATTCAGCAAGCGTAACATTGGTCTTAATTCAACATAACGCTCACATACTTTGCGCAAGTGCGCCATGACGATAGGCATATCTTTTAAATAAGCATCTTTGCCATCACGATGGCTAAGTCTGGCGAATATACCTAGCACTTTAATGTGCCTTTGCACGCCCATCCATTCAAAATCGCGATAAAACTCACTAAAATCATCAGGCACTGGCAAGCCAGCCTTTTTGGCGGGTTGCCAATAACGCACTGCCCAGTCGATAATTTGCTCTTCGTCCCAACTGATATAAGCATCTTTCAATAATGATACTAAATCGTAAGTAATGGCACCGTATACTGCATCTTGGAAATCTAAAACACCTGGGTTATTTTCTTTCGTAATCATCAGGTTGCGCGAATGATAATCTCTATGCACGTAAACTTGGGCTTGGGCTAATATGTTTTCATTCAGCACCTTAAAAGTATTGTTCAATACCGCTTGCTGATCGCTATTTAAACTGGTGCTTAAGTGTTTTGCCACATACCACTCTGGAAATAACTGCATTTCACGCGTCAGCAAGGCTTCATCATAAGCTGGTAGCATTTGCGGTTGGCTAGCAAGTTGCATTTTTATCAGCGCGTTAGTAGCGTCTTGGTAAAGTTTAGGTGCAGTTTGTGCATCAAGTTTAGTTAAATAAGTGTCGTCACCCAAATCACTTAACAACAAAAATCCTTGCGTTAAATCTTGTGCTAACACATTTGGCACATTCAGGCCTGTAGCCAAAAGCAAACCAGCCACATTCACAAAAGGCGTGCAATCCTCTTGTGGCGGCGGCGCATCCATCGCAATCAAACTATTGCGGCCCAAGTATGGGCTAGTTAAATGTACTCTAAAATAGCGTCTAAAGCTTGCATCAGCTGAGGCTGTTGTTAAGGTAAACTCGGTCTGTTGTAAGGTGCTTGCTAACCAAGCTTCTAGTTGTTGCTGTCTATCATCCACGACTATCTATCCAATATTATAAAATTATTTTTCACGACCATTGAAGCAATGCTAAAGCTTGATATTTTTACGGAAATTATGCTATTAACCAGCTAAAATGTGATTTATTCATTGCCAAAAGGCAAGATTTATGAGATTTTATCACTGATAAAATAAAACCGTCTGCCTATATAATCGTGCCATCTACTCCATTACACATAGCCCCGCTAGTTTCAGCGATAATTTCATGCTAAAAAGCCGTCTTTTCACCGGCTTTACCGCTGTAATTTTGTTATTTAGCCTACCCGCGCAAGCTGAAACTGAAGCGCTCAGTAGCGATGCTATTGTGATTGATAGCGATAAACTTGAATTGCATCTTGATAGACAACTGCACGCAATTGGCAATGCCTCTATCGGCCGCGGCAAGCAGACTATTTTAGGCGATGAAATCAACTACGATGTACAAAACGACAATTTGCACGTCACTGGCAACGTCAGAATTGATCTAGGTGATGCGCGTTTATCTGGCCCAGAATTAAACATGCGTTTATCTGACAGCGTTGGTGAAATGCGTGATGCGTCTATTAGCATCGTCAAAGAAAACCCAATGCAATTAAAAAGGCGAGCACAAATTGCCTCAGAAGCACCAAACAACTTTCAATCGCATAAAATTTCTAAAGAATCAATATCACCAGTATCTGAATCAGCTACACAATATACCAATTCACAAAATTTAGCCGCTCAAGTCAATGAGTCTTCGACGAACTTTTCATCTAATTCCAACGAAGATAATTCTACGCACTTACCCCAACAATCTAGAGGTGATGCAAAATTTATCTTTTTTGAAGGCCAAGATAAAAAGCGCCTGCAAGATGCCCGCTTTACCACTTGTACGGCGGGAACAGATGATTGGTATATTAAGGCCAAAGAATTAGTGCTGAATGGTTTTACTGAATCAGGTACCGGTAAAAATGCCTATATTGAATTTAAAAATATCCCTATTCTTTACACTCCTTGGATTAGCTTTTCATACAGCGGTCAACGCAAAAGCGGTTTTCTTGCACCATCCTTTGGCAGCACTACTAATACCGGTTTTGAATTAAGCGCACCGTACTATTGGAACATCGCACCCAATATGGATGCAACGTTAACAGCGCGTGAAATGAGTAATCGCGGTGTACAACTACAAGGTGAATTCAGATATTTAGAAGAAACTTATTCTGGTAAAGATGCGCTTGAGTATCTATCGAACGATAGCCAAACCAATCAAACACGCTATTATGCTAACCTAAAACACAAGCAAGATTTTGGTAATGGCTGGTCAGCTGGCTATAGCCTTGAAAAAACTTCTGACAATAAGTATTTTTCTGAGTTATCAACACGCATTACTACTACCAGCCAAATCATTCTGCCACAACAATTTAATGTTGATTACGCTAATGAAAATTGGCGCTTTAATGCACTGGCACAAAAGTTCCAAACATTAGATGACAAAACTTATCCCTATGAACGTTTGCCACAGATGACGCTAAACGGCAATAAGTATTATGGTGATATTAATGCCAATTTATATACACAGTTCGTAGCCTTTGATGCTAATAAAAATGCGCAGCTTGTACCTAATACCCCGATTATACCAACCGGCAATCGCCTCACTTTATACCCTAGCATCAGCTTACCTATGACCCGCTCTTATGGTTATATCACACCGAAACTAGGTGTTAATTACACCAATTACACGCTCAGTAATATAGCAACTAATCTTGAATCACAACAACGCACTTTGCCTATCTTCAGCGTTGATAGTGGCTTGTATTTTGATCGCGAATTTAAAGTCGCTAGTAGAGACTATACACAAACAATAGAGCCGAGAATATTTTACGTTTACATTCCAAACAAAAATCAATCAAATATTCCGGTATTCGATACGGGCGAAGCTGATCTTAATTTCAGCTCATTATTTAGTGAAAATAGATTTACCGGAAATGACCGAATCAATGATGCCAACCAGTTGAGCTATTCTTTAACCACTCGATTAATTGAATCAGAAACCGGCGCCCAACGGTTATCAGCCTCTATTGGACAACGTTATTATTTTGCTAATCAACAAGTCACACTGCCAGGCGCATCCTTAAGCCAAAACAACACGTCAGACATTATTGCCGGTCTGAGTGCAAATTTAAGAACAAATTGGAGGCTAGATACCCTCTTGCAATATAATACACAAAATTCGAGTGCTATCCGTACCACAGTGGCCAGCCGTTTTAACCCGGAGCCAGGGAAAACCCTTAATCTTAGTTATAGTTACAAACAAGATATAGTTGGTGAAACAGTGCCTAGCGGTATCAATCAATTTGACGTTTCTGGCCAATGGCCACTTGGTCATGGATGGTATGGTGTTGGTCGTATGAACTACTCTTTAAAAGAAAATCAAATCATCGAAAC
>CAIYLB010000150.1 GCA_903926935.1 uncultured Pseudomonadota bacterium
ATTAGGAAACAAAAAACTAAATAAAAACAAGTAGATAAGAAATAAATAAACTTACTACATCCGTTAAATTTAAGTGCCACTCGAGCAAGAGTCGAGCAAGAAACAGAGTACCACAAGATGCAGTTCATGCGCATACTAGGTGCCTGAGAACTGGTTTCATTTAAACGAAGCGCGAAGTGATATGCCTACTGGGTACCCTATTGAAAACCTCGACACCCCGACCCCACTATACCCCCAGCCCCTAAATAGGCCGGCTTCTTATAGGTTTACCTATGCACTGTATTTTGAACAAACGATTACCAATTTTTATAACTCGTTCCATGCAACTACCCCCCCCATCTTTTCTAGAAAGGCATTCATAAAATTTTATTTTTTATTTTTAAAAAGTAGTATCCGATAAGCTTATTTATTTTTCTCGTACTTACTACCCAAAGCGGCAATTTTATTTTTGTAACTTATTATAAATAGCGACGAATCAATTCCAAGCAATTCTGAAATTTCAATAAACTCAGTAAAGTCTAGACGTCTTTCTCCTCTTTCATACTTTGATACAAAGCTCTGTGCAATATTTAACTTCTCGGCTAACTGCACTTGTGTTAGTTGTGCATTTTTTCTAGCCTCGATAAGAAGGTTTCTGAAAATATCATGTTTAAAAGAGTGAAGGGAAGCGACCATACATAGCAAGTAAATCGTATGTTGCTAAATATCCCAAAACAGGTTATTGTCAAGAAAGTATTCAAGTTTAAAACAAATATCATCTGGAAATTTATATTTATAAGGGGAAACGTAATGAGAAATATTATTATCACTGCTGCTATTATTTCTGCTTTTGCTTCATCTACAGCCTTTGCTGCAGATTCAAATGCTGAAGAAAAAGCATATGCAGAATTCGGTGTTATTGCACTACGAACTGAGGCCAGCGGCTTTTCTGCAAATAATGCTGTAGGTCTACTTAGAGTCGGATATAACTTTGACAAAAACTTTTCTGGGGAAGTTGTTGCTGGCGGCGGGATAAATGATGCCAGCGGTTATTACGGTTCAACTTACTTAACTTTTAAAGTTAATACTGTTTATGGTGCTTATTTAAAAGCGAAAGCTGAAGTTTCACCTGATTTAGAAATATTTGCTCGACTTGGTGTGCTGCATGTTGACGTAACTGCGACCGCTGCTAATGCATATGCATCTGCTTGGGCTAACGCTTATGATAATTCAGTATCCTTTGGTGCTGGCGCTCAATACAATTTTACTAAGACAGTGTATGGTCAGGCTGACTATATGTCCTACTACAACAAAAGCGGAACATCTTCAGCAGGTCCATCAGCAAGCATAGGTATTAAGTTCTAAACTAAAAAACCTGCTTCTTTGCAGGTTTTTTTTAATCCTAAACTCGAGCGTATATATGAAAAAAATAATAGGGGTGTTACTCCTTACAGTATTGGCTCTATCCGGATGTGCAACAGTGCCTTCACCGGAAGCAATGAGAGCTGCAACTTCCTCATACCAACTGCCACAACTTCCAGAAGCTGGCAAAGCTATTGTTTATGTCGTACGACCAAATGGGCTTGGGGGTTTTATTCGATTCAATGTATTTATAGATGACCAAGAACCGTCCTCCGAGATGGGTTATACAAGAGCAAGTCAATATATCTACTTCAACCTTACGCCTGGTGAACATAAAATATACTCTAAAGCTGAAAATTGGGCCGAAACATTAGTAACAGCAAAAGCTGGTGATATTATTTTTATTCAACAAGAGCCATCTACAGGAATTCTTATGGCTAGGAATAAAACGTTTAAGCTCGATGATTATGAAGGTAAATATCATGTCAAAACTTTAACTATGGGTACAATTATTAAGTCAGACCGATAAAAAAGAGCCTATAAGCGCATTCAGTTTATAGGTTTTCCTGAAACAAGTTGATTCGTAGCATTAATGGAGTGGCAGTTTATGAGCCACTGCTGTCTGACGACTATCAAATCAAGCTTCTACAAATCTGACATTCACAAAGATATAATTTAGTTGCTTCGAGTGACTGCTTTAAAGCACTGAAATAAAGATAGCATCCGTCAGCATCGGGCCAGTTGAAGACATTCGGTATTTTCGCTGTATCTTTACTAACCCCATTCACTCAGGCATAGCTCAGGATGTGCTGAATACCCAATGACCGCTATGGGTCGGAAGTGATTAAATTCAACGACTGCTTTAGGGCCACAAGATTTTAGAACGGACATGTGCTACTCACCCTATAGCTTTTTTAATCTCATCCACTGAATTGATTTTGCAGTACCCAGCACTTTTTCGGCCTCGTGAGCGCTTCGCTGTTGTCATGCCAAGCAGGTGAAGAGCATCTTCCAACATTTGAAGGCGTGCGCTTTGTTCACTAGCCTGCTTCTGACTTTCCAGTGTGCGGTTTCCAAGCGTGAAGTTTGGATGTTGTTTACCTCGTTTGATGGAGTCTTTCTTCCTAGCCCCATGCATTCGGCACGTTCTACATCCATAGGCTGCTGGGTTGTTACAAGGCAGACTCGTTCTCTTTGACTTGGCAGTGCATTGCTTCGCGCCGTGCTTGGATATACTGGGTAAGGGCATGCTTAACTCCTTTAGTTGATTACACTAGCTGTAAGGGGTCAAGACAGCACAAATTTATAATTTGACGCTCACCTATGTAAACTAATTTATCTTGAATGCTCAGCATCATTAATACTGTTGCCAGTTATATCCCTTTTAGTAAATCTATAGAATTAGATTATTTAACTGCACACCAAAAAAAATATGATTATCATCAACGTCATCTGCATCAATCTCTAAACACCTATCTACATCATACAAAATGCACTCAATGATATCCACGGCGGCTAGAACTATAGAAGTGACAGGATGCCCCCAAGATTTTATATTTCGCTGAACAAACTTTGGATTGTGCTTAACTTTTTCATAGACTTCATCGCACCAGTCAACTAAGGCTGTAATTCTATTTTGGCTGTCTTTTTTTATTTGATGAACTTTGGCTTGAGGTACCCCGTCACCAACAAGCCCATCTATAGCCGGTAATACACTAGACCCCATTATTTCGGCGACATGTATTGGTAGACTGGAGATATAATCAAACATATCGTCTGATGTGCAATGCTGCAAACACACGGCGGGTGTTTTATCAAAAAATGCAATGCGCCCAATTTCGTCATTCATCATCTCTAGCAATGACAATGCTTCCTTAATTTTATATAGGCTAAAAGCATAAGGGTTGTTGCGTCTAGATGTTAAAGCCGACGTAAATGCTTCTTTACATTCAAATTTTTTCATTATACTAAAATATCCTTTATAATCAATTGCTTATAAATAAAATTAAGAACATTGCCAAGCACAGGCAGGGCGAGTAGGGCGGGTTTTATGGGTTTTCGGGTAAACTCTTCATAAGAGATTCACTAAGAGCAATTACCGGAAATAGCAAAACTCCCGCCCTAGTTGCCCTGTGTTTAATAATGCCTTCATTTTGTTTCAATGCCGCCGTAGTATCTGTTCCCGTTACTCTTGGTTTCTACAAATCCTCGTTCATTTAAGCGCCTTGTGAAGCTAGCTTTAGAGTTATATCTAACACCATTCGCAGAACACCATGATTGCCAACAATGAAATAAAAATGCCTGCTCCACTTTTGTATTAGGGTTTAAGTTACATTTATCTCCAATAAACTCTCCGAGCAAGTCACTTTCAGTGCGATAGCTGTTATGTTCAGCTAATATCTTGGGGCTAAGTTTTAATCCATCTTTACGCCATTTCAATGCACCCTCAACCAACCACATTAAAATACCATCACGCTCTTTAAGTAACTTTTCTTGTAGAAAGGGGTCTTTTTCATGGTCTTTAAATTTTCTACTGAATGGGATAAGAACGAGTCTGCGCCAGATACCATCATCATCCCCAGTTATAATTGGCTTGTGATTTGTTCGCAACCAAGTTTTAAAAGTTGGAATATATTCAAAAAATTCTTTATGCAAAAATCGTGCTGATATAGGCTCTCTGCCAGCCAATTGCTTAACTATTTGCTCGTCTAATTTATCACCTGCCTGCAATTCATTTACCGACGCATATCTAGAGCCAGCAAGTGCCGCCAAATCATTACGTGGGGATGCGTCATCTGAGCGTCGAACAGTTAATATAGTAGATGGTGCCATACGTGCATAATCGCCATAGATAGTTGCAACAACGTTATTAAAAACGCTTTTGCCGTTACTACCAAAGCCAAAGCAAATAAACATTACCTCCTCGGTTATTTCGCCAGTTAAGGTATAGCCCAATGCTCTTTGGATAGTCTCAATAGTATCTATGTCACCATTAAATACTTCATTAAGAAAAGTCAACCATCGGTCACATGTTGCACCTGAGTGGTAGTCGGCATTACAAAAACGCGTAATCCTCATGCTGGGGTCATTAACAAGAAGTTGCCCTGTTTTTAAATCCACCACACCATTGTTAACCCCCAATAAATTTGGGTTTTCGTCTAATTCAGTGATAGTTGCTGCCATGTTAGGTTCTGATACTGCTAGCTTAAGCATCGCTTCAATGCGAGGGAGGTTGTGACTAGTTATAGCGTGTTGAATAAGACGTTTGCCTTTATCGCTATCTATATTAAAAACAACTTGAGCATCCTGCATTAGCTGATTAGAGACCATTTTTGCATACTGATGTGGCTCTTCCTTCTCACACCACTGCCAGCCTTTGCTTTTCCAAAGCAACCATTTGTTGGTTGAAATGACATAAAGTAACTTTCCTTGCCACATCGAGGCAAAGGCGCGCGCGTTTTTAATATCGCCATAACTATCAGGTTGTACTTGTATCGTACTGTCCACTAACGTTTCTTTACTAAAAATATCTCCGTGTAAACCTAAAAGATTGCGAGTAGTTTGGCTTGTCATGCTTTGATGCATCAACCCTGATATCAATTTAGGAATGGCGTATTTAATATTCGTTAATTCTTTTTCAGGTCGATATAACCCGCTTTGAGCAAAAGCCCTCGTGATTGCATCATGCATAGCATTCTCTGGGATATTTTGGTTCATTGCTTCACGTGCAAGTAAACCTAAGACTGCAAAGTCTGCTTCTGATTGAGATGGGTACTTACTACTAGATTGCCACTTACCTAGCCAAAGATTAGGTACGTAACTTTTTACCGTTTGAGCTAAAGCGTTAACGGCACAATCGCTTGCAATCCCTTCGTTTAGTATTGTTATCTTTGGCCTAGATATTGACTTTGGGAGTAGTGCTAAGTAACTATCTACATGGTGTTGAGCTAATGGTAGATTCATAGGTTAACCAAGTTAAATTTATAACTTGCCCCCGTAATCGTTAAGAAGCGCTTGTTATCATATACTTCTAGCGAGCCAACTTTTCTGCCTTGGTCTGGGAGATTGCCACGTACAAATAAACGCAACCCATTGCCACTAGGTGATATCTCAGCATAAGCATCATCGCTACTGCCTTTTGTGGCTTGTTCCACCCACGCCTTAACATCAGGTCGATTAGTAAAAGTGATGGCATAGTCATCAACGTCAAAGCCAACAATTCCATTACCTGTTAGCAACACACCTACACCTGTGTAATTGCCTGTCTGATAAGCTTCTTTAGCCTGTTCAAAACTACCAAATAATTCGGGTTTGTCTGCACCAATCTTGAAGCCACTTAATGGAGAACGAGGGGCTTTGTTATACTTACCCAACTGTCCATCCCTTGGCTCAGCTATCCATACAGCCCAAGGTTGTGATTTTAGATTGTCTGGGATGTTATTAAAATTCGGCTTTAACCATTGTGAAGATACAGTGGTGTTGATTCCATTAGGAGAAGTCATCATGCTTTCTCCTTTGCTGCAGGGTTACACTTGTTGCTATTTAGCCAATCTTTTAAATCAACCAAGCTATACAGTACTCGTCTGCCCGCTTTAACGTAGGGAATGCCTAAATGCCCAACACGCCTGTCTTTGTCTAGACTGGGAGGCTCAATGCCAATTAGTTCGGCGGCTTTGTCATTGGATACTGATAGGGCTTCAGTAGTGGTTGGTAAATCTTGGTGTTTCATGGTGCTCTCCTGTAAATGTAAGTATTACAGGAGTCAGAGTACGCAGATTTAAACTAAGAATTGTGACCTTAAATACGAGGTTTGAAGTAACGTTTACTAGATCGGAAAGTCGTAGAATACATCAGGCGAATCGCTACCTCTATTCAATTCTTGCCGAAAAGTTTTTTCCTTATCGTACCAACATTTTTTTAGGTAATCATAATTGTATCTTGCTGCGTCTGGGTCGTTTCCAAACACCATAGCAGCTACCTCAGGTGCTTTTAATAATGCGTCTTCTATGCCTAATGCTGGAGCATCATTGTTGGGGTCTATTAGGTGTGATGTGTCAGTCGATATGGCACCTGCAACCCAGTGCATAACTATATCCATTTTCATTCTAGCTTTTTCATCAGTTAGAGAGTGGCCCGCAGTGTAATTAAGCCCAAGAACTCGGTTGGTATCTCGATTGGGGTCTGACAACGCTGAGAAGACATGAATAAGCCATTGAATTTGTTCTTCTGTAGATGGAATGCCAGCATCTAACTGCTTAGAAAATTTGTCAAACCTTTTACGCTGGATTAGTGGTGTCGTCATGCTTACATAATTAGGTCTAAAGTTTTATTTTCAAGTATCCAGTATGTAAATGTTTTGCGCATAATGGGCAAAGTTAACCAAGTTTCTTCGCTAAATCTTCAGCTTTAAAATGAGTATAGCGTTTAAGCATCAATAATGTTTTATGTCCGGTTACTGCAGATAGCTCAAGGACATTAGGAAGCTTTTCTGCCATATTGGTGATGGCCGTATGTCTCAAGTCATGAAATCTACAATCTATCAACTTGGCTTTTCTAGCCATCCTCGTAAATCTTACAGATACAGTTGATTTATTAACCGGAAAAACCCTACCTTCAATGCTTCTGGGCAATGCATTCAGTATTTTGACGGCTGCTGTTGATAGCGGTACGTAACGACTGTCTCCGTTTTTTGTAAGAGGTAAGAAGGCAACTTGTTTGGATAGGTCTATATTTTCCCAGCGTAACTCTGTGATTTCGCCTTGTCTCATAGCAGTCTCTAAAGCAAACTCAACGATATAGGGCATCCAAATAGTAAAGTGGTTTTTAGGTGCTGCTTCCAGTATGCGCATCAAACGCATCCTCTCATCTAAACTCAGAACGCGTGACCTGCCTTTGGGTGATGCTGGCTTTTTAACTAGGGCTACTGGGTTACTGATATTAATGCCCCACTCACGACGAGCATGATTGATGATGCTTGAGAAATAACACAGGTCTCTTATGACAGTTCCTGCACTTACTTCTTTTAAACGCTCATCACGATACTCTGCAACTTTTGACGGGGTGAGGGCCAGCATGTTTAATTGGCTTATCGGCTTTCTGGCAAGTGCTTTTAACTTGATTAAATCAGTTTCTGCGCCTCTCATACTTGGGGTAACTTCACGCATATATCGCTCGATAATTTCTTTGAAGGTAGTTTTTTCTGCTAGGTTTGTATTTGTGAAAGTTCCTTTTTCAATATCTGTCTCTATTTGCCTTGCCCATTTCTCGGCATCACGTTTGGTTAAGAAAGACCTAATTTGTGTTTGATATCCTTTTTTATAAATACGAGCTTGCCATTTACTTCCATGCATTCTAACTGTTGCCATAATTCCCCCTAGTCGAGCAAGGGACGAGCAAAGTTTATTTTATTTAGTTTTCAGAGAGGTTTTAAGTTAGCACTCACTATTGCGCTATCCAATCCCCAGACTTACCGCCACTTTTCTCCAGTAGTTTAATTTCACCTATGCACATGCCTCGGTCTACGGC
>CAIYLB010000151.1 GCA_903926935.1 uncultured Pseudomonadota bacterium
ATGTTCACGATTGATACTGAATCTGGCTTTAAAGATGTCGTGTTCATCACATCATCTTACGGCCTAGGTGAAACAGTAGTGCAAGGCGCGGTTAATCCTGATGAATTTTATGTCCACAAGCCAACCCTAGCATTAGGCAAGCCATCAATTGTGCGTCGCACTATGGGTTCAAAACTCATTAAAATGGTCTTTTCTGACGCAACGCAAGCCGGCAAAAGCACAAACACGATTGATGTAGATGCAGCTGACAGCGACCGTTATTCACTTTCAAATGAAGATGTATTAGAGTTAGCACGCTATGCCATGACTATTGAAGCTCATTACGGCTGCCCTATGGATATTGAGTGGGGCAAAAACGGCATTGATAACAAGCTTTATATCTTGCAAGCACGACCAGAAACAGTTAAATCTCAAGAGTCTTTAAATAACATCACTGAGACTTTTAAACTAAATAAACACAAAGCAATTCCACTAGTGGTTGGCCGCGCGGTCACGCAAAAAGTCGGTGTAGGCCCAGTGCGTATTGTGCTCGATCCTGCAGACATGCATTTGGTACAACCTGGTGATGTTTTAGTAGCGGACATGACGGACCCTAATTGGGAGCCAGTCATGAAACGTGCAAGTGCTTTAGTGACTAACCGTGGCGGACGTACTTGTCATGCGGCGATTATTGCCCGTGAACTTGGCATTCCAGCGATTGTTGGCTCTGTAAACGCAACGGATATTTTACGCGAAGGTGAAATCGTTACGGTTTCTTGTGCAGAGGGCGAGTCTGGCTTTGTTTACCACGGTGCACTTGACTTTGAAATCAGCACACAAGCTACTTCAACGTTACCGCCAGCGCCATGTAAAATCATGATGAACGTTGGCAATCCTGACATGGCCTTTGGTTTTGCAAAAACACCAAATGACGGCGTGGGTTTAGCGCGCTTGGAATTTGTTATTAACAATATGGTCGGCATTCATCCCAAAGCAATTTTGAATTTTGATGCAATGCCTACCGCGATCAAAACCACCATCAAAAATCGCTCACGCGGTTATGCTTCACCTAAACAATTTTACATCGACAAAGTAGCCGAAGGCGTTGCTACCATTGCCGCTGCGTTTTATCCAAAACCGGTGATTGTCCGTACTTCTGATTTTAAATCTAATGAGTACAAAAAACTGGTTGGCGGTGAGATTTACGAGCCAGATGAAGAAAACCCAATGATAGGCTTCCGTGGTGCTGCACGTTACATGGCTGAAGACTTTAAAGAATGCTTTGCCATGGAATGTACTGCCATGAAAAAAGTACGCGATGAAATGGGTTTAACCAACGTAGAGCTAATGATTCCTTTTGTGCGTACTTTAGCTGAAGCAAAAGCCGTGACAGAAATCATGGCGGCTAATGGCCTTAAACGTGGTGACAATGGCTTACGTCTTATTATGATGTGCGAAATTCCATCTAACGCTTTATTAGCGGAACAGTTCTTGGCCTACTTTGACGGCTACTCCATTGGCTCTAACGACTTAACGCAACTTACATTGGGTATGGATAGGGACTCTGGTATTTTGGCGGATGGTTTTGATGAGCGTAATGATGCAGTAAAAGCATTGATTAAAATGACGATTAATACGTGCAATCGCTTAGGTAAATATGTTGGAATTTGCGGCCAAGGCCCATCAGATCACCCGGACTTTGCTGAATGGCTAGTTGAAGAAGGCATCCAATCTATGTCACTCAACCCAGATACAGTGGTTGCAACATGGCAACGTTTAGCTAAGAAATAATGGCTAAGCTTCATGCTTAATCGTACCGTATTTTTCATCTCTGACGGGACTGGCATTACAGCCAGCGCCTTGGGTAAATTGCTTGAGCATTTTCCAAGCACAAACTTTACCCAAGTGCGCATGCCATTTACCGACACGTTAGATAAAATCAAGCTCGCACAGGTTTCTATTTTGCATGCTACTGAAGCAAATGGTGGCCGTCCCGTGGTAATTATGTCATTAGGCGACATGGAGTTACGCAATACTTTAAAACAATCCAATGCTTATTTTATTGATTTATTTAATACCTTTATAGATCCGTTAGGCCTTGAATTAGATCAAAAACCGCTGACTGGTGCAGGCATTGCGCACAGCGTCATGGGCACCAAGTACAACGACCGCATGGAAGCGATTAATTTTACGCTGAACCACGATGACGGCATGACAAATTCCGGCTTAGAAGAAGCACAGGTGATTTTAATTGGTGTTTCTCGTTGCGGAAAAACCCCTACCAGCGTTTATTTAGCCATGCAATTTGGTATTAAAGCAGCCAATTATCCATTAATTCCAGAAGACTTTGAGCGCGGCGCATTACCGGCTATTTTGCATAATCATCTTGATAAAATATTTGGCTTAACCATTAAGCCAGAGCGCCTACATGCCGTGCGTAATGAGCGTAGGTCTGGCAGCTTTTATGCTTCTTTAGATAATTGTAGAAAAGAAATCATCACGGCAGAAAACCTAATGCGTAATGCAGGCATTACTTGGGCAGATTCAACCAGTCGTTCAGTGGAAGAATTGTCAGCCATCATTATGGAAAGAACTCGCAAGCCGACTTAATTGCAACATAGCATTATTTTTGCAAGGCATTAGCAATAAAAAAGGCGCATCAGGCGCCTTTTTTACTATGCAAACTCACTTTAAGCCAACCTTGATTTCAAGCTGGTTTTATTTCAAGCTAGGTTTATTTTAGACTAGGTTTAATTCTGGCTAAAATCTCATTAGAGTCAGGCTTCACATCACTACTATAGGCGTATACATCTTTACCGCCCGGCAAAATCACATATTTAAAGAAATTCCATGAAGGTGCTAAACCAGTTTTAGCCGTCAACTGTTTGTAAAATGGATTAGCTGAATCACCAGTCACTGAACTTTTAGTCATCATCGGAAACTTAACGGCATAGGTTAATTTGCAAAAGTCGCCAATTTGCTTATCGCTATCCGGCTCCTGCCTAAAGTCGTTGGATGGAAAACCAATCACTAACAAACCATTGGCTTTATATTTGCTATACAAACCTTCAAGTGCATCAAACTGAGGCGTAAAACCACATTTACTGGCGGTATTCACCACTAATATTGGTTTATCCTGATAATCACACAGATTAATTTTTTCACCCTGTAAAGTAGTAAATTGGTGATTGTAGAGTTCAGAACAAGCCGCATTTGCCATCTGTGTCGCCCCCAATAACAAAACTGATAAGAGAATTTTTTTCATATTTGCTCGCTAGAAGTAATTAAGTTAAATACTTAATAAAGACTCATCACCTTCCCAATAGTTCGAATTTATAGCGACGAATTAAACTTGAATAAGCTTAATCTAATGAATGAAGTTCAACAAAAAACCTATCATAGAAAAAATAAAAATCAGTTTGATAATGCTTAGTTTGAATTTAAACAAGACTAAAAACCCGACCACTGCTAGGCTTACCGACCACCAATCAACCTGATAAAACACAAAATGTGACGCTACAAAATTAGGCAAAACAGCAGTATTCGGCATAAAAATATGTGCAGAAAAAAACAGCGCTAAACTCAAAATCACCCCAACCACAGCTGCTGTAATGGCAG
>CAIYLB010000152.1 GCA_903926935.1 uncultured Pseudomonadota bacterium
CAAGCCAATGCAGAAAAAACCATGCGTCGCTTGGCTACTGAAGAAGGTATTTTTGCCGGTGTTTCATCGGGTGGCGGTTTGTATGCGGCCTTGCAACTTTCTAAAAAATTAGAAAATGCAGTCATCGTTTCAATTGTTTGTGATCGTGGTGATCGCTATTTATCTACCGGAGTTTATCCCGCCTAAATGTTGCGCCAGTTCTGGACTTTTCTGGGTTTATGCTTAAGCTTAGTTTTATGCTCAGTATTGGTTTGCCAAAATGCTTATGCTATTAGTGCGATACAAATTCAAATAGGCGAAGTTAGCGCGCCTGCTGGCCAGCTCAAAAATGCACAATTTCAGGTCGATTTAAAAGCTAAGGCGCCCACGCTTAAATTGCACGCCGAAGTTAAGCCGATTAAGCAACAATCTTTTATTCCATTTGATTTGAAATGTGGCCAATTCAATACCGATAAAATTGGTCAGATAGATTGTCTCGATGGCATCTTAACTGCTAAGCAAGTTAAAGTGCCATTCTCCATTCATTTCGCGAGTATTCCCAACGACTTTTCTGCGGACATTTTGTTTAATGGCGCCAGCTTTAGTGATGAATCTGGCTTGCATGCCGGCGAAAATCTTACCGGACAAATTAAACTTGTCGCCAAAAATATTAATGATATTTGGCAATGGAATGGCTTAATTAGCTGGACTCAAGGCGAGTTATTTTGGCAGCCTTTTTATTTCGGAAAAGCCGGCAATATATTAGAGATCAACGGCAGGTTTAATTCGCCGATGTTAACTATTGAAAATGCCAGTTTATTGCTGAATGAGGTCGGTAAAATTAGCAGTAGTGCGCAAATTAACACCCAAACCAATGCGATAGAAAATGTAAAAGTATCAGCCAATAACGTTGATTTTGCAGGGCTTTATACAATCATTTTGAAGCCTATGCTAGAAAAATCTGTATTTGGCAATCTAGAAGTATCTGGCAAGGCTGATTGGCAATTTGAGATTGAAAATTTAGCGCCGCGTAGTTTTGAGCTTAATTTACGTGAGGCCAATATTGTCGATAAAAATGGTAAGTTCGCCTTTAAGCATATCAACGCAAATCTGCCTTGGGATTACGACCAAGCCAAAACTATTCATCTGAATTATAACGGCGGCCATTTGCTCAATATGCCGCTCGGCAGCACTAATCTAAGTGCTGAAATTAATCGCTATTCATTGGTATCGCCCAAACTTAGCTTACCAATTTTAGGTGGCGCACTTAATTTATATGACGTTTCAGCCGCCATGATTGCGGACAATTGGTACTGGCATTTGCGCATGGACTTAACGCCAATAGCTATGAGCGATTTTAGTACGGCAATGGGTTGGCCTAAGATGCAAGGTCAAATTTCGGGGCAAGTGCCGCAAGTTAGTTATGCCGGTAAACAGCTGAATATGGATGGTGCCATGACCTTTAATGTATTTAATGGCACTATCGGCATGGACAATTTAAAAATTGACGATCCTTTAGGCGTGGTGCCGCGATTACATGCAGATTTATTGATGCGTAACTTGGATTTAGGCGCGTTAACCCGCACTTTTAGCTTCGGTGATATTGAGGGTAAGCTTGACGGCGATGTTAAAAATATGGTGCTAGAAAACTGGAAGCCGGTTTATTTGGATGCTTCAATACAGACCAGTGCTGGTAAACACCTGAAAAAAATATCTCAGCGCGCAGTGGAAAATATTACCGCATTAGGTGGCGAGGGTACAGCGGCGGCGCTACA
>CAIYLB010000153.1 GCA_903926935.1 uncultured Pseudomonadota bacterium
CATTGTTATGGCAACTTCCGATTTAATTTCGCAACTGCACGCAAGAGTCACGCATGAACGCTCATCTATTTTGACTTCTTTATCACTAGTGATATTGGCCGCTCGCGCTTACGGCAGAGCTGTAGTTGACGGCATTACTAGTGATTTTAAAAATATGCATTCTTTTGAATATGCTTGCCGATTAGGCAGGGACATGGGCTTTGATGGAAAATCATTAGTACACCCTGCTCAACTAGCTTACAGCAACGATGCTTACACGCCAAAAGCTGATGAAGTGCGCCACGCCCGCGAAATTATTCAAGCATTAAAAGCAGCTAACGAAGCCGGTAAAGGCACGGTGGTGGTGAACGATAAACTGGTAGAACAGCACCATGTTAAAGCCGCCACACGCTTATTAAAATTAAGCGAACTTATTGCAAAATTGGAAGAAAGCCATGTCTAGTGTAAATATCGGCTCGAAAATAAACGCAGGCAATTATTTTGAGGACTTTCACCTCAATCAAGTGATTCAACATGCCACACCACGCACAATTACTGATGGCGAAACGGCCTTGCACATTGCGTTAACAGGCGCACGCCAAGTATTACATTCAGCAGAAACGGTAGCGCTGTCTTTAGGTTACAAAACTCGCCCAATAGACGATCTACTGGCTTTTCATATTGCCTTTGGTAAAACTGTGCCAGATATTTCTGTCAATGCCGTGGCGAATTTAGGCTATGCCGACGTACGCTTTTTACAACCAGTTTATGCTGGTGACACACTTAGTACCAGCTCCACCGTGATTGGTCTGAAACAAAATTCCAATGGAAAATCTGGCGTGGTCTATGTGCGCTCAGTAGCAATTAATCAGGATCAGCAAGCGGTATTCTCATGGGTACGCTGGGTGATGGTGCATAAAAAAGACCTAAGCGCACCTGCGCCTGAAACTGTTGCGCCAAATTTACTTAACTTCGTGCCGGTTGCTGAGCTGAATATCCCGAGCTTTCTTGATGCCAGTCAATTTGATACCAGCATCACTGGTGGGCAATATTTATGGGATGACTACCAAGTGGGCGAGCGCATTAATCACCCAGCGGGTATGACAGTTAGCGATAGCGACCATACGCTGGCGACTAAACTTTATCAAAATAATGCACGCTTACATTTTGATGATGTGATGATGAAAAAAAGCGCCTTTGGCCGTAGATTAATGTACGGCGGACACATTATTTCATTGTGCCGTGCGCTGTCGCATGATGGCTTGGAAAACGCCTTATCAATTTTAGCGATTAATGCTGGCACACACTGCAATCCAACTTTTGGCGATGACACTATTTACACTTGGACTGAAATTCTAGACAAGTGGGAAATACCTAATCGTAGCGATGTTGCGGCATTGAGATTACGCATGGTAGGCCTTAAAAACCTAGCGGCTGATACGCTTGAAAACACGCATATAAGCAACGACGGCAAACAAAGCTATCACCCAAATGTGGTGTTAGATTTGGATTACACAGTACTAATGCCAAGAAAATAACAGAAATTAAGTTTACAAAAATACGATAGTTAAGAATTAGGATAAAAAATATGACGACTCAAACTTTGGTTCACGCTCAGCATCTAGTTCACCCCAGCGAAGCATTATTCAGCGGTGAAAAATCGTTTCCTATCATTCCGTCATGCGAGCATTTTGCTGGCAGTGAAAAGTTAATTTTAAAGGCTTTATCGCTACAAGACAGCATAGGCGCGGTGTTTGATATTACCTGCGATTGTGAAGATGGCGCACAAGCTGGCCAAGAACGCGAACACGCCGAAATGATCGTTAGAGTGTTAACCAGTGACGTAAACAAACATAAAATGGCCGGTGCGCGTATTCACGATTATACGAACGCTTATTGGAAGCAAGATGTAGACATTTTAGTCAGTGGTGCTGGACAGGTTTTAAGCTACATCACCATTCCAAAATGTACTACTTTTGCGCAAGCCAAAGAGATGATTAGCTACATTCAGCAAGTCGCAAAAGCAAATAATATTAGCCGTGAAATTCCAGTGCATATATTAGTAGAAACCCATGGTGCACTGAAAGCCGTACATGAAATTGCGACTTTACCTTGGGTGCAAGTATTGGATTTTGGTTTAATGGATTTTGTCAGTGGCCATCATGGCGCAATTCCAGCATCGGCAATGCGTAGCCCAGGCCAATTTGAGCATCGCTTACTGGCACGCGCTAAAGCTGAGTTAGTCGCAGCCGCATTAGCCAACGGCGTAGTGCCGGCACATAACGTGACCTTAGATCTTAAGAACGTAGAAACTACCCATTCAGACGCTACGCGCGCGCGCAACGAATTTGGCTTTTTACGTATGTGGAGCATTTACCCTACACAAATTGAAGCGATTGTTGACGCGATGAAGCCGAATTTTGATGAAGTGCAAGATGGCGCAAATATTTTACTAGCTGCACAAAAAGCTGATTGGGGCCCAATTCAATATGACGGCGAACTGCATGACCGCGCGACTTATCGTTATTTCTGGGAGGTTTTGCAGAAAGCCAAATTAACCAAAGTAGAGATTCCAGCAGAAGCAAACGCGGCATTTTTTAGTTAGTTTTACATACATTATGTTTACACAGGACAAGTTTGAATTCTTCAAAATTGAATCGTAGCCGTTTTAATAATACAAGTTTTAATACTACAAGTTTAAATCATTCAGGTAATTAAATATGACACAAGCAACCACCGCTGGCGCACGCTTTCGCGCTGCCCTTAAAGCAGAATCACCACTACAAATTATTGGTGCAATTAATGCTTATCATGCCATGCTTGCCACCCAAAGTGGCTTCAAAGCAATTTACCTATCTGGCGGCGGCGTAGCGGCTGGTTCTTTGGGTTTACCAGATTTAGGCATTTCTACTTTAGAAGATGTGTTGATTGATGTGCGTAGAATCACCGATGCAGTAGATACACCGCTGTTAGTAGATATTGATACCGGTTTTGGTGGTGCGTTCAACATTGCCCGTAGCGTAAAAGCAGTTGCAAAAGCCGGCGCCGCAGCGGTACATATTGAAGACCAAGTACAAGCAAAACGCTGTGGCCATAGACCGAACAAAGCAATTGTGACACTAGCAGAAATGGTAGACCGCGTAAAAGCTGCAGTTGATGCTAAACCTTATGATGACTTTGTGATTATGGCGCGCACCGATGCTTTAGCTGTTGAAGGTTTACAATCTGCCATAGACCGTGCCTGTGCTTGTGTTGAAGCAGGTGCCGACATGATTTTCCCTGAAGCGATTACTGAACTTAGTATGTACAAACAGTTTGCTGCCGCGGTTAATGTGCCAATTTTAGCCAATATTACTGAATTTGGTAGCACGCCATTATTTACCGTTGATGAGTTGCGCACAGCCGATGTCGGCATGGTGCTTTACCCACTGTCAGCTTTCCGCGCCATGAATCAAGCCGCGCTAACGGTGTATGAAACCATGCGTAAAGAAGGCTCACAAAAAAATGTTATTAACTTAATGCAAACACGTGCGGATCTTTATGAGCATTTGGGTTATCACGCCTTTGAGCAAAAATTGGATGCTTTATTTAAGCAAGAAAAAGCTTAATTGTAAAACCAGCTAAACAGCAATATTGGGAGAATCTAGTCATGACCAACACCACTGAAGCACCTAAAAAAACAAAAAAAGGCGTAGCCCTTGCTGGCGTTACTGCCGGCACCACAGCCATTTGTACCGTTGGCCATACCGGTAACGATTTACATTACCGTGGCTACGATATTATTGAATTAGCCAAAAATTCGACGTTTGAAGAAGTGGCTTATTTATTAATTCACGGTGAATTGCCAAATAAATCGCAATTAAGTGCTTACCATGCAAAACTTAAAAAATTACGTAGTTTGCCAGATGCACTTAAAGCCGTATTAGAGCAAATTCCAAAGAATACCCATCCGATGGACGTGATGCGTACTGCTTGCGCGATGTTAGGTACTTTAGAACCAGAAGCCGCTGATCGTAATACAGCTGCGGCAAAAGATTTAGGCGACCGATTGATAAGCTGCTTTGGCTCAATTTTGCTGTATTGGTACCACTTTAGCCATAATGGCCAACGTGTTAATGTCGAAACTGGCGATGACAGCATTGCGGCGCACTTTTTACACGTATTGCACGGCAAAGCGCCTAGCCAACTTCATATTGATGCGATGAATACATCTTTAGTCCTTTATGCTGAGCATGAATTTAACGCATCGACCTTTACTGGCCGAGTCATCGCAGGCACCTTATCTGACATGTATTCCTGCATTACCGGCGCGATTGGCGCGCTACGTGGCGCGAAACATGGTGGCGCGAATGAAGCGGCAATGGAAATTATTGAGCGTTATAAAAATGCTGACGAAGCCGAAGCAGATATTTTGGAACGCATGGCCAAGAAAGAAATTATCATCGGTTTTGGTCATCCGGTTTACACCATTGCGGACCCGCGTAATGAATCAATCAAAGAAGTTAGCCGCAAATTATGTGCTGATGCTGGCAACATGACACTTTTTGACATCTCGGCAAGAATTGAAGAAGTGATGTGGCGTGAGAAAAAAATGTTCCCTAACCTCGATTGGTATAGCGCATCTAGCTATCACATGATGGGCATCCCAACGGGCATGTTCACACCAATTTTCGTTATTTCACGCACTACCGGCTGGGTTGCGCATGTGATTGAGCAGCGCATTGATAATAAAATCATTCGCCCAAATGCTGAATATACAGGGCCAGATAATCGCCCATACGTTGCCCTAAATAATCGTTAATTTTAATCATTTTTAAATCTCTGAAAGCGCCCTATGTCATCTCATATCTCTAACGTACGCCCCGCACCAGACCAAGTAATCGTCGATATTGCCAATTATGTGGCTGATTTTGAAATCAAATCTGACGAAGCTTTTGATACCGCCCGTAATTGCTTAATGGATACATTAGGTTGCGGTTTTGAAGCCCTAGACTACCCAGCTTGTACCAAATTACTGGGCCCAGTAGTCACCGGCACTATCGTACCAAATGGTGCAAAAGTACCAGGCACTAGCTTCCAATTAGATCCAATTTTAGCGGCATTCAATATTGGTGCGATGATCCGCTGGTTAGATTTTAACGATACTTGGTTAGCCGCTGAATGGGGTCACCCATCAGACAACTTAGGTGGCATTTTAGCCACCGCTGATTATCTTTCACGTAAAAATGTTGCTGAAGGTAAAGCTGCACTCACTATGAAAGATGTGTTGACTGCCATGATTAAAGCGCATGAAATTCAAGGTGTTTTAGCGCTTGAAAATAGTTTCAATCGCGTAGGTTTAGATCACGTTATTTTAGTGAAAATCGCCTCAACAGCCGTTGTCACAAAATTACTCGGTGGCAATAAAGAAGATATTATCAACGCCGTTTCTAACGCGTTTGTAGATGGCCAAAGCCTACGTACTTATCGCCATAGCCCAAATACTGGCTCACGTAAATCATGGGCAGCGGGTGATGCAACCAGCCGTGCTGTACGTTTAGCGTGGATGACCATGCAAGGTGAAATGGGTTATCCATCAGCACTTACTGCAAAAACATGGGGCTTTTACGATGTATTATTTAAAGGCAATGCATTCAAATTTCAACGTGGCTACGGTTCTTATGTGATGGAACAAGTATTGTTTAAAATCTCATTCCCAGCTGAATTTCACGCACAAACAGCAGTGGAATGCGCGATTCAATTAAACGCGCAAGTGGGCAATAAATTACAAACGCTAGCGCAAATCGCCGAAATCGATAGAATTGTCATCACCACACATGAATCAGCAATTCGTATTATTGACAAAACCGGCCCGCTAGATAATCCAGCTGACCGTGACCATTGCATACAATACATGGCCACTATCGGCCTATTAAAAGGCAACTTAACCGCCAAAGATTATGAAAACGACGTGGCAAGTGATCCACGTATTGATGCAATCCGCGCAAAAATGGCCTGCGTAGAAAAAGCAGAATACTCAGCAGACTACCTAAACCCAGAAAAACGCTCAATCGCCAACGCCATTCAAGTATTCTTTAAAGATGGCAGCAGCTCAGACAATATCGCCGTGGAATACCCAATCGGCCATAGACGCCGCCGTGGCCAAGGCATCCCTGAGTTAGTTAAAAAATTCCAAGTGAATTTAGCACGCCGTTTTGATGCAAAGAAACAAGCAGATATTTTAGCGTTGTGTTTAGATCAAGCTAAATTAGAAGCTACGCCTGTGAATGTATTTGTGGATATGTTGGTCGCGTAAGCTATCTGACGCGCAGTCATTCCGGCACAAATCGGAATGACTGCGACTAGCTTCAGCAAGCATTTATACATTACGAACAAAATATCAATAAAGTTATCGTTATAAATTAAGGTAAAATAGCGCATTATTCATTCGTTATTTGAGCTTTTTTTATGTCACTCACCACCCTAAACGCGCTATCTCCCCTTGATGGCCGCTATCAAACAAAATTAGATGCGCTACGCCCTTACTTTAGTGAATATGCACTGATTAAACACCGCGCTTGGGTCGAGATTGAATGGCTAAAAGCGTTATCTGCCGCCCCTGAATTAACCGAAATCGCAGCTTTTAGTGTGGCTACCGTTAAAGAGCTGGATGCTGCCATTACTAATTTTAGCGAGGCCGATGCTGCTGAAGTTAAAACCATAGAAGCGCGTACAAATCACGATGTAAAAGCGCTTGAATATTGGCTTAAAGCCAAGTTTGACAGCAATGTGGAAGTTAAAAAAGCCAGTGAGTTTATTCACTTTGCCTGCACTTCAGAAGACATCAATAACTTATCACACGCGTTAATGCTGAAAACTGCCCGTGACGCGGTAATGTTGCCATTTCTAGCGGATTTAGTCGCGCGCCTAAGTGAATTATCACACCAACTTGCAGCGCAACCGATGTTGTCTCGTACACATGGCCAAACAGCTTCGCCAACGACGATGGGTAAGGAATTAGCAAACGTAGTGTATCGTTTGCAACGTCAGCAAAAACAACTCGTCAACAATGAAATTCTTGGCAAGATCAATGGCGCGGTGGGCAATTTTAACGCGCATTTATCAGCGTATCCTATGTTTGATTGGGAAAGTTTTGCCAAGACTTTTGTAGAATCCTTGGGTTTAGTTTACAACCCGATGACGATTCAAATTGAGCCGCATGATTACATGGCTGAGCTATACGATTGTTTAAGCCGCATCAACACGATTTTGATTGACCTTAATCGTGACATTTGGGGCTATGTTTCAGTCGGCTATTTCAAGCAAAAACTTAAAGAAGGCGAAGTTGGTTCTTCAACTATGCCGCATAAAGTTAACCCAATTGATTTCGAAAACTCAGAAGGAAACTTAGGATTGGCCAATGCGGTATTACGCCATATGGCTGAAAAGCTACCTATTTCTCGCTGGCAGCGCGACCTCACGGATTCTACCGTGTTGCGGAATATGGGCGTGGCGTTTGGTTACACTTTGTTAGGTTACGATTCATGTTTACGTGGTTTGAATAAACTTGAGATCAACCCAGAAAAACTTGCGCTAGATTTAGATGCCAGCTGGGAAGTGCTAGCAGAACCTATTCAAACAGTCATGCGCCGTTATGGTATTCAAAATCCTTACGAACAATTAAAAGAATTAACGCGAGGCAAAGGTGGTATCAATAAGGCTTCGTTACATACATTTATTGGCGGCTTAGAAATCCCAAGCGAAGCGAAGCAAGCCTTATTAGACATGACACCAGCAAGCTATATTGGTAAGGCTACGGAGCTTGCTAACCGCATTTAATGCAGATGAGCATCACGGGCACAAGCATGTGATGCTCAACAAAATGATTAACAAAGCTAACCATCAGTTAATTCAGTCCCTTTTACTGTTTTTTGCGTTATTGCTTAGTGCTTGTTTTGCGCAGGCCGGTGAAAAGCAATATCAGGTAGAAATTATAGCGCCTGCACCATTCAATACTCTGCTTGAAAAACATCTACAAATCATCAAATGGCGTGATAATCCACGCATGACTTCAACCGAATGGCAGCGATTATTCAATATTGCACCAGAAAATATCAAAGAACTGCTGGCCACTGAAGGCTACTTCTCACCGACAATTACACCTTTGCTAGAAAAAGTAGATGGTGTTAATGTTGCTAAATTTACTGTGGCACTTGGCGCGACTGTGCTAGTTGACAGCGTTGAACTCAAGTTTAGCGGCGCAATTAATTTACAGGGTCCAAATGAAGTCCTGTCGCCAAAAAGTGAGAAGCTCAAAGAAGATTGGGCGCTTGCAAAAGGACAGGCTTTTAGGCAAGAGGATTGGACGCTAGCCAAACGTAAATTGCTGACTAGCTTACTGGTTGAGCGTTTTCCTAACGCTAGTATCACTAACAGTAAAGCAGCTATTAACTTAGAATCGCAGACAGTTGCATTGCTAGTTGAAGTCGATAGCGGGCCTGCTTTTCAATTTGGTGAACTTAGCATTAGCGGCTTAGAGCGTTACCGTAATCGCATAGTAGAAAATTTAAATCCTATTAAACCCAATAGTATTTATACGCAAGCAAGCTTACTTTTATTTCAAACACGATTGCAGGAAAGTGGCTATTTTAAGAGCGTGACAGTAACTGCAGATACTAAATCTGCAAGCTTAGGCAAGAATAATGAATCATTAATTTCTAATGATGCAGCGACTAATATTGCGCCTATTAAGGTCACTGTAGAAGAAAATGAAAGTATCAAAATTGCCGTAGGAGCAGGTTATAGCACCAATACTGGTGCCAGAACACTACTCACTTATGATGACCTTGATTTAATGAACCGTGGCTGGCGCTTAAACAGCAGCCTGAAAATTGAACAAAAAGCACAGTTTATAGGCGGTCAAATTCAGTTGCCAGTTACAAGTCAAGATTATAGAGATAGCATACTCGGCAATTTTAATCGCAGCGAAATTGAAGGGCAAACCCTGACATCCGGTTTAGTTGGGCTTAGGCGTGCATGGGGTCCGCGTAAATTTGAGCAGTATGTTGGCAGTAATTACTTAATCGAACAACAAAGTGTAGATGGCGGTGATACCACATCCAAAAAAGCAGGTACTTTATCTTACGGCATCACACTCAGACACACAGACAGTGACTTTGCACCAACAAAGGGCTATTTGTTAACTATGCAATTTGCAGGCGCACCACTTGATTCTTTATCCGATGGCCGTTTTTTACAAAGCTACCTCAAAACACAAGCTTACTACCCAATTACCAGCAGCACAGATTTAATAGCCCGTGCTGAAATTGGCATGGTGAATGGCAAAAATGGCGCACCAGAAGCTTATCTATTTCGTGCCGGTGGTGACCAATCTGTGCGTGGTTATGCTTTTCAAAGCTTGGGTATCAAAGAAGGCGACGCGATTGTAGGCGCAAAATACTTAGCTACCGGCAGTGTTGAAGTGGTGCAATGGCTTACCAAGCAATGGGGCGCCGCAGCATTTATAGATTTTGGAAACGCCGCTAACCGCGTACAAGATTTAAAGCCTGTTTATGGTTATGGCTTAGGCGCGCGTTGGAAAAGTCCGCTAGGCCCTATCGGCGCAGATATTGCCTACGGACAGGCGACGCATGAGTACCGCTTACATTTCAATATTGGTGTAGCGTTTTAATGATGCGCCGCACCTTATTAATGCTTATCGTTAGCTTTGCAATGCTGGCTTTTTCACCTGCCAGAGGTGAAATGTCGATTAGCGCAAATGCCAGCTTGGATAGCTACAGCTACGACATTGACAACATTAACCTAAAGCTGGAAAAACTAGAAGCGCGCTGGCAGTTATCTCCTTTTGGTAATGGCAAATTATTAGTCGAGAAAATGCAGGCTAAACGACTGATTATTACCATGCGAGACGAGCCTAAAAATAACAATAGCTCTGGCCTGCCAGATCATATAAAACCGCCCTTTCCTATCAAAATTCAGCAAGCGGATATTGCCGAAGTCATCATTATCAGTACGGATAAAATCCAGACTTTTAGCCATGTTAAATTTGACCTAGAAGCCGATGCTAAAAGCATACGTCTCAATCAATTGAACGCCACCACACCTTGGGGTGAAACCGCCATTATGCTAACAATGAGTACAGCAAAACCATTCTCACTCAACGGTACGGCATCACTCAAACAAGCGGGTAATAATACGCCTTATGATGTGCTAGCCAAACTTTCTGGCGATTTACAAACAGTGTATTTTGAAAGCGCAGCAATCCTATCAAAACAGGGTGATAAATTTATCATTCACCAGGCCAATAAAGAAAAAATTAGCCCCGCAGCACGCGTTGTTGTACATGGACAGCTTGGTTTGGCGAATGATTATCCGTTAACATTTAATGCTAATATCACCGAGTTACATCCTGAGAATCTGGGCAACTACCCTGCCGCAAGAATAAATTTAGAACTCAATGTGCAAGGCAAACTGCTACCAGAATCCATATTAAATATACAGTTCGCCTCGCATGACAGCCAATGGCAAAACCAAACTTTTGTGAGTTCAGGAAAACTTCTCATTGAAGGTAGCAGCATTAGCAATATCGACCTGCAAGCAGCGGTTGGCAACAATATAATTAAGGCTCAAGGTAGCCTAGGCAAGCTGGATAGCAAGCTAGAATGGAGTGCATCACTAGCTGACTTAGCAAAATTTGGTGCAGATTACTCAGGCGTAGCAAGCGCAAAAGGCACGCTAACCGGCACTTTTGACAACTTAGGATTGCAATTTAATTTAAGCGCCCAAAAGCTGCATTTAGCTGGTGATATTAAGCTGGAGAACTTGGAAGGTCAGGCCATAATAATGCCTGAAGAAAACGGTAAAGTAGTCGGTGAGTTCAAGGCTAGCGCTTTACAATATGGCAAAAACTTACCGATTGATGGCCAAATTTCGTTAAATGGCACACGAAACAAACATCAGCTCAACATTGCGGCACAAGGCCAATCGTTCAAATTATCCAGCCAGCTACAAGGTAGCTTAAGCCCTTTAAATAAATGGCAAGGTATGCTACAAAGCCTTGATTTGACTGGTGTGTCACCCATCAAACTGACCTCTCCGGCTATGCTGATTATGGATAAGAATAATGTAAACCTAGAAAAAGCCACCTTGCAACTGGCAAAAGGTAGTGCAGTGATTGAGTCATTAAAAATTGGCGCCAATACCTTTTCTAGCAAAGGCCATATTGAGAAAATGGCACTGCAAGACTTACCAGTAACACTAATGCCTGCCAGTTTGAAAGGTAATGTGCTTTTTTCTGCTAATTGGGATGTAAATGCCGCTGAAGAGGTCAATGGCAAACTTAGTCTGTGGCGAGAAACTGGTGATTTATCCATGACCGCATCAGACGGCATAATAAAACCACTGGGCTTAGAAACACTAAAAGCTGATGTAATTATCATCAACAATCAGGCAACTATTACGGCAAAAATAAATGGACTAGGCATAGGTAATTTAGAAGCCAATATAAGCACGGCCCTAAGCAAAACTGATACGGGTTTTGCCTTACTAAGCAATGCGCCGTTAACTATTGATGGCAAAGCGCAATTGCATAGTTTGGCATGGCTGCCGCTACCAGCATCACTAATGGCGGCCAATATCGATGGCGAACTTGCATTATCAGTATCTGGCAATGGCACCATGCAAGCACCGAATTTAAGCGGAAACATTTCGGCAAAAAATTTATTATTCACTTTACCAACAGAAGGCGTCGCGCTTAGTGAGGGGAGTTTAGAAGCTAGTTTTGAGCATGACAAACTTTTAATCAATCTAGCCACATGGAAAGGCGGTGAAGGATATTTAAAATCCAGCGGCTTGATTGCGCTAAGCCAAGGTAAGCCTACGATAGATTTAGACTGGACTGCAGATAAGTTTACGGCAATCTCACGCGCTGATCGTGTATTGATATTAAGCGGTTCAGGTAAAACAACTTTAGCAGATGGCATACTAGCCATTTCCGGCGATTTTACGGTAAACAAAGGATTAATAGAATTAGCCAATGAAGATACGCCAACACTAGGCGATGATGTTGTGATACTTGGGATGACTGAATCAAACCCAGAATCGACTCAAAACAAGGCACTGAAACTACTATTAAATGGCTTACATATTAACTTGGGCGAAGCCTTTAAATTACGCGGACTCGGCCTAGATGCTGAACTGACAGGCGCCCTCACGTTGACTGGCCTCACACAATATCACCCGCATACCGAAGGTGGTATTCAGGTTACAAAAGGCACTTATATGGCATACGGACAAATATTGACCATAGAGCGCGGCAATTTAAATTTCAGTGGCACTGTCGATAATCCTGGCATCAACATCCGCGCCATGCGCAACAGCACGCCCATTAATGCGGGCATAGAGTTGACCGGTAACGCTTTTTCACCTATCACCAAACTCGTTTCAGTCCCCAATGTCACTGATAGTGAAAAGCTTTCGTGGCTGCTACTCGGGCATGGTATGGACCAAACAACTAAAAATGATTACGGCATATTGTCCCTCGCCGCTGGCGCTGTTCTTTCTCAAGGCCAATCAGTGCCACTTCAAACGCAAATCGCACGTGCTGCTGGACTGGATGAATTGAGCTTTTCGGGTGGCAATGCCACCAGTGCATCGCTGGTTTTTGGCAAACAACTCTCCTCTAAACTTTATCTAAGTTACGTCAAAAGCATAAGCGGTTTGCTAGATGTTGCCAGACTTACGTTTAACATCACGCCGCTATGGTCAATACGAGCCGCCGCCGGCACAGAAAGCGCCGTTGATGTGCTGTATACTTTCAGCTTTAAATAAATCACATTAGCCTGAATCAAGCTAATAAACATAGGTCGAAATAACCCAAAGCTTTAACCGAATATTTTGCAGTTATGATGAAATAAATCAGGAAAAACAAAAAATGAGCGAAATCCTAGTTCTGTATTATTCACAAGGCGGAGCCACTCATGAAATGGCGCAGTTGATAGCGCGTGGCATTGAGAGCGTAGGCAACATCAAAGCGCGCATTCGTACTGTGCCTAAAGTTTCGACTAACTGCGAGGCTACTGAACCTGATATTCCAACGAGTGGTGACGCATATGTAGAGCTGCAAGATTTGCAAGAATGCATAGGCTTAGCGCTTGGTAGCCCTACCCGCTTTGGAAACATGGCCGCGCCTATGAAGTATTTTTTAGATGGCACAGTAGGCACATGGTTAAAAGGTGCGTTAATTGGCAAACCAGCCGCAGTTTTTACCAGCACAGGTTCTATGCATGGCGGCAATGAATCTACCTTATTAACCATGATGTTGCCATTAATGCACCACGGCATGCTAATTGTAGGTTTGCCTTATTCTGAGCCTGAGCTATCCAGTACACAATCTGGCGGCACACCTTACGGCGCTAGCCATATCGGCGGTGCTAATAACGACAAACCTATCAGCGCAGAAGAACGTAAATTGTGTTTGGCTTTAGGTAAGCGCTTGGCTGAAGTGGCATTGAAGCTTGCTAATTAAGAATCTTTGAACTTAAATAAGCCTGCTGTAAAACTAATTAATAATATTGGAACAAAGAAATATGGCTTTAGCTTCAGAAGCGTTACAGTTTTTACGCACGACACAAAGTGGTGTACTTTCAACTTTTTCAGAAAAATTTATCGGCTATCCATTTGGTTCAGTTGCACCGTTTGTGTTAGACCACAGCGGCCAACCCATCATTCTAATTAGTACGATTGCAGAACACACCAAAAATATTATGGCCAACCCAAAAGTATCATTACTGGTGTTTGCCGGAGATGATGATTTACAAGCCAATGCGCGCCTGACTATCATCGGTGAGGCGGTCAAAATTGATAAAGAAAATTTGGATTTACGTGCTCGCTATTTGCGCTATTTTCCACAAGCGGCCAGTTATTTTACTATGCATGATTTTAGCTTTTACCGTATTGAAATTGCTCAAACACGCTATATTGCCGGCTTTGGTAAAATGGGCTGGATTGCTGGCGATGAGATTGCTAATGACAATTTCTCGGTCGATTCACCTCTGGCAAGTCAGGAAACCGCCATTATCGAGCACATGAATGCTGATCACGTAGAAAGCATGTTGGCTTATTGCAAACACTTTCATCAAATTACAGCCACTCACGCGCAAATGTTAGGCATCGATAGTGGCGGTTTTGATGTAAAAGTCGATATGCCTAATACTAATCTGCAAGCCGGCACTTATACAAAAACGATACGCTTTAGTTTCGACCAACCCATTCACGATGCCCAATCCGCTAGACTAGCGCTGGTCGGCATGTCTAAGGCAGCTAAATTATGATTAAAAACCTTCAATTAGGCGCAAGCGTCAGTCTAATCGCACTCATATTACTTTGTCTCGCCTGGGAAACGGTGTTGGCACCATTTAAGCCCGGCGGTTCATTACTGATTTTAAAATCACTGCCTTTACTACTACCTTTATTCGGCATATTGGGCGGAAAACGATACACCTACAAATGGGCCAGTATGTTTATTTTGCTATATTTCACAGAAGGCGTCGTGCGCGCTTGGTCTGATGTTGGCTTGTCAGGCAAACTAGCACTGCTAGAAGTAATACTCACTTTAGTATTTTTTCTCTGTGCTATATTTTATGCGCGCTTAACCCGTAGCCACTATTAAGGCTAGCTGATTTTGAGCAAACTAATTACTTCGCCTAACTAATATTTAGCTTGAAACGCATTTAATCAACTTGTAAGGTTTACAATGTCAGCATTAGTCGATATTAGCTGCATTTACAAGAGTTATAACATTAGACATTCACTCAATCATTCGGCTCTACCTATAATTTAATCATGAAAATCCTACTTTCAAACGACGACGGTTATTTTGCACCGGGCCTTAATATTCTGGCGGAACACATTGCTAAAATCGCTGATATTACTGTGGTAGCACCAGAACGAAATAGAAGCGGCGCCAGCAATTCTCTGACACTGGATAGACCTCTAAGTGTTAAAAAAGCAGCGAATGGCTTTTTTTACGTTAATGGCACACCCACCGATTGCGTACATATTGCCTTAACCGGTTTGATGGATACGATGCCAGATATGGTCATTAGCGGCATTAATGACGGTGCTAATATGGGTGATGACACGATTTACTCAGGCACTGTAGCCGCAGCGATGGAAGGCTATTTACTGGGTATTCCATCGATTGCAATTTCAATGTCGCAACATAACTCAACACATTTTGAAACTGCCGCCAAAGTAGCAGTTGAATTAGTGCTTCACTTCAAAAAATATGGTTTTAAATCACCCACTTTGCTTAATGTGAATGTGCCAGATATTCCTTATGAAGAATTGCAAGGCCGCGTAGTTACGCGCTTAGGCAAACGCCATAAGGCCGAGCCAGTGATTCAACTTAAGACACCGCGTAATGAAACCATGTATTGGGTAGGCGCCGCTGGTCAGCCTAACGATGGTGGTGCTGGCACAGATTTTTATGCAGTAGCCAATAATCAAGTGTCAATTTCGCCAATTCAAGTAGATTTAACCAATCATGCGCAATTAACAGACATTAAAGTCTGGCTGAGCATTTAGAAAAATAGCCCAGAAAAAGTTAGTTAAAAAAGTTAATTCAAGAAAGCATAGCTAATTGGCACTTATAAGATCAAGCACCCAAGCCGGTATCGGCATGACTTCGCTACGCACGCGCGAGCGCATGTTGGTGCGTTTGCGCGAACAAGGTATCAAAGATGAAGTAGTCCTTGCGGCAATTTCAGCAATACCAAGACATATTTTTGTGGATGAGGCGCTATCAATTCGTGCTTACGAAGATGTTTCACTGCCGATTGGTTTTGGTCAAACCATCTCGCAACCATATATCGTGGCACGAATGTCTGAAATTTTGCGTAGCGGCAAGCCCTTGCTAAAAGTGCTTGAAATTGGCACTGGCTGCGGCTATCAAACGGCAGTACTTTCAAGATTAGCCAAAGAAGTTTACTCAGTAGAGCGTATTCGTCCCTTAGTCATGAAAGCCCGCGGCCATCTGCGCGAACTTAAATGTATCAACGTAAAGCTAGATCATGCCGATGGCAATATGGGCTTGGCACAATTAGCGCCATTTGACGCGATTTTAGTTACCGCAGCTGCCAGCCATATTCCGCAAGATTTACTGGACCAATTAGTCATTGGTGGCCGCTTAGTGATTCCAGTGGGCACCGAAGAACAAATCTTATATTTAGTAGAGCGTATTTCAGAGTCAAATTATCGCCATACCAAATTAGAACCGGTAAAATTCGTACCTTTATTAGGTGGCGTTAGCTGATCATGTATTCTGCTCGTTTTATTGCTATTTTCTGCTTAACATTGCTATTTGCAGGCTGTGCTAGTAGCCCACCAGCACCAGTAATTGATCGCTTACCTACTAATAAATCTAGCATTAAACCTACAGTAGCCAGCAAACTCGTGTCTAGCAGACCGGTTTACAAAACGGGAGATTGGCGTCCTGACACTTACATTGTAAAGAAGGGTGACACGCTATTTAGTATAGGTCTTGAGCATGGCTACGATTATAAAGAGATTGCCCAAAGTAATGATATTAATGCACCATACAATATCAAAGTGGGACAATTGCTTAAATTTAGCGCATTAAACGACAAAACTACCGCTAGCGATAATAAGCTGGTACAAAAGAATGATGACGGCGTAGAGATTACGCCTATCAATAATGATGCAAATAAGGCTAATTCCAACAAAACTGTAGCCACGACTGTTGCCATTAGCGAGCCTAAAGCCATCCGTGAGCCTTACAGTGATGAAGCTTTGAATAAACCTTTGCCAACCGTAGCAAAAGCCATTGCTGAGAAAGATACAACTGTTGCTAGCGCTAAAAAATCAGCAGAAGAAGCCACTAGTGCACAGAAAGTAGAAAGCAAGTCAGAAGCTAAACCTGAAGAAAAGCCTAGTGTAAACTCCGTAGAAAACATAGATTGGGCTTGGCCAACCAAAGGTAAAGTTGTGGCCAACTTTAATGAAGCCAGTAACAAAGGCCTAGATATTGCTGGCACCACAGGGCAAGCTGTCAATGCTGCCGCGGCCGGCAAAGTCATTTACAGCGGCTCTGACTTACGCGGTTATGGTAATTTAGTGATTATTAAACACAATTCTGACTATCTATCTGTTTATGCGCACAATAGCCAAATAGTCATAAAAGAAGGTCAAATTGTGAGCCGCGGCCAAAAAATTGCTGAGATGGGTAATTCAGATAGCAACTCA
>CAIYLB010000154.1 GCA_903926935.1 uncultured Pseudomonadota bacterium
GCTGGTTTTACACCGCGCATCACTGAAATGGTAGACCTAGAAACGCCTATTGTTATTCATCCTCTGCAAGCTTGTGTGACCGAGCCTATGAAGCCTTGGTTAGATACGATTTTGGTTTCTGGCAGTCTGCATGTTTATGTCAGCCAGTCTTCGCGCGGAGAATTGGTGATGGGTTCTTCTTTAGATCCTTACGAAGTGCATTCTACAAGGTCTACATTAGATTTCGTAGAAGGCCTCACTTCTCATATGCTGGATATGTTCCCATTCTTGGCTAATGTCAAAGTAGTTCGGCAGTGGGCTGGTATGGCCGATATGACGCCAGACTTTGCACCGATTATGGGAAAAACCCCAATTGAAGGTTTTTATCTAGATGCTGGCTGGGGTACTTGGGGCTTTAAAGCGACGCCAATTAGCGGTAAAACTATGGCGCAGACTATCGCTAACGATAGCGCACCAGATTTAATTCACTCATTCCGCCTGTCACGTTTTGAAGATTACGAACTGACTGGGGAAAAAGGCGCTGCGTCAGTGGGCCACTAAGGCTGACGACCCCTTATTAATTAGAGGAATATGCAATGAAACTTCTTACCTGTCCAATGAATGGCAGTCGACCGCTGAGCGAATTTATATTCGGTGGTGAATATCGTGATGCCCCAGATCAAAAAACTTGTAGCGACTCAGAATGGGCGGCTTATGTGCATAATCGCAGCGGCGCACCTGGCGATAAAAAAGAATGGTGGTACCACTCACCTAGCGGCACCTGGTTTATTGCTGAACGTAATACCTTGAGCGATAAAGTGTCCCGCACCTATTTGCTTAGCGCAAATACTAACCCAACGCAGGAGCAAGCCAAATGAGTCTGCGTACAACTAAACAAAATGGTGAATGGCTAGATCGCACTAAAAAAATCAATTTTACTTTTGAAGGTGAAGCCTTTACTGCTTTTGAAGGCGATACCATTTCTAGCGCATTATGGGCAGCAGGACAAAAAGTATTAGGCCGCAGTTTTAAATACCATCGTGCACGCGGCGTATTAAGTTTAGCCAACCATGATGTCAACATCTTGGTGACAGATGGTATCGATACCAATATGCGGGCGGATGTAGTGCTTGTCAAAGACGGCATGGTATTAAATGCGGTAAATACTATCGGTGGCGTTAAAAAAGATAAAAATAGTTATATTGATTCTATCTCGCCATTATTGCCAGTAGGTTTCTACTATAAAGCCTTTCATACGCCACGTCGCTTTTTCCCATTTTGGGAAAAAGTTATACGTAAAGCTGCCGGCTTAGGCATCGTTAATTTTAATTATCCACGCATACTTAAACGCAAATTGCATACACATTGTGATGTGTTAGTGATTGGTGCTGGGCCGACTGGTCTGACTGCAGCTTGTGTAGCAGCGGAAGCTGGACTAGAAGTGACTATTGTTGATGAAAACCAGCAAGCTGGTGGTAGCCTAGGTTACGACCGTAGTGGCAATGTCGCGATGGCATCTCAGTTGACAGATTTGCTAGCAAAGGTAGCAGGTTATTCCAACATTACTATGATTACTGGTGCTTACGCTGCTGGATATTATCCTGATCATTTAATTCCAATTGTTGCGGCTAATGGCATCACTAAAGTTCGCGCTAAAACTGTCATTGTGGCCAGTGGTGCATTTGAGCAACCGCCGGTATTTAGATACAACGACTTACCTGGTGTGATGTTAGGTTCTGCTGCCCAACGTTTAATTTATCGTTACGGTGTTAAGCCGTTTAACAATGGTGTAGTAGTGACGGCTAATGACTATGGCTATCGTGTTGCACTAGATTTATTAGCAGCTGGCACAAAAGTAGTCGCCGTCGTAGATTTGCGCGCTGAGGCTAGCCCAATGGCTGCTGAGGTCACTAAACGTGGTGTTAAAGTTTACTCAGGACATTGTGTTTATGAAGCCTTGGCTTCCTCAGATAAGTCTGGCGTACGTGGCGCAATTATCTGCGCTTATGATGAACAAAAAAATGTGGCCATTACGGCTAAAAAAATCACACTTGAGTGCGATGGCATTGCAATGAGTGCCGGTTGGGCGCCAGCTGGCGCTTTGTTGTATCAGGCCGGTACGGCAATGCAGTTTGATTATGCTGTGCAGCAGTTTGTGCCTAGTCGTATCCCTGATGGTATTTTTGCTGCAGGAAAAGTGAACGGTATTTTTGAACTTGAGCAACGCATTAATGATGCTAAGCGTGCGGCTAATGAGGCTTTGCGTTACCTAGGATTATCTGCGCCTGAAGTGGCAGTAGAGAAGCATGTGGGCGCTAGCCCAAGCCATCCTTACCCGATGGTTCCGCATGATAAGGGCAAAAACTTTGTCGATTTTGATGAAGATATACAGATTAAAGACTTTGTAAATGCGGCCAAAGAAGGCTTCGACAATATTGAGTTAATGAAGCGTTTTACTACCGTAGGTATGGGTCCTAGCCAAGGTAAGCACTCAAATATGAATGCAATTCGTATCTTGGCTAAAATTCGTAATTTGCCAGTTGAGAAAATTGGCACCACAACCTCAAGACCATTCTTCCATCCAACGCCGATTGGCCATCTGGGCGGCCGTGGTTTTCATTCACATCGCCTTACTTCTTTGCATCAATGGCATGCCGAGCATGGCGCAGTATTTACCGATATTGGTGCTTGGAAACGCGCGGCTTATTACCCAGCAGCTGGCCAAACTAAAGAAGATGCAATTCAAACAGAAGCAATGGCTGTGCGCGAAACCGCAGGCATTATTGACGGCAGTTCATTCGGTAAAATTGAGGTGCACGGACCAGATGCTGCTGAGTTTTTAGAGCGCTTCTTTACCGGTGTTTATGCCACGCAAAAAGTGGGAAGTTGTCGCTATGTAATGTTGCTTGATGAATCTGGTGTGATTGTCGACGATGGTATTGCGAGCCGATTGGCTGATGATTTGTTTTACCTTTCAGTCGGTACTTCTAATGCAGCAGCGGTTTACCGCGAAATGCAACGCTCACAGCAAATGTGGCAATTAGACCTAGGTTTAGTCAATGTTACAGGCGCTTTTGGTGCGATTAACATTGCGGGACCTGCAGCGCGTGAAATTTTAGCCACACTAACAGATCTAGATTTATCTTATGAGTCATTCCCAATCAGCAGTGTGCGCGAAAGTATCGTCGCCGGTGTTGAAGCTAGGCTGATTCGTGTTGCTTTTGTGTCTGATGTTGGATATGAACTTCACATCCCAATGGTGCAAGTGCCTCAGGTTTGGCAAGCGTTACTCGATGCTGGTAAAAAACATGGTATCAGACCATTCGGCAGTGACACGCAGCGATTATTGCGCTTAGAAATGGGCCATGCGATGCCTGGAGTTGATACCGACGGTTTAACAAATCCGTTTGAAATCGGTGCTGAATGGGCGCTGAAAATGAGTAAAGCTTATTTTATCGGACAGCGTAGTTTGCAAATTTTGGCAAAGAAACCACTTAGAAAACGCTTGGTTGCCTTCGTTCTAGCTGAAAATTTCAAAGGTGAAATGCCTATGGATTGTAATTTAGTACTAGAAGGTCGCGAAATTCTTGGACGGGTCACCAGCATAGGCTATAGCAAGTTTATTGATCGTTGCATAGGTTTGGCTTTTGTTACACCAGCTAAAACCGCGATAGGCGCGCAGTTCCAAATCCGCACCGATAACGGCTCATCAGTGACTGCTACTGTAGTCAAAACGCCATTTTTAAAGAATTAAAAGGAGCTTGATATGCAAGCACTTACGCCAAACAATGCAGTAAAACTAGATGCAAAAATCTCACCCGCCGCACCAGCGCAATCTGGAGCTAGTGTGCAGTGGGCGGTAGTGAATGACATGCAGATCGCAACAGCGTTTGCCAGTGCCGAGGTTGAGCAGGCGAGAAAAAAAGTGTTGGGTGTGACTGATGTTAGTTGCTTTCCTCGCTATGGGTTTAAAGGGCCACAAGCTGCGCAGTGGGCGGCTGATCATGAATTGGCGATTCCTTCTAGTCCTAATTCATGGACACTTAGCGATCAAAAAAGCTTGGTGCTAAGGTTAGGTGGCAGTGAATTTGTACTTGAGGACCAAATGGGCGGTGTCGCTTGTGAAAAACTATCTAGCATTAGCGCACGAGTAGCTGGTGTTTATAAAGTACCACGTGCAGATGCTGCTTTTATCTTAAGTGGTAGTGCCGTGCTCAATTTGTTTGCAGAATTATGCTCGCTTGATTTGCGGCCATCCGCCCTGCTGGCTAACGATGTAATTATGACGCAAGTAGCTGGGATATCAGCCATCGTTATTCGTCAAACGCACAATGGTGAGCCTGTTTATCGTATTTGGTGTGACGGCACTTATGGCGCTTACATGTGGGAAACTTTAATAGAAATTGCAGTTGAATTAGGCGGTGGGGCAGTTGGGCTTGCTAGTTATCAGCATTAAAACTAGAACGGCTAACGTGACAGATAACTAAGATTTCAGGGAGAGATAAATGAAAACATTAGAGGAAGCGAAAAAGTTTTTAAAAGACAATAGCGTTAAGTATGTGTTAGCGCAATTCGTTGATATACACGGCGTTGCTAAGGTTAAATCAGTACCTGCCGCGCATATTGGCAGCATACTTAAAGGCGGTGCCGGTTTTGCTGGCGGCGCAATTTGGGGGATGGGGATTGCACCAAATGGTCCGGATTACATGGCGGTTGGTGACTTATCAACCTTAACACTCATGCCTTGGCAGCCAGGATACGCTCGTATTATTTGTGACGGACATGTTAATGGCAAACCTTATGGTCATGATTCGCGCGTGGTATTAAAAGCGCAAACCGACCGCCTAGCTAAAAATGGCTGGACGCTTTATACCGGCTTAGAGCCTGAATTTTCTTTACTGCGTAGAGACGAAAAAGGTGCAATTCATCCTTATGATGAAACAGATACCTTGCAAAAACCTTGTTATGACTACAAGAGTATGTCTAAACAATCTGAGTTTTTGGAACGGTTAACTGAAACGCTGATTGCCGCTGGTTTAGATATTTACCAGATCGATCATGAGGACGCGAATGGTCAGTTTGAAATTAACTATACCTACGCTGACTGTTTACGCAGTGCCGATGATTACCTGATGTTTAAGATGGCAGCGAGTCATATTGCAAACGAACTTGGCATGATTTGTTCATTTATGCCTAAACCATTCGGCAACCGTCCAGGTAATGGTATGCATATGCATATGTCTATTGGTGATGGTAACAAAAGTTTATTCGAAGATGACAGCGATAAAACCGGTCATGGCTTATCTAAGCTAGCCTATCACTTTATGGGCGGAATCTTAGCACACGCACCAGCCATTACTGCGCTGGCTTGTCCAACTATAAACTCTTATAAACGCTTGGTTGTGAGTCAATCGCTGACTGGTTCAACTTGGGCGCCAGCTTATATTTCATACGGAAATAATAACCGCTCAACCATGGTGCGGATTCCTTATGGTCGCCTAGAGTTACGCTTACCTGATGGTAGCTGTAACCCTTATTTAACAACTGCTGCTGTTATTGCTGCTGGTTTAGATGGTGTTAAGCGTGAGTTGCACCCTGGTGCTGGCCATGCCAATAACTTGTACGATTTATCGCCAGCACAAATGCGTGAGCAAGGCATCGGTATTTTGCCACAAAGTTTAGGTGAAGCCTTAGATCAATTGGAAAGCAATAAAGTAATTCGTGATGCATTAGGTGATTCGTTATCGGAAGAATTTATCAAGATTAAACGTGCTGAGGCGATGGAGCATCAACGTCATGTTTCAGACTGGGAAATTAACCGTTATGTAGAGTTTTTCTAGCCTCTAAGCAAGCAACTAAATTAACTGGTTATTGAGATAAAACTTAAAAATTTGTAAGGAGAATGATATGTGTGGAATTGTAGGATTACTGGTTAGAAACCAAAAAATGCGTGACTCAATTGGTGAGCTAATGTTGCCAATGCTAATTGGTATGACCGAACGCGGACCTGATTCTGCTGGTCTAGCCATCTTTGGTTCGCCAGTTGGTGCAGATGAAAGAAAATTCAGTCTATATTCAGGTACAGATGATTTTAACTGGACTAAGCTGGGCCATGAATTTGAAAAACATCTAAGCATTAAAGCTAAGGTCCAACCTAAGGCTAATCATGCCGTGTTGATTACAAGTTTAGATCCAGAAACAGTTAAGATCTGGCTAAAAGAACATTACCCACAATTGCATTTGCTTTCAGTAGGTCAATTGATGGATATTTACAAAGACGTAGGCACGCCAGCACAAGTGGCTGAACGCTATGACTTTAAAAATCTTAAAGGCACGCATTTAGTCGGTCATACACGTATGGCAACTGAATCTGCAATTACACCAGCACATGCACATCCTTTTACAGCTGGCGAAGATTGGTGCCTAGTACATAACGGTTCTTTATCTAATGCTCATAGCTTACGTCGCAAGCTGGAATATCAAGGTATTGAGTTTGAAACAGATAATGATACCGAAGCGGCTTGCCGTTACTTGCAATGGCGTATGCGTGAAGGTGATGACCTTGAAACTGCCTTACATCATGGCTTTGAAGAATTAGATGGTTTTTACACTTTATTAATGGGCACTAGCAACCAATTGGCTTTGGTACGTGATCCATTCGGTTGTAAGCCAGCCATCATTGCTGAACACGATGACTATGTAGCGATCGCTTCAGAATTCCGATCATTGGCACATCTGCCAGATATTAAAAATGCAAAGGTGTTTGAACCTTCACCTATGGAGATGTATGTATGGAAACTTTAAAATATGACTTAGATGTCACGCCACTACGTGAGATTAATCAATTTCTTCACAGTGATGCAAGCACTCTAAATGGAAAATCAGTTGTGATTGAAAACCCAAACGGTGCACATAACATTGCCGTTGGCCTTAAAGCTGAACTAGATATCACAATTAAAGGCCATGCTGGTTACTACGCAGCGGGCATGAATCAAATCGCTAAAGTGACGATAGAAGGCAGCGCTGGTAGCGGCGTCGCTGAGAATATGATGTCTGGCGTAGTGCATGTCAAAGGCTTTGCTTCTAACGCGGCTGCGGCCACAGCTAATGGTGGTTTGCTGATTATTGATGGTGATGCGGGTTTACGCACGGCAATTGCGCTAAAAGGCGCTGATGTAGTGGTTGGCGGCTCTGTTGGCAGCTTCTCGGCATTTATGGCACAAGCCGGTAACTTTGTGATTCTTGGCGATGCCGGTGAAGGTCTAGGCGACTCTATTTACGAGGCGAAAATATTCGTACGTGGCAAAGTAAAAAGCTTAGGTGCAGATTGTGAAAAGAAAACCACCAGTGCTGAAGATCGAAAGATACTGGCAGACTTGCTGATTAAATCTGGCCATGCCGATGTGAATCCAGATAGCTTCCAGCAGTATGGTTCAGCGCGAACCCTTTACCACTTCCATGTTGATAACGCAGGAGCATACTAAAATGAGTGACGATAAAACAAAAGACGCAGTGCATAAAACGCCACAAACGACGCCACGTTATTCAGCCACTTTTGATGAATATAC
>CAIYLB010000155.1 GCA_903926935.1 uncultured Pseudomonadota bacterium
TACAAGGTCAGCGCGATTACTTCGGTGCGCATACTTATGAGCGTGTTGATCAACCGCGTGGTCAGTTCTACCACTTGGATTGGCCTGAAGCTGGGCGCCCTCAGTTAGAAATTTAAGGCTTAGAAGTTAATTAGTCGCAATAAAAACAAAAGGCGCCTTAAGGCGCCTTTTGTTTGTTTCAAATCAATTGATTGCTTTAAGTGAATCTAAATACAATATTTTTAAGAAAATTATTCTTTACCGATTTGATAAACTTCATAGCTAGTTTCAACAATTTTCCCTGTTGTTGCATCCACTTCAACTTTAATTTCTTCGCCGTCAGCTTCAGTAATATCAAACTCGTAAGAAGCCTTACCATCTGACTCAAGCTCATATTCAGTTTCAACAACGGTACCTGGATGTGCAGCCAATGCGGTTGCCTTAGCATCAGCTTCAGAAACTTTCGCTAGCGCTTTAAATTTCGCGTCATCTGCTTTTACTTCTTGTTCAACTTCAGTGACTTTACCTGATTTAGCATCGCACTCAATATCCCATGAAGTACCATCGGCTGATTGAACATCAAACTCATAAACGCCTGATTTTTTTTCAGACTTAAATTCAACTTTTACAATCGTACCCTCATGTTTAGTCAGTGCAGCTTTAACGCATTTACCTAAACTATCATAAGCTTTAGGCTTCATAGTGTCATGTCCAGCAACTGCTGTATTTGCAAAAAATGCTGCGGCTATTAAGCTAGCGCCTATTGTTAAACGAAACATATTCATCTCCGATTTTATTGTTAATTTAAAAGTAAAAACCACATGCTTGGTTACTCACATTTAAATAAAAATTACAGTATTGAATTTTACCTAAATAATACATAGGTGATTGATTCTTTATAAAATTATTACATTTATGGCTGTAGTCAACCAGATTATGCCTGTAATAAGATGTATTTTTTCCGAGTAGGGGCAGCGCCACTAATTTTGATACTAACAAAAGAAAATCACAGATTCTGTTGCAAGACCTATGGATATCAGCGCAGCATAGCTGCGCGTATCTAATAAGGCAGATTAAGATTAAAATTCACTACTACGCCCCGTAGAATATCCTTGCGGCACATCACCCTGCCACTCGCCACAATCTGTACAACGATGATCGTGCATGGTCGGGCTTAAGGCCAAATTAACACTTCCACAAAATTTACAATGACAATCATGAGTCGCCGGCACCTTATGATGCGTTTCGTGATGCTCTGTCGCCACCTTTGTACTGCCTAATCCATATTTATTATCCATGGCTAGCTCCATAATAATGCTTATAGTAATGCGTACTGAAATGTTAAATTACGCTTTTTTAAAACGACAAGCAAGGATTAAAATAAGCAAAATAGCTGAAGATAAAGTAAGCTGGAAGCATAATCAGCCATTGGTGGCAGCTGGCAAGTAATTTTAGTCTAATCACCTATCAAAATTACGCTAGCTGGGGATTTGCGCCTTTATTGTTAGGTGAAGCTTAAGGTCACACTAATACTGCAAGGCTAATGTTAGACTGAATGTTGTTTACATCTTTTGTAAATTTTTCGATGAGAATAATCATGAAAAAACTTCTTAAATATTCTGCGTATGGCGTAGGTGGCTTAATTAGCCTGCTATTAATTGTGCTCGCTATCGTCGCTTATACCTTTAACCCTAATGATTATAAGCAACAAATCATTGACCTTGTGCAGGCTAAAAAAAGCCGCACTTTGAAATTAGAGGGCGACATCAAGCTGTCATTTTGGCCAAAAATAGGTGCCGATCTCGGTAAAATATCATTATCTGAACATAACAA
>CAIYLB010000156.1 GCA_903926935.1 uncultured Pseudomonadota bacterium
GCAGCATCAATTTTATTGGGTACGTTTGAGGGTACGCGATAATTTTAATTTTTATAGAATGGCTTATCTATTGGATTGTAGCAATTTGTTCGAATGACAGGGGGCCAATACTGAAGCGGCTTACATCGATGTAAGCCGCTTTTTTTTGTTATCTAGCACATTTTTGGCACACTTGTGAAAGGTAATCGGATGCTTGGTTTGGCGCTAGGTAGTTGAAAGCCACTGACTACAATGTCATGATGAAGGGTAAAACATACTATGGCAATTATAAGAATTAAATACTGATGCTTATCCCAAAACAAAAAATCACCTTCCTCATATTTCTTATTGAAGTCCTTGCGCTAGTTCTTTCATTTGTATTCGTTATCCTTTGGATTAAGCACCCAAGAGCTCATTACGATGCTTACTTTACTTTAACCGGAGTGACGTTTGTCGTAACCGAATTATTTAGAAGGTATGAAGGTAAAATATTTAATATCGAAGGAACGGGTCGAACTAAATCGGAAAAGCTTCATCACGCTGATGCGTTACGCCCGAAATTTGAGGCGGAGATATTTCGCTGTAAAAAAGAAAATCTTAGAAAAGATGTGATTATTTGTCATGTAAACCGTGCTGATAAATACCCTGAAGTTGCTGAGGGGAAAGGGATTTCTTCATGGTTCAGGGTTGGGTTGCTCGCTACATATCACGGCGGTATCTTGGTTGGGAGGGCCTTGTGGATTGTCCTAACGGACTCAGAGCACCTAACTATAAAATCAGTGAAAATTCAGGATTTAATGCCATGCTCATGGGTGAGATACCCTATGATTCAATTGAGTTAATGAATGTTGAAGGTGATGAGTTTTATAATTTTCCTCACATATACTGTCACTTTGAAAACAAAGGTCAGCCATACAAGCGACTTTTTTATGCTCTGGAGGAGGAGTATGGGCATGGTCGTAAGTATTGGAGGGAGATTGCGACGTACGATGAAGTTAAGAAAAGCACCAAGAGCTGGCGTTAAAAGGTACTAGGTGTGCCAGTAATGTGCCTAACCACCAAATATTTTTAGTAATATAAATAAATACAATAGGTTAATTATTTTAATAATTGGATTGCTAAATCTGTGTTGCTTTGTTTGAAAAAGTTGTTACCAACTAAATAGTACAAAGTAGTTTAATATACAAAGAAATTAATTCCACACTTACTCGATGAAGCTGATTTATCACAAACCAAATAATTCAGGCGATATTTCACCGTTTGATGCGGCATTACTTCAAGTATCAAATAACGCTAATCCTCTATATCTTGCCAGTCCATACATCGGGCTAAGTTTCCTTAATAGAATTTTGGATAATGCTGATGACTGGAAACTACTATCAGATGTTGAAGCCTGGCTTTCATCAGGCAATAGAATACATAGAGCTAGGTGCTGGCAATTTATTATTAAAAATTTAGACCGCATTAAGCATGTACCTGATTTGCACGCGAAAGTAGCTATTGGAAACAATTTACTATTTTTAGGGTCAGCTAATTTTACTGATAAAGGCATGCTTGGGCGTGATGAACTATCAATACTGGTTGATGATCCAGAAATCGTTAATGAGTCACTGGAATGGTTTCATGGTTTATGGGACTCTGCCAGTGCTCCAGTTATCAATGAAGGAGATGAGCTCGTAAAAGCACTTGATGAGTTACAGTGGACAGCACCAAGAGCAAGAGTCAAGCTTTCATCATCATCTGTAAAAGTTAAATCAATTTTAGCTACCTCAAATCGCCCAAGTGGTTTTGATGTAGCTTCGAGTTTTACAAAATCAAGCCTTACTGAATCTTTCACATTATTACCAATAGAAGAAGCCTATCAGAAGATTTCGGATGAATGGTTCAGCTCTGAACGGACCTTCACATTCAGAGAATTGCTCAAAGCTGTTAGTGATCATCAACCAAGCGTTACCTCGATTGAATTATGGACTCTTGTGATCAGGGAAACGGTTAATCACTGGCTGGGTGGCCTGCTTATTGATGGATTTGATAGATATGTTTACGAAGACGACCAATTCAAAAAATGGGGCAATTCAAAATTAGCTACTGTTGTTGAGGTTGATAACTTACTCAAATTTGTTATTGAAACTATCAGCCTAGCACCCGAAATCAGCTCCCTACCATTCGAGGAGTATTGGTTAGATATTGGCGTTCCTGAGCATCATGTTTTAACAATCGTTGAACAATTGATTAATATTGGGTTGCTGGTTGAAATTGATAACCCTGGCGAAGTTGAGATGTATTCCATTGATTTTGATTTTGAGTGGCCGAAGCGTTGGCAGAAATTTAGCAAATCATTCAGTGCCTTTTCAGAAAAGCGGAAACTAAGAACCAAACCTCCGAAGATAAATATTGATGATAAGGATTCCGATCTAGATGATGACTTTGTAGAAAATTCCGACTATGTCTTTAACATAAAAGCAATAAAATCAACAAAGCTTAAGCCTGATTTAGGTTTTCAGGAGATGGGTAAAGAGTTGAATGAAACATCGATTAAATTAAAAATATCAAAAGAAGACTTAATTAGCTTGCGTGATGAAGTATTATTCAACGTACTAGAGTTGGTGCAGTCTAAACAATCAAACCTAACTCAGGATAATGTCAACTCGTTGATCTCTGAACTCTATAATCACCACCTTCCAAAAAAGCTCCTCGATAGCTTTAAAGATCGAAAGAAGGGGCCATTTGTCTTATCGAATACGGCAGACTATTTGGAGCTTTCAGAAAGCTGGGTTGCTACACATTACTTAAACTTTTACCCTAAGGCGTTAAAGCTATGGAAAACTCTGTTTGATTGATTAAATTTAGTATATTCAAGGATTACATACGGAAAATCCCGTATGGTCGCCACCATGCATTGTTAGATTTTTTAAACTTTATGGCTACTATCAGCATTATCGCAACAGGGTATGTGTCACTAATATAGATAAGGCTGACAGCGATGTCAGCCTTATTCTTTCTAAACATTACTTACAGCTCATGTAAGCGCTCATCTTTAAAGTAGTAAATATTTTCATGTTTGAATCCATAATTTCCACCTACTAGCCGAATTTGTGGTTCAAGGGTAAATAATCCAGCCTCTATAAGCGTAAGTGTTATATCCGGCGCAATGAAATCAAGATTGTTCATCTCTTTTTGTACAACATGGCCAAGATAATCTAGTTGCTCAAAACCCAAGCGTTCAATTTCTTTATGTATTAATTGATAAAGCTCATTAAAAGTCATGTCTTTATGAGCTACTTTTAACAACATAGCATGCAAAGAATCTTGTGCATACGCTCCTGCAATAAACTCCAAATTAGATAATGGTGAGCGCCTAGCAACGCCATTTTCAACATAATAAGTCCGCGCATAATCACCACAATAGCCTGCTATTGATGGATTTAAGTCTATAGTGACTAAGTCATTTTCCTGAATTGGCCTATTGCTTGGTTCATATTCGGTAGATGAAATGGCTAATAAAGTATGCTCGCCTGCCAATACAAGTGCGGGTAGGGATTTATACCAATAACAATTAATCCCAGACTTGCGTTGTAAGTCATCACACTTTTCAATTACATCTATCTCCGTTATTCCAGGTCTAATGAAGTCGGTAATGTTATCCAGCGTATAGCGTGCGGCATCCTGTACTTTCTGATAGAACTTTAAATCTTTAAAATTCATACAATTCATCCTTATCAGTGTTCGTGTATCAGCATAGTATTTTTACAGGTTTTTGCAACAGCCACTTTAGCGCTTTGAGGATTTTAGCTCAGCCAATTAAACTGGTCTGTTTGTTGCTTAAGAATTACTAGGCCTGAAGTTTTGAGGATATTAGTGAGGAATAAGGTAATGAGTGCCAGCCATGTTAATTATGAAAAAACCATGCAAGATAACATTCGCTATTTGGGACGAGTGTTAGGCGAAACCATCCTAGCAAAAGATGGCGCTCATATATTTGGTGTCATAGAAGATATCCGCCAAACGGCGGTCGCCTGTCATCGCAAGGGTGGCGAGGGTGCAAGTCAGCAATTAAGCAGTCTATTAAATAAGCTAACGCCTGATGAAACGATTTCCGTGGTGCGCGCTTTTAGCTACTTTAAACATTTGGTGAATATTGCTGAAGATATTAACTCTCAGCAGCAAGCGACATTAAATGAGGACGATTTGCACCCAGGAATGTTGGCGCA
>CAIYLB010000157.1 GCA_903926935.1 uncultured Pseudomonadota bacterium
ACTCAGCGGATAGATCGGCGTTTCTGTCCATTGCCAAACATTGCCGGTCACATCATAAAGGTCGCCATGACTGAAATCGTTCACTGGGCAGGCTGAAGCGGCATAATCGAGATGGATATTTGCAGCCGCCACTTGCTTATCAGGCACAGCCGTCATTCCGGCAAAATCATACAAACGATACCATTCGTCCTCGCTAGGCAGGCGCACGGTTAGGCCAGTATGCTGCGCCTTCCAATTGCAAAAGGCTTTGGCTTCGTGATAATTCACCTCAGCTGGCCAATCCCATGGCATGGCGACTTCTTCAGTCATTAGACGTAAGTGCCATGTATCATTTTTGCGTAGCCAGAATGTAGGATGCGTCGCTAGGGCAAAGTTTTTCCACTGTGCGCCTTCAATGTTCCAATAGGCGTCATTGCTATAACCACCGGCCGTGACAAAGTCTAAAAACTCGCCGTTGCTCACTAAATAGCGACTCGCCTGAAATTCGGCAATGTGCGCTTCATGTAAGCCGTATTCGTTATCCCAACCGTATTCTGCCGCATTGTGTTCTTTATTTAAACATACCTCACCGGCTGGAATGGTGATTAATGAATTATTTGGTGCGGCGCCTGTGCGCGTGCAAGCTGGCCAAGCAGCATGTGGTTTTACCAGCGCTAGCGCTTGCTGGCGGATTAATACAGAAGAAGTTTCCAGGTGAATACGCTCGTGCTCAATTGCCATAATAATCACCCACCATGGATGCTGCCAATCAATTGGCAAGGTCAGCGGTGCGGTTTTAATCAGTGTCTCTACCACTTCACGGACTTGATTGCGATAATGCTTAAGCTCTACAGAAGTTGGCCAATCGTAGTGGGCATCATTCAAATCATCCCAACTCATTTCATCCACGCCTACTGAAAACATTGCCTCAAATTTTGGATTGATGCGTTCCTTCAGCAAGCCTGCCAACAACAACTTATTAATGAAAAAAGTCGCGGTGTGGCCAAAGTAAAAAATCAATGGATGACGCAGCGCTATAGGTTTTAACTGGTAAGCCTGTTCATTAGCCAGCGTTTCAAATAACTGCTCATAGCGATTAGAAGTGGATAAAAAATAATTGAGCAGCGCTTCGCGCGTTGCTTCGACGTCGCCACCATTTAAAATAGGGGTTCTTGGAAATAGCGTGTTTGGAAATGGCGTATTTGGGAATAAGGGACTGTTCATGGTCAATATTAAGGTGATAGGTTGTTAATTAGTTTAACGTAATTTGTGTCGTGGGTGCGACAGCAATCGTTAAACGCTACCATTTTGAACACGTTAGATTGCCTAAGTTCAAGCTGTTAGTTAAGTTCTAATAATGTTCTGAAGCTCAGGCACCGATCTTAGCACCTGCACGAAGCTTGCAAATCAGCGTAGCCAAACAAATTACAGATTAATTCGGATGGCATAGCTATTCATTAAGTCATATACAGCGCTGATAATCAGCTGTGCTAAAGACACAACGCCATATTAACTTTCTAAATTAAAAGTTAAAAGTCAGAGGATAGAAGTTAAATTAATATTAATTCTGAAATTTAACGCAAGTAATTTAACAGCAATAATTTAACACCAGTCTGGATTTGGTAGTCCACTAAAAACAGACTTTAAGCCATCCGCCCAGCCTTGCCTGATCTTTAAATAATAGGGATCATTTTCTGCAATTCTCTGATAACAATCGGCATGCAAAGTATCAGTTCTGTAGAGTAGCAAATCAATAGGCGCCGCGACGGTAACATTACTTCTAATGGTTGAGTCGAATGAAATAAGCAGGCATTTTACGGCATCCATCATCTCGGTATTATATTTCACCACTCGGTCAATAATCGGCTTGCCATACTTGGTTTCGCCTATTTGGAAATAGGGCGTTTCCATACTGGTTTCTATAAAATTGCCGGCGGCATAGACGTTAAATAAACGCGGCTTTTCGCCTTTAATTTGACCGCCAAGCAAAATAGTCGCATTAAATTCAATATTGTGATTTTTAAGATATTCGGCATCTCGCTCGAATACCGCGCGTAATTCTGCGCCAACTAAACTTGCCGCATCAAATAAATTGTCGACGTTATGCAAGTGCTTACTATCCGCTTTGTTATTGTCTACAGCGGCTTTTAAATGACCGATTACAGCCTGTGTTATAGCTAAATTACCGGCAGTCATTAGTACAATGACACGGTCACCTTTAACTTCAAATACGTGCATTTTTGGAGAAATGGCTACTTGATCTACACCTGCATTAGTGCGCGTGTCAGAGGCAAAGACCAATCCTTGTTCTAATAATAATCCTACACAATAAGTCATAACTTACTCTAAATTTGGTTGAAAGATATGGTTTAACAATTAAGCTAAATCATAACATTAGCAGGGATTTTTACCTGAATAAATTCTAATGCTATAAATTCTATAGCGATAAACAATATAACGAAAATCTAGCAATGCGCATACGACTTATTTATCGATCATTTAAATCTTGTCGGTGCCGTGTAATAACTTCTTGTGAAGCTAAAATAATTTCCCTCAAGAAGCACAGCAAGCCAAAAATCAAAGAGAACATTGCTGTAATAAACGTCGTTAAAACGAAAGTCGATAAGTGAATATTAATAGCGACGCCAATGAAAATTGATGCGATTGCTAAAGATACGCATAATCCAGCGAATATAAATAATCCAACAGACCATCTCATCCAAGAGGTTCTTACTGCAATGAGATCTAACTCATCTAAAAAACTATTTCGCTGGTCGGCATGTAATGCGTTTAAATATCTGGCACGATCAATTGCCCTACCTAATCGATTCACCAACACGCCCAGAATTGAGCCTATACCGGTTAATAAAAACACCGGTGCTACAGCGTCATGAATGGCAATTGAAACATCAAGGACTTCAGAAGGGGGATGAACGATCATAAGCTTATTTTAATTACTCGCATAAGGCAGACTTGGACAGGTGCCAGTAAATTTTAATATTTAAATATTTCTATTGTTGCAATTGCTGTGCCTGCCTCATCAACTCAGCATTTTTAACTAATTCATTGTTATCAACACGGCGTTGCTGCACTAAAGGCAAGCCTGCGTGATTCACAATTACGCTACTCGCCATACCTTCAACGCCACCGCCAGAACGCATACCACTTACCGGGCTGGCACTACGGTAATCTAGGCCAGTGGCTAGCCGCACATGGGTTTCTCCTGCGCGACAACCATTAGAGACATCGAAACTTTGCCAGCCAATATTACTTAAATACACGTCTGCCCATGCGTGCGTTTGCATCAAGCTGCCATCGGCGGTAAATAAATAGCCACTTACATAACGTGCAGGTAAATCCATGCTGCGGCAGCATGAAATAAAAATATGTGCATGGTCTTGGCAAACGCCTTGTCCTAGTAAAAAAGCTTCAGCAGCCGAGGTGGTGACTTGCGTTGCTCCGGTGAGGTAATTAACACGCTCTAATAGCGTGTGCATCATGTTTTCTAAAGCCACAGATTGGCTGTGCAGGTCAGTTTTAAACTGAGCGGCAAAGGTGCGTATAGCATCGTTACTAAGCGTCAGTGGCGTATCGCGCAGGTAAATCGCTAAGGGTAAGTTTTCATGTTGAGAAATGACTTCTAGTCCAGTCTCAACCTCGCCCATTGCCACGATTAAGATTTCTTGATGCGGACTATCAATCACTAGCGCGTGAGTACTATTGCCGTAGGTATCTTCGGTAGGATGAAGCGCACCAGCCACCTTAATATCCCATCGTTTAACATGCTGGCCAAAACCATTTTGTGGCGTTAGGCGAAGTTGCTGAATAGTGTAATTGACCGCTTCACTGTAAACATAGCGGGTGTGATGCTCGATATTGAGTAACATATTAGCTGGTCGCAATACTGAAAAATGTTTTATGTACTTCTGCACCAAGTTTGTTGTTGGCTTTAACAAAATCATCCAAAAACTCGTGCAGGCCACTTTGAAAAATACCGCGCATTTTTCCAAAGCGTAATTTTGCATGTAATTCGCCGGCCAAACGCCGACATTCGGTCTGCCTAGCCCCAGAAAGCTGCTCTAATATCAACGTTATCTCGTCAAAACAGGCATGCAGAGAGCGTGGCATATCGCGCCTTAATACCAGTAATTCAGCAACTCGCCACGGTTCAATAGAGTCGCTATAAATTTTCTGATAAGCCTGAAAAGCCGATACTGAACGTAGCACGGCACTCCACTCATAATAATCAACGGCGCCGCCTATTTCTTCTTGTTTGGGCAATAGTAAGTGATATTTAACATCTAAGAGTCGTGCGGTATTATCAGCGCGTTCAATAAATGTGCCTAAGCGCACAAAACTAAACGCATCATCACGCAGCATAGTGCCAAAACACACACCTCTAAACAAATGTGAGCGCGCCTTTACCCAATCACAAAATTCACGTAAGCCATGTTTGGCTAAATCTTGGTCTATAAATTGACTAAACTCCAACCACAGTACGTTGATATTTTCCCAAGTTTCGGAAGTCATTGCGACACGTACAGCATGTGCGTTTTCACGCGCACTACGCAGTGAATTGTAAATGCTGGAGGGATTATTACTGTCCATCGCCAAATAATGAATCACACCAGCGGCGGTATATTCGTCAGTTTCATGCTTAAAATAATCACGCTGATATGCATCTACATTGCCAGAAATCTCTAGTGCAGTGACCCATAATGCGGCTTCACTTTCTGCCGCATTAGGTACTAAAGACATGTTATATGTCACGTCTAACACGCGTGCCATGTTTTCTGCGCGCTCTATATAGCGTGCCATCCAATAAAGGTGATCTGCTGTCCGACTTAACATATTGCCACCTCTTCAATAATAGGTTGTAGGCTAGCGCTAGGCTCACGATTTTCTGCAACACTTTCTTGTAATACCCAAGTGTCTTTTGTACCACCACCTTGCGATGAATTAACCACTAGCGAACCTTCTTTCATCGCAACCCGGCATAACGCACCTGGCACTAGCGTGACAGTTTTTCCTGACAACACGAAAGGCCGCAAATCCACATGACGTGGCGCAATACCTTGCTCTACTAAAGTCGGGCAGGTTGAAAGTGCCAGGGTTGGCTGGGCAATATAATTGGCTGGATTAGCAATAATGCGTAATTTAAAGTCGGCTAATTCTTGTTTACTTGCAGCTGGTCCCACCAACATGCCGTAACCGCCTGAACCCTGCACTTCTTTTACCACTAGTTCAGCTAAGTTCGCCAAAGTGTAGGCTAAATCATCGGCTTTACTTAATTCATAAGTCGGTACATTTTCTAATAGTGGTGCTTCGCCTAAATAAAACTTAATCATCGCCGGTACGTGAATATAAGTTGCTTTGTCATCTGCTACGCCAGTGCCAACCGCATTGGCCAAGGTTACGCCGCCATTTCGATAGACAGAAAGCAAACCGGGCACACCAAGCATAGAGTCGGCATTAAATACCAGTGGATCTAGATAATCATCATCTACGCGACGATAAATCACATCGACCTTTTGCGGGCCTTGAGTGGTGCGCATATATACCGCATTGTTACGCACAAATAAATCTGGGCCTTCTACCAGTTCAACGCCCATTTGTTGCGCCAAAAAGGCATGTTCAAAATACGCACTGTTATAGGCGCCTGGCGTTAACACCACCACGGTTGGTTCATGCACGCCATCTTGCGCCACGGCACGTAAATTTTTCAATAACACCTGTGGATAATGGTCAACTGGTGCAATGGAATAACGGCGGAATAATTCAGGAAAAAGCCGCATCATCATTTTGCGGTCTTCTAACATATAAGACACGCCGGAAGGGGTACGTAAGTTATCTTCCAACACGTAGAATTGTGATTCACTAGTACGTACCAAATCAATTCCCGCAATGTGTGCGTAAATTTCATTAGGCACATCTACACCAAACATCTCAGGCCGATATTGAGAATTGGCCAAAATACTCGCAGGTACAATGCCAGCCTGTATTATTTCTTGTGTATGATAAATATCATGTAAAAACATATTGAGTGCACGGACGCGCTGAAT
>CAIYLB010000158.1 GCA_903926935.1 uncultured Pseudomonadota bacterium
CAGGCAAAAAATTAGACCATATTAAGAGTTAGAAAGAAAACTTTTGTTCTGAAAAATTTGTGCAAAGCCTACCAACTGAGCCCGCATTTTAAATATAAAAAGCTACAAGACAAAGGGCTTAATGAAGCGTTTATTTGATTTATGTTTAGCGTTATTAGTGCTAATTATTTTGCTATTACCTATTTTGGTGGTGGCTATGGCGGTCTGGCTAACTTCTCCGGGCTCAATTCTCTATTGGTCTGACCGCGTAGGCCGTTTTAACCGTATTTTTAAAATGCCTAAATTCCGCACGATGCAGGTAAATACGCCTGCCGTCGCAACCCATCTTTTATCTAATCCAGCGCAGTTCTTAACACCGATTGGTTCTTTTTTACGCAAATCTAGTTTGGATGAGCTGCCACAACTGTTGAGCATTATTCGTGGCGATATGAGTTTTGTAGGGCCACGGCCAGCGCTGTTTAATCAAGATGATTTAGTTGCTTTGCGTACGCATTATGGAGTGGATAACCTTGTGCCAGGTTTAACTGGCTGGGCGCAGATTAATGGCAGAGATGAATTGCCTATTCCAGAAAAGGTAAAATTGGATGTGGATTATATGAATAATCAGTCTTTTTTGTTTGATTTGAAAATTATTTTTCTGACGTTTTTGAAAGTGTTGCGTAGAGACGGTATTCAGCATTGATCTCAGTGTGACGTAGAGCATTTGTTATGGTGGCAAGTTTCGGTATACTACGGTAAATATGACACTGGATCCAGACCTGCGTCGGGATGACGGTAACTAGAGGTATATATTAAATTGTAGCTAATTTGGCAAAGTGCAGAGGCCTATAGTTACAGTGATAGGCTTGATAGCTTATTTTGATACAAAAGAATGACAATAATAACCGCAGCAAAATACGAAAGTAAATGATCCACTGAATGAAAAAAGCACTTATTAATCCACATACTTTTCTGGCCTTCTTGCACGATCTAACCGTCGCATTGGTCGCATGGTTTGCGGCTTATCTATTGCGCTTTAATTTTGCTATTCCAGCGGAGCATGTGCAATACATGTTGCAATCTATTGTCTGGATAATACCCTTGCAGGGCGCTGTTTTTATCGCTTATGGTTTGTATCGGGGTATGTGGCGTTTTGCCAGCGTGCCGGATTTACAGCGCATCATATTATCTGTGGCGACTGCGGCGGTTATTGTTGCGGCTGGCCTGTTTATGCTTAGTCATAATATTGTCATTCCCCGTTCTGTGCTGATTTTAGATCCACTATTGTTAATGATGATGATGGGCGGCAGCCGATTTACTTATCGTGCTTGGAAAGAGCATCAGTTATACGGCACCACTTTTAAACAAGGTGCGCCGGTGGTTATTCTTGGTGCCGGCGAGGCTGCCATGGCTTTGGTTAAAGATCTTGCACGTAGTACGCAATGGCGGGTAGTCGGTTTGCTAGATGACGATAAAGCCATGTTTGGGCGCGAGATACTTGGTATTAAAGTGTTAGGTAATTTGCAAAATCTTGCTGACATTAGTAAACGTTACATGGCAAATCATGTGATTATTGCCATGCCTTCTGCACACCACCAAAAGCGTAGGCATGCGATGGAATTTGCGAATCAGCTTGGCTTAGAGGTGCTTACCGTTCCAGCGATTGATGATTTAATGAGCGGCAAGGTGAGTGTTTCGCAAATTAGACGCGTAGATGTGGAGGATTTACTTGGTCGCGATGCCGTTCAGCTCGATAACCTTGGTTTACATGCTTTGCTAGAAGGACTGGCCGTTTTAGTGAGCGGTGCAGGCGGTTCTATTGGATCTGAGCTTTGTCGACAAATTATTAAGTACAAGCCTAGCAGTTTAGTTTGTTTAGATATTTCTGAGTACGCGCTGTATAAATTAGAACAAGAGTTAAGTCGTTTGAATGCACCTACTAAATTGTTGTATATGACTGGTGATGTTAAAAATATTCAACGCGTTAAGGACTTGCTGACAGAATATCAGCCTGCTGTGGTGTTTCACGCGGCGGCTTACAAGCATGTGCCTTTGATGGAAAATGGCAATGTCTGGGAAGCGCTTTCTAATAATGTAATCGGCACACACACGCTGGCGCAAGCTTGTAGTGAGGCTGGTGTTGCCAAGTTTGTATTAATTTCAACGGATAAGGCGGTTAACCCAACTAATGTGATGGGTGCGAGTAAACGGCTTGCTGAAATGGTTTGCCAAGGTTTGCAAAGTAAGGCTTTGCTTGAAGAAAGCAATCTTAATGGTAAGCCTGCAACCAAGTTTATTATTGTGCGTTTTGGCAATGTGCTCGGCAGCAGCGGCAGTGTGATTCCTAAATTCAGAGAACAAATTGCCAGCGGTGGGCCGGTGACTATTACACATCCCGAGATTACTCGTTATTTCATGTCGATTCCTGAGGCTGCGCAGCTCGTCATGCAGGCTGGCTTGATGGGTAAGGGCGGCGAGATTTTTGTGCTGGATATGGGCGAACCGGTTAAAATTGCAATGTTGGCGGCAGATATGATTCGGCTTTCTGGCTTGCAAGTGGATGATATTAAAATCGAATATGTTGGCTTACGGCCCGGCGAAAAACTTTATGAAGAATTGCTTGCCGATGATGAACATACCATGCCGACTCCACATGAAAAGTTGAGAATTGCCTTGGCTAGACCAGTGGATAATGTTTGGGTGAATAAGCTTTTAAGTTGGATAAAGTCAAGGCAAAGTGCTAACGAAGCGCATATTAAAGACGAGCTGAAATTTTGGGTAGAAGAATATAGCCCGCAATATCAAGTTTCTGTTGAGAGTAATGTTATTTTAGAGGCGCCAATTACCTTACATTAGATTTTTAATTTAGATGGTGACCTGTTGATAACGAGTTTAAAGTTCGGCGCCAATTTGTAAATACCAACACAGAAAGCCAAATAATCTTGAACCAACAAACCCCAAAACAATTATTAGAAAATGCACAGTTAATCCATGCGCCAGCAGTTATTGAGGCGGCGATTACACGTTTAAGTCAAGAAATTACTGAGGCACTTAGCGATAAAAGTCCAGTTGTGATTTGCGTGATGGGCGGTGGTGTTGTTTTTACCGGTCAGCTATTAACACAGTTAATGTTTCCTTTGGAAGTGGATTATGTACACGCCAGCCGCTATCAAAATAAAACGGTTGGCAAAACCCTAACTTGGCAGTCTTTACCAAAATTGAATCTAAGCAATCGTACCGTATTGCTGTTGGATGATATTTTAGATGAAGGCATTACTTTGTTGGCTATTAAAGAGAAGTGCTTGGAATTGGGCGCAAAAGTTGTTTTGTCTGCAGTATTGGTCGAAAAAACATTAAGCCACACCAAGCCAATTGCCGCCGATTTTGTTGGCCTAGATGTGCCGGATTGTTATGTGTTTGGTTATGGTATGGACGCTTATGGCTGGTGGCGAAATCTTTCTGCTATCTATGCGCTCAGCTAAGTTCTAGTGTTAATTCAGATATAAATTAACAATCAAGTCAGTATTTGCCTCGTAACGAAAAACTATTTTAGTTAATGGTCTCTATTTGAAAATCCCAATATTTACTGATGATGCTGGTTGGCATGGCGCGCAACTAAAGCGAGCTTTTGCCCAGCGCGGCGTAGAGGCGGTGTTTGTTTCACTACAAGCGTGTGTCATCGATTTGTCTGGCGATAGGCCGCAAATTAATATTCCGTATTTTAATGAGTTGCCCAAAGCCGTGTTTGTTCGCGGCGTTTCTGGCGGCACGCTTCAACAGGTGATTACACGCTTAAACGTATTACATATGCTGGCCATGCAGGGCGTTGTTATTTACAACGATGTTAAAGCCATCGAGCGTACGGTTGATAAAGCCATGACCAGTTTTTTGTTGAAATTACACGGCGTATCAACACCGCCAACGTGGATTGCTGAATCACGAACTCATGCCGAATCTATTCGCCAAATTGCAGCGAAAAATAATCAAACTTTAGTCATTAAACCGCTATTTGGTTCGCAGGGATTAGGCGTACGTAAGATGCTAGCTCATGAACCGCTGCCTGTGCCTATGCAGCAATTTGTAGATGGCGTGTATTATTTTCAGCAACTGATAGAAACGCTAATGATTGCCGGCAAAGATGCGCCACACGATTATCGGATATTTGTGATTAATGGCAAGGTGGTTGCCGCCATGAAACGTATTGGTGCTAGTTGGGTTAATAATGTTGCCGCTGGCGGACGTTGTGAAGTTGCCGAGCAAAATCAAAGCATGAGCGAACTAGCATTAAAGGCTGCTGCTGCGGTTGCTATTGATTATTGTGGCGTAGATATTATTCAGGCGGCTAACGGCGACTATTACGTATTAGAGGTTAATAGTATTCCGGCATGGAAAGGTCTGCAAAGCGTGACTGAATTAAATGTGGCGCAGTTATTGGTTGATGATTTTTTAACAAAAATTTAAGAAATATTTTATTATGTCGTTTAAAAGATACACTTCAGAACAATTAGCCGCAGCTTATAAAAATGCCTGCATGGCAGAATTGCAAGCCTTAAAACCTGGAAATGTACACGCATTTGCTGATGGTCACGGCATGACAATCTACGATTTTATTAATAGCGCAGACGCCTCTGCGAATTTAATCGCACAAACTGATTGCAGTGTAGGTGAGCGTATATTCAATGCGGTAGAAGCGACACAAAGCGCCGTTGGTTTGAATACCAATTTAGGTTTGGTTTTATTATGCGCCCCCATTATTCATGCGGCTTTACACCGTACTGATGTACAGACTTTTCGGCAAAGTTTAATACATACTTTAAACCAGCTAACGATTGATGACGCGCTTCTCGCTGGTCAGGCCATTGTGCTTGCCAATCCGGCCGGCTTAGGAAACGCTAGTGAAAACGATGTTCATCAGAAACCTAGCGTGACGTTGCTTAAAATGATGCAGTCTGCAAAGTCTAGAGATCGTATTGCTTGGCAGTATAGTCATGATTTCTCAGATATATTTGGTTACGGATTAGCCCGTTATGCTGAGGCGCTTGAGCGTTGGGAAAATCAGGCTTGGGCAACTACGGCTTTATATCTTGGTTTTATGGCGAACCTGTTGGATAGTCATATAGTTCGCAAGTATGGCGATGACTTGGCTAAGCTTGTGATGGTTCAAGCACAAGCGCTGGAGATTGAGTATTGGGCCGTCGATAATCCCAAATTAATACAGCAAAAATTGCTGGAGTGGGACGCCTCACTTAAACTACGCAAAATCAATCCCGGCACAAGTGCGGATTTAACAGTAGCGACCTTGTTAGCTAGTTTTTTGCAGTAAGGTTAAGTTTGTTGATGACTTAAAGTTCACGTTTTTTTAATCAAAAGAACAAAATAATCTGCTGGAAATAAAGGCGTGATGGCGACAGTCCCTGAATTTTAAGATATAATCTTGCACTAGATTTTGTGTAAGACTCAACGTTTAAATATGATTTCTTGATTAAGCGTTTGAGATACTTTGAATAATTTTCAGGAGGCAAGCAATGGCAAGTTTATTAGAGCAATTAAAGACCATGACCACAATCGTGGCAGATACTGGTGATGTAGAGGCGATTAAAGCAGTTAAGCCTGTAGATGCAACCACTAATCCATCATTAGTTTTGAAAGCAAGCCAATTACCACAATATGCGCCATTAATTGAAACTGCTATTGCTTACGCTAAAGCTCAAGGTGGTACTAAAGCTGAACAAATTGACAGCGCAGCTGACAAATTAGCAGTGTTAATTGGTGCTGAAATTTCTAAAGAAGTGCCGGGTCGTATTTCAACTGAAGTGGATGCGCGCTTATCTTTCAACTTAGATGCAATGGTGGCTAAAGGCCGTAAATTAATCAAACTTTACGAGGAGTCTGGTATTGGTAAAGACCGCGTGTTGATTAAATTAGCTTCAACATGGGAAGGCATCAAAGCTGGCGAAATCTTAGAAAAAGAAGGCATTCAATGTAACCTTACATTGTTGTTCGGTTTTGGCCAAGCACGTGCCTGTGCTGAAGCTGGCGTGTTCTTGATTTCACCATTCGTTGGTCGTATCTTAGATTGGTACAAAGCGAAAAATCCAGGTACAGAATACACACAAGAAACAGATCCAGGTGTGGTTTCAGTGCGTGCAATCTATGCATACTACAAAGAACATGGCTACAAAACAGTGGTAATGGGTGCTTCATTCCGTAACACTGGCGAATTGATTGCTTTGGCTGGATGTGATCGTTTAACTGTTTCACCAAACTTGTTGCAAGATTTGGCAGCAACAGAAGGTACTTTAGTGCAAGTAATGAAAGACAATGGCGCGACAAAAACACCTTCTGCAAAAATGACTGAAGCTGAGTTCCGTTTTGAATTAAACCAAGATGCAATGGCAATTGAAAAATTATCAGAAGGTATCCGTGGTTTTGTAGCTGATCAAAACAAACTTGAAGCGGCTTTAAGCGAAAAACTATAATTATTTGATTTAAAAATACACATTTATATGTAATAAAACTGTAATCAAGTAAGTTTAGAATTGACATAAGTTATCTAGACATTTACTATAAGTGTCCAGTTTTTTGTAATACAAGAATTGTAGTTTAAAAGCTTTCATTACTGGCATATTGACCTAAAGTCACAGTGCGGGTTGGTCTGGTTTTATGACTAAAATAGCAATAAACCTGTAACATTTTAAAAATTATTAAACGGAGAAACACCATGGCATTAACACAAATGGCTTTAGATTCATTAGATTTTGACGGTACTGTTGCTTTAGCAGCTTTAGTTGCTCCACACGTAGACATTCTTGAAATCGGTACACCATGCATCAAGCATAACGGTGTTAAATTGCTTGAAGTTCTTCGCGCTAAATTCCCAAACAACAAAATCTTAGTTGACTTAAAAACTATGGACGCTGGCTTCTACGAAGCTGAG
>CAIYLB010000159.1 GCA_903926935.1 uncultured Pseudomonadota bacterium
ACGTTTTTCAGCATCGGCTTGCATAGACTTTCTAAAGTCTTCCAAGTCAGTAATATCAGCTTCGTCAAACTGCGTAACATGCGGCGCAGTCACCCAGTTACGATGTAAATTTGCACCTGAAAGTTTTTTAATACGTGATAGTGGCTTGGTTTCAATCTCACCGAATTTGCTAAAATCAATCACCGGCATAGCTAAGGTAGCCAAACTACCCAAACCTGCGCCCATGTTTTCTGTGCGTGGTTTAGCTAACTCACCTTTTACGTAGGCTTGCACATCTTGTTGCACAATACGATTCTTAGCTGCGCTACCTTTAACAAAAGCTAAATTCACGCCTAATTCACGGGCAAATTTACGCACCGATGGACTCGCATGTGATGGTTTACCTGCGTCAACCACCGCACTTGCACCGACTGGCGCAGGTTGGTGTGCTGGCGCGATAGTTTTTGGTGGCTCTGGCGCTGGGCGGCTAGGTTCTGGAATACTAGATTTTGGAATACTGGATTCTGGAATGGCAACCGCAATTACGGCTGGCTTTTCTGCCACCGCAACGGCTTGTGCTGCTGCAGGCTTAGCCGCAGCTTCACTGACATCCATGGTCAAAATCAAACCACCTTGAGCAGCTTTATCGCCCACCTTCATTTTCACTTCTTTTACCACGCCAGCAAACGGCGAAGGAATATCCATCGAAGCTTTATCTGATTCCACGGTCATCAGCGAATCTTCTTTAGCGATTTCGTCGCCCGCTTTTACTAATATTTCAATCACATCCACGCTATCAAAATTACCAATATCTGGGACAAATACGTCTTGAATTGCCATCTGTGCGTCCTTTTAAACGGTAGTTGGGTTAGGCTTGTTAGCGTCTAATTTGTATTTAACAATCGCTTCAGTCACTTTACTTGCCGGCAATTTACCTTCATCTGCCAATGCTTTTAGTGAGGCAACCACCACGTAATATCTGTCTACTTCAAAGAAGCTACGTAGCGCTTCACGGCTATCTGAACGACCATAACCATCAGTGCCTAAAGCGACAAACCTACCTGGTACAAAACCAGCGATTTGCTCGGCAAAGGCTTTCATATAGTCGGTAGAGGCAATAGTTGGTCCTTGTACACCTTGCATCGCTTCAGCTACATAGCTTAAACGTTGTGGTTTTTCTGGGTTCAGCATATTCCAGCGTTCAGCATCTAAGCCATCTCTGCGCAATTCATTGAAGCTGGTCACACTCCAAACGTCGGCAGCTACGCCCCATTCTTTTTCTAACATTTCAGCCGCGGCAATCACTTCACGCAAGATTACGCCACTACCCATTAATTGTACTTTCTCGCCCTTAGCTTTTGATTTGCTAAAGTTATAAATACCTTTAAGGATGCCAGCCTCAGCGCCTTTTGGCATTTCTGGATGCGTGTAATTCTCGTTCATCAAGGTAATGTAGTAATACACATCTTCTTGATTTTGCACCATACGACGCAAGCCTTCTTGAATAATTACCGCTAATTCATAAGCAAAGGTTGGATCGTAAGAAATACAGTTAGGTATGGTCGCCGACATCAAATGGCTGTGGCCATCTTCGTGTTGCAAGCCTTCACCATTCAACGTAGTACGGCCAGCGGTCGCGCCTAGCAAGAAACCACGCGCACGTGAATCACCAGCTGCCCAAGCTAAATCGCCAATACGTTGGAAACCGAACATAGAATAGAAAATGTAGAACGGAATCATCTGCACGCCAGTGACTGAATATGACGTTGCCGCCGCCATCCAGCTAGAGAATGAACCGGCTTCGTTAATGCCTTCTTCTAAAATCTGACCATCTTTAGACTCTTTGTAATACATCACTTGATCAGAATCCATAGGCTCATATAACTGGCCTTGGCTGGCGTAAATACCTAACTGACGGAACATGCCTTCCATCCCAAAAGTACGTGCTTCATCTGGCACGATAGGCACCACAAACTTACCAATTTGTTTATCGCGCACTAAAGTAGAAAGAATACGCACAAATGCCATGGTGGTAGAAATTTCACGCTCGCCAGTTGAAACCAACATATTTTCAAACGCTGACAATGGTGGAATAGTGAGCTCGTTACCTTTACGTCTACGTGCAGGCACAGAGCCGCCCATCGCCGCACGGCGTGTCGCCATGTATTGCATTTCTGGTGAATCTGCCGCTGGTTTATAAAAACTCAAGCTTTCCACTTGTTCATCGGTAATCGGCAAATCAAAGCGATCTCTAAACTGTTTAAGTGACGTTAAATCCATGCTTTTTTGCTGATGCGTAGTATTTTGACCTTCGCCAGCTTCGCCCATGCCGTAACCTTTAACGGTTTTAGCCAAAATGACAGTTGGCTGACCTTTATGGTTCACGGCTGAATGATAAGCCGCATATACTTTATGTGGGTCATGACCGCCACGGTTCAAGCGCCAAATATCTTGGTCGCTCATAGCCGCCACCATTTCTTTTAGCTCAGGATATTTGCCAAAGAAATGCTCACGCGTATACGCGCCACCTTTGGCTTTAAAGTTTTGGTATTCGCCATCTACGCATTCTTCCATGCGTTTTTTAAGCAAACCGTCTTTATCCATGGCTAATAATGGATCCCAATAAGAACCCCAAACCACTTTTAATACGTTCCAGCCAGAACCACGGAAATCCGATTCCAACTCTTGAATGATTTTACCGTTGCCGCGTACTGGGCCATCTAAACGCTGAAGATTACAGTTCACCACAAAAATAAGGTTGTCTAATTTTTCACGGCTGGCTAATGAAATCGCGCCTAATGATTCTGGCTCGTCCATTTCGCCATCACCACAAAATACCCAAACTTTGCGATCACTGGTATCGGCAATGCCACGATCGTGGATGTATTTTAAAAAGCGTGCTTGATAAATACCGGTGATTGGGCCTAAACCCATAGAAACGGTAGGAAATTGCCAGAAGTCTGGCATTAACCACGGATGTGGATAGCTAGATAAACCATTACCAGCCGTTTCTTGGCGGAAATTAGTCAGCTGATCTTCTGTGATACGGCCTTCTAAGAAAGCACGCGCATACACACCTGGCGATGAATGGCCTTGGAAGTAAACGCAATCGCCACCGAAGTTTTCATTGGCTGCGCGGAAAAAATAATTAAAAGCCGTGTCATATAAAGTAGCGGCAGATTGAAAGCTGGCAATATGCCCGCCCACACCTGGTGATTTTTCATTAGCACGCAACACCGTCATAATGGCATTCCAACGTACTAGTGCACGAATACGGCGTTCCATTTCAGGGTCGCCAGGCAATTTAGCCTGCAAATGGGTAGGAATGGTATTTACATAAGCTGTCGTCGCGTTATACGGCAAGTTACTACCTGAGCGACGGGCTTTATCAATCATGGCCTCTAGTAAAAAATGGGCGCGTTCTGTGCCTTCATTTTCAATGACTGCCGTTAGCGCATCTAGCCACTCTTGCGTTTCTTGCGGATCGGTTTCAATTAAACCCTTGTTTTGAGTCGTGTCTTGCGAATTCGTTGTCATGCGTGAGATTTCTCCGTGTTGTGGTTGCTACGCGTATAATTTGCATTAAAGCACTAATGCAAATGTACAAAACACTAAATATACAAAACGCGCTAGCAACTAAACTTGAACTAGGCTGTTCTATACAAGAACATAGCATCAAAAAATATTAAAACCACTGAATCTATTTCAATTAAGCCAGTAGTGTGGCTTTTTTAGGCTTTTTGGTCAAGTTAAACCAAGCAAAACCAGAGCGTATTTACAAGTTCTGCTACAGTTGTAATACATATTATATAAGAGTTAAGGGGAATTAAATGTCATTAAAATTGTCACAATTTGCAGCGATTGGTAGCGATAAGTCACTATCTTCTGAAAATCACATCCTTCTTGTACTTACAGAAAAAGAAGAATTCGACACACCTTTTGCAGAATCACTGCGCACAAAACTTAAAAGAACGAATAGCGAATATAAAGACTTAGCGAAATCGCCGGTAAGCTTAGATCTGCCTAATGGCGGCATCGCTAGTTTTGTGGTCTTGGCAAAGAAGTTAAACATGTTTCAGCGCCACGTACTACTACGCAAAGCTGCCAAATTATTATTAGATGAACAACCAGAGAGTTTAGCCATTTGTGTGTTTGGCGATGAAGCTAGCCGCGAAGCCCATGCCTGCGCCGCCTACTATGTGACAACCGTCAACGCAGCTGAATTACCAAGCCGTAAAAAAGAACATAAATTCAAGCCGCTCAAAAACATTAATATTTACGGTTATGAAGCAAGCCACGATTATGCTTATGTAAATGCGCGCGTGGCAGGCAATACATTATGCCGCCAACTAACAATTACACCACCAAATGAATTAACTCCCAGCGTATACCGCGAAAAAGTAGCCGCTTTAGCCAAGACACAAGGTTGGAAACATGAAGAATTTGATATGCCTGCACTTAAAAAAATGGGCGCAGGCGCATTCTACGCAGTCGGCCAAGGTAGTGATCCGCTTGATGCAGCCATCGTACACTTAACTTATACGCCCAAAGAAGCTAAAAAACATATCGCCTTAGTTGGTAAAGGCATTTGCTTTGATACTGGTGGGCATAACATTAAGCCAGCTAAATATATGCAAGGTATGCATGAAGACATGAATGGAAGTGCCGTGACTTTAGGAATTCTACTTACGGCAACGCAACAACAATTGCCAATTAAAATCGATTGCTGGCTAGCCATTGCACAAAATCATATTGGGCCGTTAGCCTATAAACAGAATGATGTGGTGACTGCGCTAAACGGCATGACCATAGAGATCGTTCATACCGACGCAGAAGGACGCATGGTGTTGGCAGATACATTAACGCTGGCAAGTCGTGAGAAACCAGATGTAATTATAGATTTTGCTACGCTTACTGGCAGTATGATGGCTGCGCTAGGCGACCGCATGAGTGGTGTTATTAGCAATCGCCCTGAATTGGCTTGCATTGCCGTCGGTGCTGGTGCCAAAGCTGGTGAGCGCATAGTCCCCTTCCCTTACGATGATGACTATGAAAGCGCATTAGATAGCGACATCGCGGATATTAAACAATGTACCTTAGAAGGTGGTGCTGACCATATTCATGCCGCGCGCTTTTTAGGTAGGTTTATTGAGAATGATGTTGCTTGGCTACACACCGATTTATCTTCAGCCAATTGTAAAGGTGGCCTAGGTGCTATACAGAGTGATACCAATGGTTTTGGAGTTGGCTTTGGCATACAAAT
>CAIYLB010000160.1 GCA_903926935.1 uncultured Pseudomonadota bacterium
GGCGTTTAAATTAGGCGCAGTGCCTTTCCAAATGTGGGTGCCGGATGTTTATGAAGGCTCACCAACCGCAGTTACCTTACTCATTAGCTCGGTGCCAAAATTGGCCGCTTTTGCTTTTATTATCCGCATGCTAGTACAAGCCTTGCCAACCTTGGTGGTAGATTGGCAGCAAATGCTGGTGATCATGGCGGTGCTGTCTATCGTTATCGGTAATATTACCGCTATCGCACAAACTAACTTAAAACGTATGTTGGCTTACTCTACGATCTCGCATGTAGGCTTTATTTTATATGGCCTGATGAGCGCTAGTATGAATGGTTTTGTCTACGCAATGTTCTACGTAGTGAGCTACGTGCTGATGACTTTGGCTGGTTTTGGTATTATTTTACTGTTGTCACGAAAGGGCTTTGAAGCAGATCAGTTGGATGATTTAAAGGGCTTAAATCAACGTAGTCCATGGCATGCCTTTTTGATGTTAATTGTGATGTTTAGCATGGCTGGCGTACCGCCAACTTTGGGTTTTTATGCCAAGTTTAGCGTGTTACAAGCAGCGTTAGAAGCAGGCTATTTATGGTTGGTTGTGTTTGCTGTATTAATGGCAGTGATAGGCGCATTTTATTATTTACGCATTATCAAGCTGATGTATTTTGACGAGCCCTTAGACTACTCACCAATTGTTGCACCATTAGATATGCGCATTGTTCTTGGGGTCAATGCGTTAGCATTATTAGTTATCGGCATGATGCCGCAAGGCCTAATGGAGCTATGCATTTACGCCATTACCAGAAGTTTGAGCTAGATTGATTGGTTCTAGTACAAACTGGCTATTACTAAGCCTTATTTTATTGGCAGCAAACCTACCTTGGTTTTCCAATAAATTTTTGTATGTGATCCCTGTGCACAAAGATTCTAATAAGCTTCAATCAAAGCATCTTGGTTGGTGTTTGTTAGAGTTGATCATTTTATATTTTATGATAGGTGTGGTCGCTCTATATGCAGAGAAGGCGACATTCGGCCAAATCTCCCACCAAGATTGGGAGTTTTACGCAATCACTGCATGTTTGTTTATTGTCTTTTCTTTTCCTGGCTTTGTTTATAAGGCGTTGTGGAAGTGAATGTTAAAAGAACCAGTACTTTGCAATTTGGCACCTAGCAATCTACGCGTTACAATAAAGTGTATCTTAAAACCTCCATAGTAAATTATCGTAATGATGTTAGATATTGTCTTACTTAAAGTGACTCACTAGAGCATCTGGATTTTAGAGTTTTTTGAAAATTCACCCTAAGTTATTCCCGCATACTTTCACCATTTCTATCCAGTACATAAAACTATACTGGTAGTTTCCCAGTCAGATTAACTTCTAACATTTATGTTGAGAATTTTGATATTTGTCTTTGTAGCTTATTGTTATATTCAAATTACCCTCGAGAGGAAGTTTGCTATGAAAAATTTAATTTTTAAATTATTGATCACGATCTGCTTGGTTGCTTTAGTTGGCAACTCCGCTTTTGCTGGGACAAAGCCCAAAGTCATTGTGTTGGATTTTCAGCTTAATGATCTTACTGATCTGCCTAATGCCCCAGAAGAGCTGGCGCGTATTGCTTACTTAACTGCTACATACAAACACCAATTGGCAGTAATGGGAGTGGAGGTTTTACCCGCAAACGAGAAGCTGGAATCTTACTTAGCAACGCAGTCAGCAACATATTTATTTGATAATGTTGAGCATGCCGCAATGTTAGCTGCGGGTAGTGGCGCGGATTATTTATTAATCGGTGTGGCTTTAAAGCCAACTTACTTATTTGTTTATCCACGTATTTTATTGATAGACATTAAAACTAAGAATGTTCTGATGGCAAAGGCTTCGCAATTGGAAAGTTCGTGGTCAGATAAGAACACTACAGCACGAGCCGCAGAAAAACTTGCAAAATTCGTCAGTGATGCGTTGAATAAAATACAAGCAAAAAATACTATTTCCAAGTAATGCTTTATACATAAAGCTCAATTCACAAGTATTAATTTTAAATTAATCACATAATACTTATCACTAACTGATTGTAAAAAAACATATGGCCAGCTTGATGAATTTAGATTTAACTGAACATTATATAAGCTCGCAAACGATTGCTTCTGGCGGAATGTTAACCGTAAAGTGTGACCAAGTACGTTTGCCTAACGGCAATATTTGCCAGCGTGAATATGTGATGCATCCCGGTGCTGTTTTAATTATCCCGCTGTTGCCTAATGGTAATGTCGTATTGGAAAAGCAATTTAGGTATTCACTTCAGCAAGTTTTTATCGAGCTGCCCGCTGGTAAAATAGATGCCGGTGAAGATATTCTGCTTACTGGTCAGCGTGAGTTGCTAGAAGAAACTGGCTACAGCGCCACTGAATGGTTAGCGATAGGTCATCAACATCCGTGTATTGGTTATTCTAATGAAGTTATTCATATGTACCTTGCTCGTGGCTTAACTCTGGGATTGCATCAGCGTGATGAAGATGAATCCATGGAAGTCTTTGATGCGAGCTTTGCAGATTGCTTAGGCATGATACAAAATGGCCAGATTACGGATGGTAAAACAATTGTTGGACTATTGTTGGCAGAAAAATACTTACAAACCTAGGTTTAAATGAATTTAAAATCATGTTAAAAGTACTCATTATTGGTTGTGGTGACTTAGGTGGCGAAGTTGCAAGCCAACTAGTACGTTTGGGGATAGAAGTTGCTGGCGTCCGGCGCAGTGGCACTGCTGCTGAAGGTGTTAGGCTTATTTGCGCCGATGTTACCCAAGCTGAAAGCTTGGAAGTGCTAGCACCGTTGCAACCAAAAATCCTCATTTATTGCGTTGCCGCTAATGGGCAAACTGACGCGCAATATAAGGCACATTATGTAGATGGCTTGCGGAATGTATTGGCCACACAAGTTGATAATAAAAAACTCAAGCACGTATTTTTTGTTTCAAGTACAAGGGTTTATGGGCAAAACACAGAGGCTGTCTTAGATGAAAGCATGCCTGCTATTCCGGCAGATTTTGGTGGCGAGCGGCTACTCGAGGCTGAACATTTACTCAATGGCTTATCTTGTAATTCGACCATTTTAAGGTTGTCTGGCATATATGGCCCAGGACGTTTGCGCATGATTAACTTAGCTAAGTCGCCAGAAAAATGGCCTGTACAAAATAGCTGGAGTAATCGCATACATAGAGATGATGCAGCCGCTTTTATTGTTTTTTTAGTACAGCAAGTACTAGCCGATAAGCCAATTTTGCATTGCTACATAGTCACAGATTCAAAGCCAGCGACACAGTTTGAGGTGTTAAATTGGATTGCACAAAAAATGCAGCCCAGTATTGCAATCACTCGCCAAGCCGAAATAACCGGTGGCAAGCGACTCAGCAATCAAACTATGTTGCGTACAGGCTTTATTTTGCAGTATCCAGATTACCAAATTGGCTATCAGGCGTTATTGTCGTCGATCGATAATTAATCAGTCTAATATGCACGCTTTATCTTGATGGTTATGTGAATGTTGAGTGTAATGGTTTCTGTACTGCCGCTTTGGCTTGATAAGAAAAGTATATTGATGGTGGCATGTAGTTTCTAACGAGTTAAAAACCAGCCAGTCAGACTTTTTCTACACCTAATTGCTGGTAGCACTTCATGGTAAAAAGTGTCTGACAAGAACATGATTAATCTACCACCAAGTGGCGCTATATTAATTTCTGAAGCTATTCTCGCTGGAGAATCCCCGCTAGCTTCTATTGCGTTAACGTATAAGCGCAAATGGCCGCCATCAGATTCAAGCCAATCTTCGTTTAAATATAAAATGCAGCTGATTTGGCGTAGAGCAGCCTCCATCTTTTGGCTGGTATTGGCTGATCTAAATCGATCAATATGTTTTTTATAGCCTGCGCCTATTGGGTAAAGTGCTAAATGACACTCCAGTGAAAATAAGCCTAAATATAAATGCTGATTTAAA
>CAIYLB010000161.1 GCA_903926935.1 uncultured Pseudomonadota bacterium
GAAAAACATTATCGCCGTCGCCCATTGGACTTATTACGCATGTGGCATATTAAAATTGAGTCGTGGATCTTAGAACAAGCCAACATTAAGTTTGAACCTGTACAGGTTAGTTTAAACGTAGTTAAGAGTGCGTAGACGGAATCACAAACCAATATTTAATAGCTTGCAATAAAGTTATCAAACAATTAATTGATTTAACCAGTTTACCCACACGTTTCATGCAATTAAATACTGAAGATTCAGTTGAATTGTAGTTTTTAAAAGGGTACACCTAGTAACATAAAGCAGATATATATTTCGTATCGTCATGTGATTCAACGCTAATAACTAGCTTTGTCACATGCCTCAATTAAGAGGAATATATGATGATCAACCAAATCCCAATCCCGTCCGCACTTGCTAAAATTTCCGCTGGTCGCGACTTTATAAATACTGGTGAATATGCTCATGCCGTTGATCGAGCAAACCAGACTATCCGCAAAAACTATTGCCTAACTGGAGAGTGCTACGGCATTCGCCCAGTGAAATTTGGCAACCGACTACTTTGGTCAGTTGCAGAAATTTCCAAGTTGCTGAATGGAGGCTTTTAAATGAAAAAAGCCCCACTAAGTTTTACCCTAGCAGAGCCTTCAGACAGTTTAAATTTTAACATTCTTTACCATGATATCAAAGCTAAGTTTCTAGCTGGAGACTATATTCGCATCATAGATTATCCAGAGTCACAGCGGCATCAAGTTATTGGTGTAATTGCAATACTTCGCGACCAATTACCAATCATCACGGGTTGGCAAACATTGCGTCAGTCATACCTAAGCGAAACTAGAACTCGTGCTAGACGCTATTACATATCAGAAGCCTTTTTGCATGATGGAGGTGTGTTATGAGCAACTTAAACACACTGCTTTCACGTCTAGATAAAGTTAAACGCATTGGCGATGGCAGATATAAAGCAATTTGCCCAGCGCATGATGACCACTCTCCTAGCCTAGCAATAAAAACTGACATGGATCGATTGCTCATTCATTGCTTGGCTGGATGTGAGCCATTAGACGTTCTTGGTGTAATCGGCATGGACTTTGCAGACTTAATGGGAGATAAAGCTGAAGGTAACTTTAAGAAAATTAAGAAACCTTTTTACGCAATTGATTTATTAAACATAATCAAATTTGAAGCAACTCTTGTTTATATCTACGCAAACGACATTGCCAAGGGTTTAACGCTCAATAGCTTAGACAAAGAAAGATTGTTGCTAGCAACGTCACGAATCAACCACGCATACGAGGTGGCTAAAAATGGCATATAACTTCAATGTGATAGAAGCATTTGATGCCGATATAAAAAAACATGCCTTTGCAAGTGAATGGTTAATTCCTATTAGCTTATTACAAGACTCTGAGCCATCACCCTACCCATTAGATGCGTTGCCAAGTGGCCTAGGCGATGCAGTTCGTGAGGTATTGGAGTTTGTGCAATGCCCCATGGCTTTAGCAGCCTGCAGCGCTATATCCGCTTTATCATTGTCAGCTCAGCACTTAGCTAATGTTAAACGAGCCGAAGGCCTTGCAAGCCCAGTTAGCTTATTTACAATGGCCATTGCTGAAAGTGGAGAACGAAAAACCAGTTTAGATAGGCATTTCACAAGCGCAATTAGTGGATGGGAGGCCAATCAATTGGAACTGGCAAAGCCAGAAATTCAGCGCTATCAAGTAGAGCATGATTCATGGCTTATGCAGTATGACGGTCTCAAGCAGAAAATAAAAGAGACTGCCAAACGCCAAAAACCTTCAGACTCACTCACAAAACTTTTACACCAATTAAAGAATGATGAACCTATAGCGTTGCGAGTACCCAGGCTTATTTATGGTGACGCAACACCTGAGGAGTTAAGTTATGCGCTAGTTAAGCGATGGCCGAGTGCTGGCGTTTTATCAAGTGAGGCTGGTATTGTATTTGGTAGCCATGGCATGAGTGGGGATAGTGCTATGCGAAATATGGCGTTGCTGAATGTTTTATGGGATGGTGGCACTCACACTATTGATAGACGCACTAGTGAGAGCTACAAGGTACAAGACGCGCGCTTAACCATGGGCTTGGCAGTGCAGTCTGATACGGTGCGTAACTTCTTTAACAACTCTAAAGGATTAGCAAGAGGTACAGGTTTTTTAGCAAGATTCTTAATTGCATGGCCTATAAGTACACAAGGCAATAGATTATTCAAAGAACCGCCACCAGCATGGCCTAAATTAAGTGTGTTTAGTAACCGAATCACTCAATTATTAGATAGGATTCCAACGCTTAATGATGCTGGCGGCATAAACCCAATCACTTTGAATTTTAGTAATGATGCAAAACAAGCCTGGATAGATTTTCATAATGAGGTGGAGGTTGAACTTAAATTAGGCGGTGAGATGGCCGACACTAAAGACGTTGCAAGCAAGGCCGCTGACAATGTGGCACGATTAGCCGGATTATTCCATCTATATGAAATGCAGAATGAAGTAGAGATAAGAAAAGAGCTTGTAGATGCCGCCATAGTGATCGTTACATGGCATTTATACGAAGCCAAACGTTTCTTGAATCAGATTGCTACTCCTGAGCATATTAATAACGCTATTAAGTTGGATGCTTATATTCTGCGTAATTGTCGTGCCAATAAAGCAAATACATTACAAAAAAACCATCTTAGGCCGCACTTGACCAATTAGATAGATTACAGCCGTACGGAGCTTATTTTATGATAGCGGAAATTGTTTATAATACAGGTTCACTTGATGACTTAAAGAAGGAGTTGAAGAGGTATCTAGATGCAGCCCTTGAAGTTCCTCCGAAAGCAAAAACCGAGGCCATAGGAGACCTTATGTCGGATATTGAAGCTAAGATAAATGATATAGATGAATCTCTTCATGCAGGAAGGCAAATAGAACAATTAATCCATAAGCGGCATCGCTTATTGTCGGTAGGAGAAAAAGGAATATTCCCGAACGTTTTGAATTCCGCGAGGGACTTATTAGACTATCTTATAGAGATAACACCATTACGTTTTGCAGATAGTCCACGATTAGCACATTCTTGGTCTGAAGCCAGGGGGGATAATTCAAGAAGTCTCCTGCAGCA
>CAIYLB010000162.1 GCA_903926935.1 uncultured Pseudomonadota bacterium
GTGCATAGAATTCAGCCAGCTGAACAAGTTTTTTCTTTGGTTGAAACTGCACGACGCCTAAAATTTGAATCAGTCAATGTAGACTTAATCTACGGTTTGCCCAAGCAAACGCCAGAGTCATTTTCTCGTACATTAGCGCAAATAGTTGAACTAAGACCAGACAGAATCGCACTTTACGCCTATGCGCATTTGCCTGAACGTTTTAAACCACAACGCCGCATTAGTGAATATGAGTTGCCAGCAGCGCCGGCTAAAATAGCCATGCTAGCCGATGCTTTATCTGCGTTTTTAGAAGCTGGTTATGTCTATGTGGGCATGGATCACTTTGCTCTACCAGACGATGCATTAGCCATTGCCAAGCGCCAAGGCCGCTTACATCGTAATTTTCAGGGCTATAGCACACAACCAGATTGTGATTTAATTAGCTTGGGCGTTTCAGCCATAGGCCGCGTCGGTGCTACTTATAGCCAAAATGCTAAAACCATAGAAGAATATTACGATTACTTAAACCAAGGCCGCTTTCCAGTAGTGCGTGGCCTCACCTTAACGCGTGATGATTTAGTGCGCCGTGCCGTAATTATGGCGCTAATGTGCCAAGGCGAACTGCAATATGAATCAATTAACTTGGCTTATTTGATTGATTTTAAAACTTACTTTGCCAACGAACTGGAGGCCTTAAAAGCATTAGAAGGCACTGGCATGGTCGTGCTAGAAGATAGCGGCATTCAAGTCACAGATACAGGTTGGTTCTTTGTCCGTGCGGTAGCCATGTTGTTTGATCGCTACTTACAAACAGACCGCAATAGAGCGCGCTTTTCTAAAATTATCTAACTTCACGCTGTAAATCTAAAAAGCCGATGGTTAAATACCATCGGCTTTTTTGTTTGTGCTTTAATGACTTCTCATCTAGCTAAAATCTTCAATGACCAATGATACAAGCAAAAAAATGCCCCTGCAAAAACAACAGGGGCCAAGGTGGGACCAGGGGAAACTTTATAAAGGTATTTGAATTATCTTAAAAACTCTGAATTAGAACTTTTTACCGAAACCAACTGAAACAACCCATGGATTGATGTCTAGGCTATCGATTTTCTTCCAACCACCACCAGCAACGTTAAGCTCAACGTCAGTACCAACCCAAAGTTTTTTCACATCAAAGTTAACTAACCATTTATCTTGCAAGTTAACATCAAAACCAGCTTGCAACACAGTACCAAAGCTATTTCTGTCGATACGAATTGGTTGCGCGCCACCAAGTGTGGACGAATCAGCCGTCAAGCTTCTATCCATGCCAAGTACGTAAGCTAAACCAGCGCCGACATAAGGATCAAAAGTCTGGTCAGGCATAAAATGCCATTGAGCAGTTAATGTAGGCGGCAATAAATTAACACTACCTAGGCTATGATTAATTGTGCCACCAGTTCCTGAAACGTTAACATCATGGCGAGTGCCCAAAGCTAAAATCAATTCAGCAGCGATATTTTTAGTAAAGTAGTAAGAAAAGTCAATTTCTGGGATGGTATTGTTATCAACTTCCAATTGCGCAGCAGCGCTGCCATAAACCGCTGCTGACGTACCAGCACCATAAGATGCATCAGTTTGACCACCTAAATTACTATTTACACTTGGTGAAACATGTGTTGCACGAACACGCACAACGATATCGCCAGCCTCAGCTTGCGCTAACACTGGGGCAAAAGCGGCTACTACTGCTAATACTAATAATGACTTTTTCATTTTCAGACTCTCCACATAAAGAAACAAATAAATTCGATAGGTGAATTTTATGCCTAGTGAAAAAATCTGATTTGACCTGTGTCAA
>CAIYLB010000163.1 GCA_903926935.1 uncultured Pseudomonadota bacterium
GGATATTGCAGATTATATTGAACCGTTTTACAACCGAAAAAGACGGCATTCAACATTAGGTAATATTTCACCTGTAGAATATGAACTGAAATTTCAACAAAAATCTATCGAAGTGTCTCAATTTAGTTGACCATTACAGGTCATCCCAATGGTCGTAGGCTCAGTCCCAAGACAGACTATGGTTACGAGCTTCAGTTGGCTAAGTCCTTCATTGAGGAGCATCTCAATCATGTAGGTATAGGTCAAGCTTTAGCATTCATCAACACATGGCTATCTAATGACACCAATCCACTAAGTCACCTAGAGAGCAAACGCTTATCAAGTAATGGAGTTACAGCGTTAGAGGTACTCATTGAATCAACTGCTGTCTTCTTGATGGCTAGACTTCAGCCTAACTTGATACCTACTTCAGAGACACTAACACTAGCTATCGCCAATGGTGTGCTTCATCTGACTCCCCTAGAGAGTTACTATACGTGGTCTAATGGTATCAAGAGTAAGGTCTATTACAGAGTATCGGGAAAGACCAGGAGGGCAATAGGTAAAGTTCTAACAGACAACCTTAGACTACTTCACGTTAACATCTCTTCAACGATAGAGGGGCAACTACAAGCTAAGGAGGAATTTAAGCTGAATTATCTGAAGCCCTTCCACTAACGCATTTTATGTCTAAACGTATGGTGAGCTTTCTTAATCAACTGCTATACTGTGATCAATGTGTCGAGCAAAACTGTTACACAAAGCTGCTACACAGAACAAGGTCTTGGAGTGTTACGGATGCCTCACAAGCGCTCGTAGCTCAGCTGGATAGAGTGTCGGCTTCCGAAGCCGAAGGTCACAGGTTCGACTCCTGTCGGGCGCACCATTTTAGCTTTCGTAGTTCTTCGTCGTTGTAGAAAAACAACATATTATTCAGTAACTTGTTGTCAGGTGATATTCGTCATACTTCGCATTTACCCTCTTACATTCGGGGGTGACTGGGGGGTAGCATTGGGGGTAGTTAGTCAATTTCTTTGACTTAGACTAGGAGTTACCCCCAGATGGCACTTACTGATACAGCAATACGTAATGCAAAGCCCGCAGACAATCCACAAAAGCTATTTGATGGTGGTGGATTATTCTTACTTGTCACCCCTAATGGCGGCAAGTGGTGGCGTCTAAAATACCGTTACGTCGGCAAAGAAAAACTCTTATCCATTGGCACCTACCCTGAAGTTTCACTCAAAGATGCTAGAGAGCGGCGCGAAGAAGCTCGGAAGCATATAGCCAATGGTGATGACCCGTCAGCACTAAAACAACAAACTAAAATCAACATGCGTATCAATGCCACGAACACATTCAAAGCTGTGGCTGACGAGTGGATGTCTAAGCAGGTTAAGAAAAATTCAGAAGCCACGCACAAACGACATAATATGATACTAACCAATGATTTGCTGCCATGGCTAGAAGCGTCCATTAAAAGAAATTAGAGCACTTCAATGGCAATCTTACTACGGGTAAGTGGGCTAAAATCGCACAATGCTCTACCGATACCGCTTTGCGTGATGTAAGCGAACTTGTTGAATTAGGTGTTCTATCAAAAGCTGGAGAATCTAAACGAGCTGCCCATTATGTTCTGGCTGATTTTAATAACCAAATTAAAAGATATCACAAACAAAAAAGCCTAGCATTAAACTAGGCTTAGTGCTCTTGATAATGAAGAAAATTACTTGTTCATTACGTACATTGTTACCATGCTCGTCAATAGATTTGTAGGGATCAGTTAAAATCAATATAGGACTTCCCCCTAATAACGTAGTCATTTTTTAACGTTTGGATTGTTGTTATTAAAGCTGGTCGGGGCTTATAAATAATTCAAATAACTATGCCTACGAATACAATCATTTAAGTTAATTAATGGTAAATTAAATCACACTAGAGTCTGGCTAAAATATACTTTTTAAGCTAATCAAACTTCTTAAAAATGCTATAGTAATTAGTCACTTAATAAAAATATTCAAATCATTAGCTGTACCAAATAAGATAGTTAATCTTTATATTTTTCTACAATCGCTTTAAAACTATCAGTTTCAGCAAGAAACACATCCACAATCACTGGGTCGAAGTGAGCTCCGCTTCTACTCGAAATTTCTTCCACAGCCTTTTCGTGAGTCCACTGAGCTTTGTAAACACGCTTACTTAATAATGCATCACACATGTCAGCAATAGCCATAATTCTGGCTTCTAATGATATCTCTGTCCCAGAAAGACCGTATGGATAGCCGGTTCCATCCCATCTTTCATGGTGTCCGATAGCAATATTTTTTGCGATATCAATAACAGCTATAAATATTACTCAGTGTTCTACCATCAAACTTAATAAAAAAGCGCCCGAAGGCGCTTATCTTTGGGAATTAGTATTTAATTCCTACCCTATCTCACTTTTTAGTCTGATTTGGCGAAACAGTTGGCGGCGTTTGAATCGGAATAACAAGCTGCCTGTTCTTTAAGCAACTTATTGAGCCGATTGAATTACCTTCGTATGTAGTACCACTTTCAGATTTATGATTTGTCACATGATCTGGCATTAAGGCATAACAAATAACATCATCTGAGGCATCGAAAAGTTTGTAAATTGTAACTTCAGGCTGCCCTGCCTCAAATTTACCGTAAACCTGCATTTTGAGTTTCTTTTCGATAAAGGGCGTCCCGCTATCTTCAGCAAAAGCTGATTTGAAACCAATTAAAGCTAGGAGTAATATTAATGTCCTAAAAAGCAATGCCAACCCCTGCTGAGCTTGTGACATTGCCACCAGAAATGCCTAGGCCAAACTTACCCGCAACCTTATCAGTAAAACGTACATTTCCACCCAAGGCTACAGCGCTTTGCCCTTCATAGTTACCGACTCCAAGACCAATGTTGAATTTTTTATCACTTGGAACCGAAGGAATTCCATTAAGTGCAGCAACGCCTGCAATTCCTTGATATGAAAGTTTTAAACCACTATTTAACTGGTTCAAATTAACGGCATCATTGCCACTAATTCCAGGGGAAAGATTGGTAATGCGATTATTTTCCATATTAAGTTTGTTATAACTTTGTGTTTCAGAGCTGGTTACAGCGAAAGTGTTCGCAGTACCATTTAAGCTATTTGCAGTTGAAACGCTCCATCCATCAGGAGTAAAAGTGGAAGCTGATTGCTTACCATCACCACTGACAGCATATTGAGCAAATCCAAGATTAGATTGACTCTGAACAGTAGCACCACTTAAGACAGGAACTAATGAATCATTAGCTAGTGAACCACCAATTACAGCTTGGTCAAATCCATCCTTAGTTTGGGTTTGGACAGATAGCCCAAAATTTCTATTCGAATCAACACCACCAACACCAGAGCCTATTAAATCCTTGTTTTGAAAACGAAGTGAGATGCTTGCGCTATTGTAATCAGCACCTGCGGCTGCTTGGATTAAACCATTCGGGCCTTGGTAGTTATAAGTCCCATACGCCCAATTATAATTGCTTGAATCACCAGTAACAAATCCTTGCCCAACGATACCTAAGCTGGCAGGGCTGCCGATTGAACCGCTGGCTAATGAGCGAGTATAAAAACAACCTTCACCCCCATTTATGCAGCCATTACTTTGGTAACCGGCAGCTGCATCAGTGGGTACAGGACTAAATGTTGATAAATTTTGATTTATTAAAGGAGCTACTATTAAAGCGAAGGCATTGTCAGAGACGCCAGCATATGTATTTATAGAAAATGAAATTACAGTGCTAAACATTAATACTTTAGTTTTAGTAAGCATATAAATCCTATCATTAATTTTTTATTTACTATGATAATAATCATACTACAATAGTAAATATTAAATTTATAATAATTGTGTAATTTATTTAAAATTACTTATCAAAGGCTTTTTTAGAATAATCATTAGCTACTTTTGGTCCATATTCGATATTCGCCAGGTTTTTTGAGAGATAAGCCTTATAAAAAGACATCGGCTAGTCCTTCAGCACCCATGACTGCGATGCTGACTAGAGGCCACGTTTCACTCGTATCTAAACCGTTATTATTTAAATTTTTAAAAAAAAGTTAACTAAATTTTTAAGCGCTGATCGTAAGCCTCCACGAGCTTATATGTAGCAATCATAAGCGCCATTTCACCAGGCATTGCTGGTAAATCATTGAAATCTATGCTGAGCTCATGCGCCAGTATTTCTCTATTAAATTGATTAATATAGTCAGCGACTAATCCATTTGTACTAATGGCTTCGTTATTTTTGTATACTAGCAAGAAATTCTCTGAGAACTCAGATATCCAATTAGGAAGTTCCTTCTCGATTCTTTTATAGCACGGACCTAGTGCACGCCTAGAAACAAAATGCTCCTGCCCATGGAGTGAAAATGGAGTCAATTTAAAATAAGCCTCCATTGCTGGGAAGCTATTTACAGGTGCTTTAGTAATCGTCCTCCAATACGACAATAAGTTACTTGGCGCCACCTCGGTTGATTTAATAAGGGCAAAACACAGTGCTTTGCCATAAACGAGCATCAAAGGGTTAGCCTCATCACTCAAAGGAAGCCACTCTTTAGTTGAATCCAACTGATGTGGATTATTGACGATTTCTCTTAGTTTAAGAATTAGCGAACTCATCCATTGCCTCTTATTATCTTCCTAATTTAAGTGTAACATATAAGGCATAAACATCTACCAAGCCCTGTCTAGGCGTCATTGTCTACTGTAATGACCAGTAACTAGAGTGCTCGAGATCTATCGTGATTGAAGGTACGCAAAAAGTAATTAATGCCTTAGCGATTAAAAGTAATCATCGCAAAAAACGTCACCTCCAAAATTTTCTTTAGGCAGCGTAAGTTATTACGCTGTAAGTGTTCATACGTATTGATGCTAGTAGCTTCAACAGGCAAAATTTGTATGTGTACCATAATCCAGTGATAATTTCACTGTGAACTATAAAATGCATTCAAATAACCAAATTCAGCAGCTTAGGGACTTACTTCAATCTTTGGGCGATGTCGCGCCGGTCTATTTTACACGCACCCCAAAAGGCAAAAGATTATTACAGTTACCTCATATAACCAAAATAAGCCCAGAAGTAATTTTTAATCTTGAACCCACTTTCGATTTGCTTAAGCCAATGTTAAACAACGTTAGCTGAGTAGATCTGTCGCTCTATTTAGGCCGTTTAAAAATGAAGAAATTGAATATCACTATCACGTTGGGCATGGAAGTACCTGACCATTGGGAGCTCATTAAAGATGAGGATGGTATTGAGATTGTCGACCTTGGCGACGGTCGATATCTGGATTTAACCTTTACGCCCATGATGACCGACGACTACTCTGAGAATGCAGAATGGACTAATGATTACCTGTACGACTATCGCTTTGCCGAGTCCATAGTGGATATGGTGACTGAATATCAAGCCATTATTAAAATATTGACGGCACATTAGTCGCTATATATTTTAAAAATTGCTCTAGCTTATTAGGTATTTATTTGTACTTTGTGCCTACATTATCTGCGGAAAAAATCACCATTTATTGATAATAGTTTTACCGATAGGAGCAATGGCAATGCCGGCTAATTTAAGGTGCTGAATACCAAACGGAATACCGATGATAGTAATAAAGCAAACTAAAGCTGAAACAAGATGCCCGAGTGCAAGCCAGAATCCAGCAAAGATAAACCAAAGCACATTGCCTAGAACCCCTAAAAAGCCAGTGCCCATATCGGCTTTATCGGTAATGTACTTGCGGCTAACCGCCTGTTTACCGAATGGCATAAAGGCAAATTGCCCAATCACAAAGCAGGCCTTACCCCAAGGAATGCCAATAATCGAAATATATGCCAGCACACCGGCAATCCACCAGCTGAGGCCCATCAACGCGCCACCTAAAATAAACCATAGAATATTGCCAATGATGCTCATCATCCACCTTTTAAATATTTACATGCGAAACTACCTATACGACTATGCTAGTTTAGCGCTAATGCAGACTTAGTGTTTAAAATTTACAGTTCATTAGATCTAGTCTAAAGCTCAATTTTTATTGTTGGCAAGCTGTGTTATGGTAAATTTAAAGGAAATTAGATGCTTCACTGAAATACATTCACATTGCCAGCAATCGCCTACGCTCATAAACTTTAGTTTAAAATAGAGCCTTACCCAACCGCTTATATACTTATTTTTAAAGTATATTCAACCATATCAGAACAAACAATTATGTTAATAGACTGGAATAATTTCTCACCGTGGACCGCGCTTGCTGGTGGTGCAATCATAGGTATTGCCTCTGCAATATTTGTGCTTTTTAATGGCCGTATTGCCGGCATTTGCGGCATATTGGGTGGCTTATTTAGACCCCAAAAAAATGATATTTACTGGAGATTGGCATTTATCATCGGCCTAATTATAGCGCCGTTAATCTGGCAACTATTTTTACCTTTGCCTATCATAGATATTGAGGCCAGCAATGGACTGTTGGCAATTACCGGCTTGGTGGTTGGCATTAGCACTCGCTACGGCTCTGGCTGCACCAGCGGCCATGGCGTATGTGGAATCTCGCGCTTATCACCACGCTCTTTTATTGCCACCTTAGCTTTCATGTTTGCCGGCTTTATTACAGTGTATATCGTCCGCCACGTACTTGACTATGAGATTGGCTTTAAATTAGGTTTAGGAGTTTAAGCCATGAAAAAACATTTCAGTAATATCCTCGCAGTATCATGTGCATTGCTATCCGGCGCTATTTTCGGACTAGGCCTCATACTAGCAGGCATGACGAATCCAGCAAAAGTACTGGCGTTTCTGGATTTAGCCGGTTTATGGGACCCATCTTTGGCTTTAGTCATGGCTGGTGCTATTGGCGTAGGATTGCTGGCATTTGCACTGGCAAAAAAACGTAGCACCAGCTTTTTAGGCTTAAAAATGCACTTACCAAGCCTGCGTATCATCGACAAACGCCTGGTCATCGGCGGCCTAGTATTTGGTATTGGCTGGGGATTATCTGGCATTTGCCCTGCCCCAGCCTTCGTGTTGCTGGGTACTGGTACTACAAAAGCTATAATTTTTGTCGTTTTCATGCTGATAGGCATGGAGATTTTTGAAAAAATTGAAAGCTATCGAAAAAAAATTAGCCCTAATTAAGCTAATTAGACTAAATATTCTACGCATAACTAGCACTTAAAATGGCAGTTAAAGTCCATAATTAAGCATTTATAAGGATATTCGACTTTTGACTTATCTGCCTGCATGTGACATTATTCAAAGGCTTTTAGTCACCTTAAAATAGCTCATAACTTCCAGTATCATTAAGAACCATAAAGGTAATTGTTATTAAAATTTTGAAGCCAGAACATTTCAGCATCATCATTATCGGCGCCGGGCCTAGTGGGCTATCAGCAGCTGTGCGCGCTGCTCAACAGAACGTCTCTTATTTATTATTAGAAGCTGCAGCAGAGCCTGCTAGCACTATTCGCAACTATCTTCGTGGCAAACTTGTAATGTCAGAACCGCGCGCCTTACCGTTGCGCAGCCCACTACCATTTACCGCTTCACTGCGCGAAAACGTACTTGAAACTTGGGAAAGAACGATCGCTGAGCACCATATAAATGTGCGTTATGGTGCAAAAGTAATTGATATTATACGCAGTGAACAATGGCTAGAAATTGAACTGGCAGACGGTACTAAGCTTACCGCAGATGATGTCGTATTGGCCATTGGTGTGCAAGGAAACCTGCGTAAACTTGATATTCCTGGCGGCAATTTACCACAAATTCAGTACCAGTTAGATGACCCACTCGCTTATCAGGATGAAACCATTGTTGTGATTGGTGGTGGTGACAGTGGCGTAGAAAATGCGCTGGCGCTAACTGGCCGCAACCAACTCATGATTCTTAACCGTGCTGAAGACTTCAGTAATTGTAAGGAAGGCAACCTTAACCAATTAACCGACGCCAGAAAAAGAGGCGCGCTAGACTGGTTACTAGAAACAAAGCCGCAAGCCATTGAAATAAATACCAGCGGCGAGTTTCCAATTACGGTTTTCGCAAAGACGCCTAAAGGGGTAGAGCGCATTCCATGTCACCGGGTGATTGCTAGACTAGGCGCACTACCTTCACGCCCTCTTTTAGAAAGCTTTGGTGTATCCTTTCCAACAACTGATCTTGCCGCCCTACCGTTACTCTCTACTCATTACGAATCGAATGTACCTGGCCTGTATATTATTGGTGCCCTAGCCGGTTATCCTTTAATTAAACAAGGCATCAATCAAGGCTACGAAGTCATTGAATATATCTTGGGCAACCAAGTAGAACCTGCCGATACTGCATTGCTGCGTGATAAATTTTCCAGTTTCTGCAATGATCGCAGTGTAGATGATGTATTAGAAAAGATTCGCAAGAGCGTTCCACTACTAAAGATGCTTAGCGCCTTGCAATTACGTGAGTTGGTTCTGGAAAGCAATATATTGCTCCCAGAACCTGGCGAAACAATCTTTAATCGGAACGATTACAGCACCACCTTCTTCTTTATTGTAGAAGGCGAGTTAGATGTTTTGATTGACGAAGACGACATTCCGGATGCTGCGCTAAAGGCTGGTGAATTTTTTGGTGAAATGGCGCTTATTTCTGGCCGCAGACGCTCTGGTACAGTGCGCACCAAGACGCGTTGCGTACTCATAGAAACGCCGCGCCGCGCTATGCAAAAGCTTATTGGCTCAGTACAATCAATGCGTCGCATGCTAGATGAAGTGGCGATTAAAACCGCAGTGCATATTGGTATTGGCCTTTCGCTAAGCGAAAAAGATCTTAATGATATTGCCAGCAATGCCTCGCTTAAAAACTATGCGGCTGGCGAAGAATTGTTTCATGAGGGCGATGAGGCTGATGGGCTTTATCTTATTCAGCGTGGCTCCGTAACAGTGTCGCACATGATAGGCGGTCGTGAAGTCGTGCTGTTCTATTTAGCGGCAGGCCATTATGTAGGAGAAATGTCACTAGTTTCTGGTGAGCCGCGTTATGCAACAGTACGTGCTGCGATAGAAACTCAAGCTGTACTGATTGAAGCGAGCCGCATGCGTGACATTATTGCGCATAATCCAAAAATTCGTAGCGAGCTTGATGCACGCTATCTGAAGCATTTGCAAGAGCAGGAAAATAGGCAACAAATGGAAGTTGTGCAAGAAAGTGGCGGCACTTTGAGCCAGCAATTGTCGCCAACCAGCCTAATCTCTTTTCTGATTCAACAAGGCGTGGGAGAAGCCACTGATGTTTTACTAATAGATGAGTCACTGTGTATACGCTGCAATCACTGCGAGCAAGCCTGTGCTGATACGCATGGCGGTGCAACCAGACTCGATAGAGATACTGGACCAATTTTCGCTAACATTCGTGTACCAACTTCATGTCGACATTGTGAGCATCCACATTGCATGAAAGATTGTCCGCCAGATGCAATTCACCGCGCGCCGCATGGCGAAGTCTATATTGATGACAGCTGCATAGGTTGCGGCAATTGTCAGGTTAATTGCCCTTATGACGTGATTCAGATGGCCGTTGTGCATGATCAGCCTGAGCGCAGCTTGTGGCAAGTCATGCTAGGTATTCAGCCTAAAACTGCAGCAAAAATAGATGGTCCTAAAGTAGCCGTCAAATGTGACATGTGTAAAGATATTGCCGACGGCCCCTTGTGTGTGCGTGCCTGTCCAGTGGGGGCAGCGTTGCGAGTCAATCCTGAGGCACTTCTAAGCTATGCCAGCGACGCCTCTGGCGAAGCTATATTAATGGGTTCAGACGAAGTTTAATGAGAGCAATATAATGCAACGCAGCAATATCTTTGACTACAAACATTACTTCTTTTTCAAGATAGCGGTGGTTGTGATTTTGCTCGCATTTATCGCTTACCTCGCATTTGAACCACCCTTAGGCCACTACGGTGGAAGTTGGCTCGGTTATATTTTGGGAATAATATCTGCCCTGTTAGTCTTTTGGATGACTTGGTATGGTATCCGTAAGCGCCGTTATCGTGGCTCCGGTGCTACCCAAGGCTGGCTGTCGGCACATATATATTTAGGCACAGCGCTTACAGTATTAGTGACACTGCACAGCGGATTCAACTTCGGAATAAATATCCATACACTCGCTTACGGCCTGTTGTTGATAGTGGTGATTAGTGGATTCTTTGGCAACTACACCTACATGATCTACCCGCGCCAAATGACTGAAAATATGGGCGAAGATAATTTGGATGGCTTATTGCTTCGTATTGCAGATGCAGACAAATTAGCCCGCCAAATTGCCTTAATCATGCCGGATGATATTAACAATACGGTATCGCGCGCATGCAGTGAAACGGCCATCGGCAATGGCCTGTTAGAGCAACTTCGCGGTTATCAGCCCAACTGCCCAACGGCCAATGCCGTTGCACAACTAACATTAATGGGCAAAGATCTGCCCAGTGATCAACGAAAACCTTATCGCGAACTCTATTCAATTATGGTGCGCCGTTTATCATTAGTAAAACGTGTGCGGCAAGATCTCATGTATCGTGCACGACTCGGCTTCTGGTTATACTTTCATGTGCCTTTTACTATTGCCCTGTTGGTTGCAATGATGACACATATTATTGCCGTATTTTTTTATTGGTAAGTCATGATCCATTGTCTTTTAATCCAAATTTCGAATAATAAGCGCGGTCTACCTGTACGCAGTTACCGTACCATAACAGCAGACGAAGTCACCATTGGGCGTTACGTAGAATGTACAGTTCATCTGGCTGACCCACGTATTTCTATGCACCATGCAGTAATCAAAAGATTAGCCGATGGTCAGCCACATTTGGTCTCAATCAATGGTGAGCTAGAAGTTGACGGCGTAAAAATGCAAAGTATCGCACTTACGCACGGTAAAAAAGTTGTCTTAGGTCCATATATACTTAAGGTAGAGCCGGCGCCACCAGATGTTAGTCTGGCGCTATCGCTGGAATTGGCCAACCCTTTGCCAGATGATTTTCAAAATATTAAAGCACGCACTCAGGAGCCGCTTAAAGGCGCAGCTGCATTTAAACGGAAGTTATCTCTTTGGCTAGCGGGTGTGATTGCGCTGGTATTTTTAGGGCTACCGCTCGCACAAAACTTCATTCCTCAGCTACAGGCAACAATGGCGCAATTGCCACTAGGCTTTGATCGAGTCTGGAGCCCTGGGCATATTTCAAATGCCCATTTACATTTTGGCTCACAGTGCTCTAACTGCCACCAGAAACTAACACAAAAGGTAAGTGATAAGGCTTGCATCACCTGCCACCATGATATTTCGCCACATATTGCCGACACCAATTTACAAAAACATGCTTTCAATAAGTCACATCGACTTTCAGATGGCGTTCGCTGTGCAGAATGCCATCGTGAACACAAAGCCCCTCATTCGCTGGCACGCCAAGACAATGCTAACTGCGTCAAGTGTCATGGCAATATCAAAGCGATAGATCCAAAGACCAAATTAAGTAATATTCACGATTTCGACCTTGATCATCCTGGATTTAAACTTACGTTCAGCACCAGCACAGACACCAAAGAGGTTGAACGTATTCCACAGACGGACACTGCGCGGCTAGTAGAAAAATCCGGCCTAAAGTTTCCGCACTCGCAACATTTTGGTAAAGTGCAAGGCCCTGATGGTGTATGGGATGTCCGAGAACTTTCCTGCAC
>CAIYLB010000164.1 GCA_903926935.1 uncultured Pseudomonadota bacterium
CCGCCTAGGTTACCCACTTTTTCTAATAAAATAATTTGCATGGTAGCCTCCGATTATTGGTGTTTGTCAGTGAATGGAAGCAAAGCTAAGAAACGTGCGCGTTTAACCGCAGACGTTAATTGGCGTTGATAACGTGCTTTTGTGCCCGTCATACGCGCTGGAATGATCTTTGCATTTTCTGAGATGAAATCTTTTAATAGATCAACATCTTTGTAATCAACTTCTTTGATGCCTTCTGCTGAAAAACGGCAGTAGCGGCGGCGTTTATACATTTCTCTTGCCATCTGGAACTCCTAAACTCTTAATTATTTATATAAACTCAATATGATTAATGTGCATTACCAATTGCGTGCTTTTAAGGCTGCGCTTGGCTAAAAAACCAGTCGCTTGAATATGTGCGCCCAACTTAATGGCCTTTAATGCTAAATCACCTAGGGCAACTGCATTCACTTCACATTCAACCTTGCGCTTCATGCCCGCTTCAAATTGCTCTGAAACATGACGCAAACTAACACTTAATAACGGTATGCCTGCTGGTGTGTAACGAAGTGGCTCAATGTGCACAACTTCCGCTTTCAACACCAGATTATTCAATTGGTTTTACTGGTAAAACTTAAGCTGCTGCAACCTCTGTAGTAACAGCTGGTGCTGCTACTGGCGCCGCTGGCGATCCGTCTCTGCTCAACACTGATCTAGATTTCTCTTCTTTCATCATTGGTGATGGTGCAGTTACGGCAGTTTTAGTAGACATCATTAAATGACGCAAAACTGCATCATTAAATTTGAAGCCATACTCAAGCTCAGCCAACACTTCAAGGTTGCACTCAATGTTCATTAACACGTAATGTGCTTTGTGGATTTTTTGGATTGGGTAAGCAAGTTGACGGCGACCCCAGTCTTCTAAACGATGCACTGCACCGCCGCTTTCAGCGATAAGTGTGCGATAGCGCTCAATCATTGCTGGCACTTGTTCACTTTGGTCCGGATGGACGATAAACACTAGTTCATAATGTCTCATTAGTACTCCTTTTGGATTAAAGCCACCTACAATATATTTAACAAATTTTAAAATATATGCCTGTATTTATGAAATAACAGACTGTAGTGTGACAAGGTTAAATGTTACTTGCTCGATAACGCTACCAAGCAAGCGCGCGATTATAGACATAAGTGCTTAATTAATCAATTAATATTCGTTGGATCAGGAATTCTTATGTACTAATCACTCATTTAACTGTTTATTCAATCAAATCAGGCAAGTCTGCACCAAAGAACCTAGCTTTAAGTTTCTTAAGCTGGTCTCTATAATCAGCGGCTTTTTCAAACTCAAGATTTTTTGCGCTATCGTGCATGGCTTTTTCTAGTCGCTTCATTTCTTTGGCAATTTGTTTTTCACTTAAAGATTCATAGCTCGCTTGGTCTTGCAGCACTTTACGCTCACGCAGAGCTTCATCTTTATCGTACACGCCATCGATAATATCTTTGATACGTTTGCTAATACCTTTCGGTACAATGCCATTGGCTTCATTAAAAGCCATTTGTACGCCGCGCCTACGCTCGGTTTCGTCCATGGCAGCTTTCATACTACGCGTAATTTTATTGGCATAAAAAATCACTTTGCCGTTTAAGTTACGCGCCGCTCGGCCTGAGGTTTGAATCAGGGAACGCTCTGAACGTAAAAAACCTTCTTTGTCTGCATCCAACACGGCCACTAAAGACACTTCAGGAATATCCAAGCCTTCACGCAACAAGTTAATACCAACCAGCACATCAAACTCGCCTAAGCGTAAATCTCGAATAATCTCTACTCGCTCAACCGTATCAATATCGCTATGTAAATAACGGACTTTTACACCATGTTCACTCAAATAATCGGTCAAATCTTCTGACATACGTTTTGTTAGCGTAGTTGCCAACACGCGCTCACCCACGGCCACGCGTAATTTAATCTCACCCAGCAAATCATCTACCTGCGTATCGGCTGGCTTGACTATAATTGGCGGATCTAGCAAACCGGTTGGCCGCGCGATCATTTCAACGACTTGTTGTTGATGCGTGGCTTCGTATTCTGAAGGAGTGGCAGATACAAATACGCATTGGCGCATAATGTGCTCGAACTCTTCAAACTTGAGCGGGCGGTTATCTAACGCTGACGGCAAGCGCCAGCCGTAATCGACCAAATTTTCTTTACGTGAACGGTCGCCTTTATACATCGCACCCACTTGCGGCACTGTGACGTGGCTTTCATCAATAATCATCAGCGCATTATCTGGCAGATAGTCAATTAATGTCGGCGGCGGATCGCCCGGGTTGCGGCCAGACATATGGCGTGAATAGTTTTCAATGCCTTTGCAAAAGCCAATTTCGTTAAGCATTTCAAGGTCAAAACGGGTACGCTGTTCAATGCGCGCCGCTTCTACCAATTTTCCATTTTTAATATAAAAATCCACACGGTCTTTAAGTTCGTGTTTGATTCTTTCTACCGCTTTAATCGTGGTTTCTCGCGGCGTTACATAATGACTAGAAGGATAAACCGTGTAACGCGGGATTTTATTGAAAATTTGCCCAGTAAGCGGGTCAAATAAAGTAATCGATTCAACTTCATCATCAAACATTGAAATACGCACGGCTGTTTCGTTATTTTCCGCAGGAAACACGTCGATTACATCACCACGCACTCTAAATGTACCGCGTGAAAAATCAAACTCATTGCGATCATATTGCATACCGACCAAACGCTCTATCATGTCGCGCTGGGCAATTTTTTCGCCGGCCTGCACATGTAACACCATGCCATGGTAATCGCTAGGATCGCCAATACCGTATATTGCGGAAACGGTGGCGACAATAATGCTGTCTTCACGCTCTAACAGCGCTTTAGTAGCGGAGAGTCGCATCTGCTCAATATGCTCGTTAATGCTGGAATCTTTTTCAATGAACAAATCGCGCGAAGGCACATAAGCTTCTGGCTGATAATAATCGTAGTAAGACACGAAATATTCAACTGAATTGTTTGGGAAAAACTCCCTGAACTCACTATATAACTGTGCGGCCAAGGTTTTATTCGGTGCCATGACAATGGCTGGGCGGCCCGTACGCGCAATTACATTGGCCATGGTGTAAGTTTTACCAGAGCCGGTCACGCCTAATAAGGTTTGAAACTTAAGCCCATCATTAATACCTTGCGTTAACTTATCAATGGCTTGAGGTTGGTCACCTGCTGGCTCAAAAGGCTGATATAACTGATATTTACTATTGGGGAAAGTGACAAACACGCTGTTCTTCATTGAAAATTAACGCTCGATTTTAACAGCAATTAGGACATCTCACTCTAACAAATAGTGCCAGTATAATTTAGCTAGAACTTTGCGAAAATATTTGAGTCATTTAGCAAGTGTAATCATTTACGTCTTACTCATTAACGATTTAGTAGTTATTTTCTTTGAGGATTAATATGCGTAGTTTTATTTTGCTCGCAGTTTTTGTAAGTTTTATTCAGACAAGTTTTATACCGTCAGCGTTTGCCAGCGATCAATCAAAAATCTTACGTGCCATGCAATCTGTCGTCATGGTGCGCGGCTACAATGCTAGCGGCGGCTTGTCTTATGGCTCCGGCGTCATGGTAGGTGATAATAAAGTCATGTCTAATTGCCACGTGTTTCGTAGCACCAAAAGCCCATGGATTTCACGCGGTGAAGATACTTATCCAATTGTTTCTGTTCAAGCGGACAGATGGCATGACTTATGTTTATTAACTACCTTTGGATTGCCATTTTCAGCGGTGCCACAGGGTAAAGGTAATGACTTAAAACGTGGCCAAGACGTATTGGCAATTGGCCATTCAAATGGTGTGCCGGCACCGCTAACTTCCCAAGGCACAGTAAAATCTACTTATGAGTTTGAGGGCGGTCGCATCATTAGAAGTAGTGCGCAATTCAGAATGGGTGCAAGTGGTAGCGGTATTTTTGATGCAGAAGGTAATTTACTCGGCATCAACACCTTTAAAACTCCAGGAAAACCGGCTTATTTTTACTCGCTACCGATAGAATGGCTAGCGAACGTTGAAAAACTGCCGGTTGAAACCAGTTTTCCAATTACCGGTAAAGCATTTTGGGAAGCTGACGACGATAAAAAGCCATACTTTATGCAAATTGCAATTCCAGAAATCAACAAGGATTGGCCGATGCTAGCGCAAGTCGCGCAAAAATGGACAGAGGCTGACACTAAAAACTCGGATGCATGGTATGAGCTTGGTATCGCCCAAGAAAACCTATATAAAATAGATGAGGCTAAAGCCGCTTATCAGAAATCTGTGTTGCTTGATGCTACGAATATAGATTCTTTATTCAGATTAGGCCTTATCGCACAATCTCTTGGAGATAAAACTGAGATGCATACGATTAATTTAGCCATCGCCAATGTAGACAAAGACTTAGCGCAAAAGTACAGTGAAATGCTGGGTTGCGGGTCAGAATGCTAGATTAAGCAATCGTTTTATATAACAGGCATCATTGTTAATCGAGATAAAATTAATTATGCGGCCTGTTAACTTAAGCGTATGCCGACAGATAATGCTTTGAATTATTCCTAACAACCGCTTTTGTGCGTAAAATAGCGCTTATTGAACCATTTGCATAAGAATTGTTTTAAGGAAACATATTTTGGCACCAGCACAAACAGCGCATCAAGCATCAGTTTTATCACAACGCGTTCAATCCATAAAAGAATCTCCCACCCTTGCCATTACCGCAAAAGCGGGTAAATATAAGGCAGAAGGCCGCCCTATTATTGGTTTAGCTGCCGGCGAACCAGATTTTGATACGCCACAACACATTAAAGATGCGGCAAAACTAGCCATTGATAACGGCTTTACAAAATACACCCCTGTTGCTGGCATTCCTGGCCTGAAAAAAGCCATAGTCAATAAATTCAAAAATGAAAATGGTTTTGACTACGCACTTAATGAAGTGATTGTTGGCGTAGGCGGTAAACAAACCATATTCAACTTATGCTTAGCGGTATTAAACAAGGGCGATGAAGTTATCATCCCTGCGCCGTACTGGGTTTCTTACGCAGACATTGCACTGGTCGCAGAAGCCACACCAGTGATTGTTCAATGCGGCATTGAGCAAGGCTTTAAATTACTGCCAGCGCAACTAGAAGCGGCCATTACACCAAAAACAAAAATCTTTATGATTAATTCACCATCTAACCCGACTGGTGCGGTGTATAGCTTAAGTGAGTTACAAGCCTTGGGTGAAGTTTTACTAAAACATCCGCATGTATTAGTCGCTACTGACGATATGTATGAACATGTCAATTTAACCGGTGATAAGTTTTACAATATATTAAATGCAGCGCCAGCATTAAAAGACCGTTGCATCGTACTTAACGGTGTTTCTAAAGCTTACTCTATGACTGGTTGGCGCATAGGTTATGCCGCGGGCCCTGCCTACATTATAAAAGCTATGGAGATTTTACAATCTCAATCGACCAGTAATGCCACATCAATCTC
>CAIYLB010000165.1 GCA_903926935.1 uncultured Pseudomonadota bacterium
AGTGACGCGGATGATCTTTTAATAATTGGCGGCGATAATCCAGCGAATCTCTACCTGCCGCATGGGCTAATTCATCGATCAGACTTTCCATTACAAACGCGGAATGGCTATGCCCAACTGAACGCCACCAAAGAACCGGAATGCCAATTTTTGGGGTGTGCAAACTCACCTGATGATTTGGTGTGCCTTTGACGTAAGGTGAATCGGCAACGCCTTCTACCGATGTTGCATCTACTCCATCTTTAATTTGATAGGCTTCAAACGGCGTGCCCAACATTATTGATTGACCAACCGCCACATGCTCCCATGTCACAGGCAAACCTTTAGCATCCACACCAATTTTGGCTTTATGCAAGTACATAGGACGATAGTAACCGCCCTTAACATCGTCCTCGCGGCTCCATACGGTTTTTACTGGAACACCCGCCGCCTTAGCCACTTGAACCGCCTCAGAAACAAAATCTGCCGCTGGGTTGGCGCGTCGACCAAAACCACCGCCTAGGAATAAAGTATGCATTGTCACCTGCTCAGGTTTTAGCCCCAATATTTTGGCCGCCGCTTGCTGATCTGTGCCTGGCATTTGCGTCCCAGTCCAAATTTCGCAGGAATCTTTGCTAATTTTTACTGTGCAATTAAGTGGCTCCATCGGTGAGTGTGCTAAATAAGGTAAAGAATATTCGGCTTCTATAGTTTCACTGGTTTTGGCAGCGGCTGTTTTAATGTCACCCATACTTGCAGCTGTTAATCCTTGCGTAGCGGCCAGCTTCCTAAATTCGACGAGCATGGCTTTTGAATCAAGGCTAGCGTTTTTACCCAGATCCCATTCGACTTTAAGTGCATCACGGCCCTGCTTGGCGGCCCAGAAATTGTCGGCAATAACAGCGACACCTGAAGGCACTTGCAATACTTGATGCACGCCTTTAATTTTTTTGGATGCACTAGCATCAAAAGATTTAACCGTGCCACCAAAAACCGGTGAGCGAGTTACCATCGCAGTCATCAAGCCATCAAAGTGAACATCTTGGCCGAACATTGCCGTACCATTAATTTTTTCAGGGCCATCAAGACGCTTAGTGGCTTTGCCAATGATTTTCCAATCTTTTGGTGCTTTTAGCGTGACTGTTTTAGGTGTTTCTAGTTTTGCTGCCGCTTCGGCCAAGTCGCCATAACTGATTTTTGTATCACCACTAATTACAAAACCATTTTCTGTTTTGAGGCTTTCAACCGCAACGCCCAATTTATTTGCAGCAGCACTGACCAATAATGCCCGCGTCAAAGCGCCAGCCTGACGATAGCGGTCAAACTCCGACCAAGTCGTCGAAGATCCACCTGTGATTTGAATACCATAAGCTGTGTGGATATATTCTGGCGCAGCAGGCGCATGCATTACTTTAATTTTGCTCCAGTCCGCATCCAACTCCTCAGCAATCAGCATCGGTAATGTAGTCCAAATACTTTGGCCCATTTCACTGTGAGCCAGCATTACTGTAAGCGTGTTATCTGTTCCTACGCGCAAAAAAGCATTGGGAGTGGGTAGTTTTTTACCTTCTTCACTTGCGTTAGCATTAGCGATACCGGGCAACAGAAAACGCTTGGCATTAGGCGTAGAGAATGCAATGACCAAACCACCAACGGCTAATGCCGTGGCTTTAATAAAAGTACGTCTTGAAATATTTAAATGGGCGTTCATGGTTGGCTCCTTAAGCTAACTTATTCGCAGCTTCGTGGATCGCCGCACGAATTCGGGGATAAGTGCCGCAGCGGCAAATATTGCCACTCATCGCAGCGTCAATATCTTCATCTGTAGGCTTTTGGTTGCTAGTGAGCAGTGCCGTTGCCGCCATAATCTGGCCGGATTGACAGTAACCACATTGCACTACGTCAACAGCACTCCATGCAGCTTGCACCGCTTGACCGACTTTATCGTTCTGCATATGTTCTATGGTGCTGATTTTTTTGCCGACAGCCGCAGAGATAGGCGTTACGCAAGAGCGTATCGCCTGACCATCAAGGTGCACAGTGCAAGCCCCACAAAGCGACATACCACAACCAAACTTAGTGCCTGTAAGATGTACGATATCTCGTAATGCCCATAAGATGGGCATATCTTCTGCAGCGTCGAGCTGTACGTCCTTGCCATTAATGTTCAAAGTAATCATAGTGGATTGTGCCTTTGCTTTTTTAATATATTCCGATACATAAACTATTCTTTAAAAATTAGAATAATTTAATACTTAACCCATACTATCGCATAGTGTTAGTTGCCATAATATGGAATAATTTGGAATTGATAATTCCAAATAATGGATTAATAAAGTATGCAGAATCAATTAGAAATGCTTCGTATTTTTAAGGTGGTCGCTGAGTCTTTAAATTTTAGAGTCGCCTCTAAAAGGCTTGGGATATCACCACAATCTGTGACGCGTGCTATTAAAGACCTCGAAGCTTTATTAGGGGAGCCCCTGTTTTACAGAAGCACGCGCAACACGGCCATAACAGAATTTGGTAAGCAGATGGCTAACAAAAGTGAGATTCTGATTAACCAAGTCGATGCACTGTTTCAGCTTAATAAAAGCTCAAACACTCAACGCATAGAAGGCTCTGTCAAAATCACCATGCCTAGTTCATTGGGCCGACTATATTTACTGCCAGCACTCACTGATTTGGTTAAAGAATACCCAGGTATTCAACTCGATTTAAGATTTTCTGATTTGATCGGTAATGTTGTCGCTGATCAAATGGATATTGGCGTGCGTATAGGCTTTTTTGGTGATAATAGAAATGTTGCAAGGCGCGCCAGAGAAATTAAGTTTCATATCGTTGGCTCACCTGAACTCCTACAAAAGTACGGCGAGCCTAATAAAGTGGGTGACCTTTGCCAAATGCCACAAATAGGATTGGTTGACCAAAACACCGGCAGAATATGGCCATGGTCTTTTGCAAATGAGCCAGATTGCTTGCCGACTGCACCGACATTTATAACTGATGATCCCGAAGCAGAATTGAAAGCAGTGTTAGCAGGTATTGGTTATGGCCAACTACCTGATTTTCTATGTGCCGAGTATCTCCGTACAGGAAAATTAGTGTCAGTATTAAAAGAACAATCACCTGCACCTTGGGGCATTTATGTTTATCGTCCCCAACTAGGCCCAGTTGCTGAGCGAGTGAGGATAGTATTTGACCTTTTAGTTAAAACGCTTAGTGATGAAAGTTTGTATTATGTAATGCTCTAAGGGAAAGGGAAAGCGATACCGCATGAAGATATAACAATATCTTCATGCGGTATCTAATAAATCAACTAGAAGAGTATTTTCAAAATGACTGCCGAACCTTACGTTCTATCTGCTGTCAATTATTGGAAATTTACAATAACTTGATATTATTGAGTATTAAATTTTTGGCCATGAAATCAATTGGTGCAGACTTTGTATTCATGCTTGATAATATCAATTCACATCACGAATAAACCCTGCAAAAACACACGAACATGAACACAATGAGCGAAAACCCAGCAAATGAAATTATGTGTACTTGTAGCGGTACCACACGTGGCAAGATAAAAATCCTGTTCGAGCAAGGCATGGATATGGATGATATTTCTGGATGGACTGGCGCTATCTCAGGCTGCGGTGGCTGCGAGTGGGATGTTGCCCAGTTCATGAAAGAACTAGCTGAACAAAAAAGGACTTTGTAAGCGACCGGGTAGTTTAAATGGTTAGATTAAACCGCGAGTTGATTTCCTTATTTTTAAATTTTTCGTACCTACTTATTTGGCTGTAAAACTCAATGATGCAGAATTAATACAATAGCGTAGGCCAGTGGGCGCTGGCCCATCATTAAAAACATGACCGAGATGGGCATCACATACATTGCAGATAACTTCAGTGCGAGTCATGCCATGTGTATTATCCGTGAGTTCTTTCACATTTGCCGGATTTAGCGCTTTAAAGTAACTTGGCCAGCCGCAGCCTGAATCAAATTTGGTATCCGATTCAAAAAGTGGCGTATTGCAGCATACGCAGGTATAAATGCCAGCTTCGTGGTGATGACAAAACTCTCCAGTGCCAGGTCGCTCCGTGGCAGCGTGTCGCGTTACTTCATATTGTATAGGGCTAAGTTGATGTTGCCACTCGGTATCAGTCTTGATTACTTTTTTCATATCAATCCAATCAAAATTATAAAGTTGCTAGCCTAAAACCATCATCTGCCGTTTAGCGCTTTGCTAACACGAGTCAATGCTTCGGCAATTACTGCACGTGGCGCTGCAATATTAAGCCTCATAAAACCACTGCCACCTTGGCCAAAAGATTCACCAGGGTTCAAGCCGACTTTGGCTTGTTGCACAAAAAAGTCTTTAAGTTGTAAATCATTCATCCCTAAGTCTCGGCAATCCAGCCATAATAAATAAGTACCTTGAGATTGAATCAGCTTAATATTGGGGAGATTTTTGGTGAGATAGTCACTCACAAAATCACGATTATTGCGCAGATAAATCAACAAACTATCTAACCAAGCTTCGCCACCGCGATAAGCCGCTTCAAACGCCGTAATGCTAAATGGGTTGGTGTTACTCAAATGCAGACTATCAAAAACTTTTTGCAATTTAACGCGCTGCTCTGGGTTAGGCACAATCAATGCCGATAAACCAAGTCCGGGGATATTGAAAGTTTTGCTTGGCGCTACGGCTGTGATAATTTTGTCATTATGGTTCGCTAAAGTGGCTAAAGCAGTCTGTTGCTCGCCGGGATAAACCAAATCAGCGTGAATCTCGTCAGACAAAATGGTTAAATCGTAACGGCGCGCTATGTCTAACAACTGTAGAAGTTCGGCTTTAGTCCAGACGCGCCCAACTGGGTTATGCGGTGAGCATAACAGCAGTAATTTAGCGCCCTCAGCAGCGCAATGTTCAAGGTGCTCAAAGTCAATGTGGTAGCGACCATTTTCCAGCAATAAAGGATTTTCAATCAAACGGCGCTGATTGGTTGTGACTGCTGAAAAGAACGGGGAATATACCGGCGGCTGCACAATAACGCCTTCGCCTACTTCTGCAAAAGCGCTAACGGTAGCGAATAATGACGTTACAACGCCGGGCGCCATCATTATCCATTCGTGCGGAACTACCCACCCCTGGCGTTTTTTTAACCAATCACTAAGTGCCTCATACAAGCTTTCTGGATAAAATGTGTAGCCATAAATCGGATTTTCCGCACGCTGCATTAGCGCTTTAGTCACTGCTGCTGGGGCGGGGAAATCCATATCCGCTACCCACAAGGGCAAAACATCGGCCGTGCCAAAATAGGCGGCACGACCATCATATTTTACCGAGGCCGTGTCATCGCGCACAATGACTTTGTCGAAATCTACAGTCAAACAATACGCTCCCAAAGCGTTACTTCAGAAAGGGAATGTTGGAATTTTCGCTTGGTTTCTCGGATGACAAAAGGCACATCCACAGGTGCGGCCATTAAGCGAAAGTGTTTGCCTAACTGCTCTTTTAGGCCATCTAAAGTGGTGAAATTCTCTGCATTATGTTTGAAGCCACCCACCCATTCTTCACGCTTGGTATGTTCTTCTAACCAAGTATAAGGTGAGGCGATTAGCAAGATGCCGCCAATATTAAGCCGCTCATGTATGCTGGAAAGGAATTTTTGCGGACTGTATAAACGGTCAATTAAGTTGGCAGCAAGAATCAAGTCATAGTTGCTTAATGCTGGCTTGAGATTACATGCGTCGCCTTGCAAAAATGCTACGCTTCCCTTCAGTTTATCTAAGCCTAGGCCAGCCAGCGTGCGCGTTTTATAGCTAATTAACTGGCCTTCATCGACCAGCGTATAGTTGAGCTCGCCTTTTTCCGCCATTTGCACGCCAGATTCAATCAGGCGCACTGAAAAGTCTATGCCTGTGACATGCTCAAAATGTCGCGCCAATTCAAACGTTGCCCGACCTGAAGCACAGCCTAAATCTAGTGCTTTGCGGGCTGGCTTACCGGCAGAAGCGCTAATGGCGATATCGGCGAGCGCTTTGGTAAAATTCTCCACACCAAAATAACTGTCGCCATAGTGAAACTCAGCATATTCAGAAATTAATTTATCTGTTTCGTAATGTGATGCTGGCATGCTGGCTAGCGCATCGGCAACCACGTAGCGGAATCCGGCATGCTGAAAGAAATGACGACGAAAGGCGTATCGCGCGCTCTGCAAAGCTTCATTGCCACAAGAAATCCACGAACCACCCTTTAGAAGATTATGTCTACCATCAAAAGTCGGCGTGGTGAAATCGTCGTACAAGGGATGCACAGCAAAACCACTCAGCGGATAGATCGGCGTTTCTGTCCATTGCCAAACATTGCCGGTCACATCATAAAGGTCGCCATGACTGAAATCGTTCACTGGGCAGGCTGAAGCGGCATAATCGAGATGGATATTTGCAGCCGCCACTTGCTTATC
>CAIYLB010000166.1 GCA_903926935.1 uncultured Pseudomonadota bacterium
ATTAATGAATGGTTTTCCCCATACAGGTGCGCTGGCAAGAACTGCGGTAAACATTAAACTAGGGGCAATTTCGCCCCTTGCAGGCGTGGCAAAATTTAGTTTTAAACTATTATTAGCCGCTTATTTGGCAACCTATTTAGAGCAAGTGCCTATGGCCTGTATCGACGGCATTTTGTTATACGTGGCTTCTGGTATGGTGAAGTGGAAAGAGATTCAAGAAGTGTTGGAAATGAAAAGCAAGTTTCATTTTTGGTTGATGATATATACCGCTTTAATGGTGCCATTGACTGGCTTTTTAACGGCGGTACTCACAGCCATCGGTATATTCACCATTGCTGTATTGCTTAAAAAAATACCCTTGCATCATGCTAAGGAAGACACGGTTGAGTTGGAATTAGCAGAAGCCAATTAGTATTTTTGGAGAAACGGCAAATAACTTAATCTGTAACGATTCTGTATAAAAATAAGGGCGCAAAATATTGCGCCCTTATTTTTTATTTTGGATTTGGTAGGAGCGGCGCCCTCGCCGCGATAGCAATGGTTAATTTGTAAATCAATGTGTTTATTGTAGCGGTTCTTCGCGGCGGGGCGCCGCTCCTACATCTAGAATTCGCTATCTAGCGATGGCCTTCTTTGGCCATGTTAATGCTGTATTTTGGGATTTCTACCACTAAGTCTTTGGTTCCGACTATCGCTTGGCATGATAAGCGTGAATTTGGCTCTAAGCCCCAAGCTTTATCCAGTAAATCATCTTCTTGGTCATCCGATGCATTTAACGATTTAAAACCTTCACGAACAATCACATGGCAAGTGGTGCAAGCACATGCTTGGTCGCAGGCGTGATCAATGTCAATATGATTATTTAATAGCACATCGCAGATTGACTCGCCGGTTTTGGCTTCAAGTGCCGCGCCTTCTGGGCATAATTCTACGTGTGGCAAGATGATGATTTGGGGCATAAATATTATTCCTAAAAACTACTTTTCTAATTTCCGTCATTCCCGCGAAGGCGGGAATCTAGGCAAACATCAATTTTAATAATTTTAACTTACATTCATTAAAATGAATCTGAACTGGATTCCCGCCTTCGCGGGAATGACGAGGTTTTCTATTGAAGACTCGGACCTTTTGCGAGATTTTATTGCAATGCTATCTCGAAGGCACTTGGCTTCTACAGATTAATGTCTTCTAAATTTTTTCCGGCTAAGGCTCGGCTTACACTAGCATTCATGCGTGCGGCGGCAAAGGCTTCAGTGGCATGGTTTAACGCTTCAACGGCTTTATGAATGGCGTCGTCATCTTGCGTTTCTTTGATTAACGCTAAGCGCTGCATTTCTGCCTCAATGGCTTGTATTTCTTCACTGCTAATTAAGGCGTTATCCGTGGCTAAGGCCATCGTCACCGCCTCTAGGATTGCGCCAGCGGCAACTCTTGCCTCGGCTAACATGCGGGATTTTTTGTCAGCTTCTGCACTGTTAAATGAGGTTTTGAGCATATTGGTAATTTCATCTTCGCTCAATCCATATGAAGGTTTCACCGCAATATGCGCTTCTACATTGGTTGAAGTTTCACGTGCAGAAACTGACAGCAAACCATCAGCATCTACAGTAAATGTTACCCGAATACGCGCTGCACCAGCTACCATAGGGGGAATGCCGCGGAGTTCAAAGCGCGCCAGTGAGCGGCAATCGCTGACTAACTCCCGCTCGCCTTGCACTACATGAATACTCATGGCTGTTTGGCCGTCTTTGTAAGTAGTAAATTCCTGCGCACGGGCAACAGGCAATGTACTGTTTCTGTGGATGACTCTTTCAGTAAGACCGCCGTAAGTTTCTAAACCTAAAGACAGCGGAATTACATCGAGTAATAATAAATCTTCATCGCTTTTGTTGCCGGCTAATACATTGGCTTGAATAGCTGCGCCTAGCGCGACGACTTTATCTGGATCTAAATTAGTGAGTAGTGTTTGTTTGAAATACTCAGCAAC
>CAIYLB010000167.1 GCA_903926935.1 uncultured Pseudomonadota bacterium
ACTACTCTCTTTATTTCTAATAAGCTTCAATTTTACTGATGGATTATTGAGTCCAAATTTTTCTAAATCGGCTGCTTCAAATTTTTCTTTGATAATTTTATCTTTAGATTTTGCGGCAATAATCGATAAAATGCGTTGCACAGAAGCTTGGTCTGCACGCGTTTGATTAGGCGCAGTCAAACGCCAAAAACCATTTACTTTTTCAAAAGTTACCGGTGCCTTACTAGGAAACTCAACACTAATCGCGATAAATTCAGACAATTTATAGCTGGAAACTTCGTAACTATTACCTTGCTCCAGTGTTTGTTTAGGGCGAAGATATAAAAAAGTGACTAAGCCTGCAATCATGCACAACATCATTAAATTAAGTAGCCAACGTTTTTTCATCTATTGCCTTTTATATCGTGAGTTAAAGCTTTATTTACCTGTAGTTACCAACAAACAAGTTAACAACAAACATACAGGCCAAGCGCATAATCTAACTTACGCTTTTCTACGTTTCCACCATAAATAAAATCCTGCAATCAACATGCCTAGTGGAATGAAATATTGAAAAGCATGGAATACCGTCCAAGCAATCAAACGACCAGAATCAGTATCAGGAATCGTCACATTAATATCTTTCAGCGGCATAGGCTGAATGGTAATGAGCTTGTCATCGCCAGCTAGCCAGTTAATCATATTGACGCCTAAGTCTAGATTTCCGCCATTAGTAATAAAAGTGTTTGATAAAAAATTGCCATTACCCATCACCACAATACGTTGGCCTTTTTTGCCATAAGTACGCTCAAGCGCAACGCCAATATTAATCGGGCCTTTTTTGTCATTTTTTTCGTTGAATACAGGCTTTGCATCTTTAGCTAGTTTTTCTGAGGCCAACCAACCATTCGGCGCAACTTCAATTAAATTACTGACCTTCCAGCCATTTTCATCGGTGCCGTGAGCGGTCACTTCATGCGCTTCAGGGAAAAGTGTGCGCAACATAAAGTTCGAGGTAATCGCGTGCTCTCCGTACAGGCTAGCGAATGAAACTCTAGCATCTGCGCCATATTGTGCTGATGCCATATCCATAGCGATACCAGGTGAAACTTGCAAGCCTATATATTCAGCAACGTCTTTTAAACCATGCAGATTATTGTCATCCAATAACCACAATAAATTACCGCCACCTTCAAGATAAGCTTTGATCTTTTTAGCTTCAACCTCACTCACATCAACTTGTGGGCTGGCAATCACTAACATCGCGCCATTTTTGGGCACCGCTTGTACAATCGTTAAATCTGGGTTGGCAAATTTAAAACCTTTAGCCTGTAATTGTTTGCCAAATTCGCCTATATCAAAGTTTTTAACACCAATTAGGTTGCGTTCACCATGACCATCAAGGTACATGACCGCTTGTTGATTAGTGCGAGATAAACGCACCAATAAATTGGTCATTTCCTGTTCTGCAATTGGCGGAGTGATGTGCTCTACATGTTTTTGGTATTCAACAACAACTTCACCATCATTTTTAACACCGGCATCTTGGGCTAATTTAGGTTCTACAGAAGGATTTACAAAAGTTAAATGCACATTCTTTTTTTCGCGCTGATAACGCGCAACGAAATCGATCATGCCTTTACGGAAATTATCACCGCCGGTTGCATCGTCTTTGGTGGCAAAAACGGTAATATTAATCGGCTCTTTCATTTGCTTAAGCACGTTAACACTGCCTTGCGTTAAGATATTGCGATTAGCCTGAGTAATGTCTTTTGCAAAGCGATATTGGCTGGCCAAATAGCCTAGTAAAACAACTAGCATTAAAAACAGTACAACAAAAAAACTGTTTTGTACTAATAACTGAAGGCGTAATTTACGATTGATGTTCATTTTACAAGATCCAATATTTCACAATTTCTAAATGTGACCAGTAATAATTTAACTGGCAATAATTTAATAAGCGCTAATTTTAGCTAGCACTCAAATTAACCACGTAAGCGATCTGCATCTAAGCGGCGTACCGTTAAGGTTAAAAAGGTCAAAATAAATAAACCAAAATAAGCAATATCAGCCGTATCAATCAAGCCACCTGAGAACGATTGAAAATGACGCGTTAGCGATAGGCTTGCTAATGTATTGCTTGGATCACCAGCAAAAAAGCGGTCTAAAAACATCAGCGCGAATAATGCGACGAAGGTTAATATAGCCGCGACGACTGGTTGTTGCGTCAGGCTAGAAAAATATAATCCTAGCGCAGAAAAACTAGCCACCATGAGCAATAAACCAATCGAGTTAGCCAGAATAAAACCAAAGTCGATATCAGCCCAAATGTTCAGTGTGCATAACATAGCGCCAATAAATACCACTAATATGCCTAAGAATGCCACCAAGCCAAAGAACTTACCCATCACGATTTCCGTCAGCGAAATTGGCGCACTAAACAAGAACGGTAAAGTTTGACTACGGCGTTCTTCACTAATTAGGCGCATAGAAAGTAGCGGCACCGCAAACAACACCATAAATGAGGCAAAGCCATAGACCATTTGCCCAACAAACTGGGTGACGCCTGTACGCTCTGCTGGACGCATGGCGCCTGACATTACGGCAAAATAATCGTTAACACCATTTAAATAATACGTACCAAAAGCAAACATCAGCAATGATAAAATCACCCAGCCCATAGGCGAGGCAAACATACTTTTTAGTTCTTTTCTTGCTACATTGATAATCATGATTCGACCTTAATGGCTATAAGTTAGCTGATTGAAGCTTCTGCTACGGCTTGTTCTTGATAAGTCAGCTGTACGAACACATCTTCCAAGCTGGTTTGATCTGGTGCAATTTGATGTAATCCCCAGTTACTTTGCACGGCAGCCAGCACAATCGCTTCAGCGGGCGCTGCACCATCGGCAAAACGTACACGCATTTGACCTGCTGGCAATACTTCAACTTCAGTGACGCCAGCTATTTTCAACATAGCCTCTGCACTTGGAGGATTATGCATAGTAATCATAAGCTTATTACCGATGCGCTGTTTTTTAAGCACATCAATTGCACCGTTGAATACCAGTTTACCTTTATCTATAATCTGCACGTGGTCACAAACCATTTCTACTTCTGGCAGAATATGGGTAGAGATAATCACGCTACGTTCAGCACCCACTTCACGGATCAATGCGCGAATATCACGGATTTGAATAGGATCTAGACCAACAGTAGGTTCATCTAAAATAACCACCATTGGGTTATGAATAATGGCTTGCGCAATACCAACCCGCTGTTGATAGCCATTCGATAAATTCTCAATTAAGCGCTTGCTCATATGGCCTAAACCACAGCGCTCTTTAGCGATTTCTACTGCTTTTTTAATGTTGCCAGAACTTACACGATGCAATCTTGCCGCGATGATTAAATACTCATCGACGGTCAGCTCTTTATATAAGGGACGCATTTCAGGCAAATAACCAATCAGCGCTTTGGCTTCTTTTGGATTCTCCATCATGTCTATGCCGCAGATTTTGACAGAGCCATTACTTGGCGCAAGATTACCTGTTAGCATTTTCATGGTGGTAGATTTACCTGCACCATTAGGCCCTAAGAAGCCTAGCACTTGGCCTTTACTTAAGGTGAAACTTACATTGCTAACGGCTTCACGTCCGCCATAAAGCCTAGTAAGTTCAATGGCCTCTACTGTAAAATTATTCATAGTTACTCTATATTATAATTACAAAATTATCGTTGCTAAAAATTCCAATATTTACCCATAAGCAAAGATCTGAAACGTTCACCTAATAAAAGGTTAGGTTTTGATTCATGTGTCTTGACAAGCATTACAGCCAATCCATAATTATGGAGGAACTTGCCTAAAGTGTCACGGACTAAGAAATAGAACAACTTAATATTGAAGTAATGGCTTATTATCCCAACATGCTATTTCACTTGTTATTTAACTCGTCATTTCATTTGGATTAAGCAATGTATCCAATACAAATAATGTAGTCAATACGAAAAAAATTAAACTATCAAAATAAGAAAAATCTTATGCGCCTTCTTGCTCTGCTATCAAAAAATAAACTTCATCCAAATAAGTTTTTACATCAACGACTTTCGGTCTTGAGTGTTTGTCTGATGATTAGTGCATTTAGTCTTAACGGATGCGCAACAAATCCTGCCCCTATTGCTACAGACAAGCGAGAAATCGTCACTACGTCTAGTGAAAGCAATATGTCCCCAGAGTTCATTTACAAATACTTAGTTGCAGAAGTCGCTGGTCAGCAAGGAGATTTCGCCACATCAGCTTCTATTTTTTATGATTTAGCCTCGACAGAAAAAGATCCGCGCCTAGCCGAGCGTGCAGCTAAAACAGCAGCTTATGGAAATGTACGGGGCTTAACCATGCCTGCGGTTAAACTTTGGGTGGAACTTGATCCTAACTCAAATGAAGCACAGCAGGCCATGACTGAGATGCTGATTGCCTCAGGAAAACTCAGTGATGCCGAACCTTATTTGGCCAAACTACTGCTAAAAGAAGAAACTAGAGCGGGTGGCTTTTTATACGTCAATGCGCTATTAAACCGTAGTGCGGATAAAAAAGGCATATTAAAAATAGTACAATCATTAGCTAAGCCCTACCCCGATTTAGCCGAAGCACAATTTGCCATCGGCCAAGCTGCTTGGGCGGCTAATCAAGATGAATTAGCTCTGCAAGCACTCAACAATGCGGAATCACTCAGACCGGGCTGGAATGTAGCAGCACTACTTAAAGGACAAGTCTTATTTGGAAAATCACCTCAGGTAGCATTAGATTTTTATCAGGATTTTGTAAAACTACATCCTGAAGCGAACGAGATTAGACTAAATATGGCCAAACTTTTAGTCAACCAGAAGCAATATGAGGCAGCTAAAAAAGAGTACCCGACCATATTGGAATATGCAAAAAATAGCCCTGCAAAAAACATTGCTGATGTCACGGCAATTATTGGCTTATTGTCGTTTCAAGCAAATGACTATATTGCTGCGGAAAACTATTTTAAGCAGGCGCTGACACTGGGTTTTAAAGATGCAGATCAAATTTACATTTACCAGGCACAAACATTAGAAAATCTTAAACAGGATGCCGCCGCAATCGTCGCTTACAACAATGTTAAACCTGGGGCGCATTATTTTGAGGCGCAGCTTGGTTTGGCAAGCGTAATTGCCCGCACTGAGTCTGTCGATAATGCCATTGAAAAACTTGATGCTATTGATGACCTAACTACCGAACAGCAAATTATTGTGATTCAATCACAAGCATCGATGCTGGCAAAAGCTAAGCGCGATGAAGATTCTTTTGACCTGCTGGATAAAGCGGTTAAAAACTTACCCAACACACCTGACCTTGTCTACGACTACGCATTGGCGGCAGACAGAGTGCACAAATTTGATGTGATGGAGTCTGAGTTACGTAAAGCGATTGCAGCAAAACCTGATTTTTCTGCAGCCTATAATGCTCTTGGCTATTCATTTGCAGACCGTAACATTCGGTTAGATGAAGCAATAACACTCATTGAAAAAGCCTTGTCTATTAGCCCAAATGATCATTACATGTTAGACAGTCTAGGCTGGGCCCATTACCGAAAAGGCAACTTAGACAAAGCCATTACTTATTTGCAACAGGCCTATAAATTTAGCCAAGACCCTGAGATTGCGGCGCATTTAGGTGAGGTACTTTGGACAAAAGGTCAGCATGATGAAGCCAAAAAGATTTGGGATGAAGCATTAAGCGCCGACCCTAAAAATGAGGTTTTACTAAGCACCACCAATAAATTCAAGTCTTAATCTGGTGTATTAAAAAATCTATTAAGAACATATTGACGACACACATAAAAAATGTATCTCGTGCGGCTATTATCCCTACTCTGCGGCATTGCTATGCTACAAAGCTGCGGGAGTATTCCGTCTAACATTCCGACAGACTCTGCAAGATCAGTAGATTTAAATCAGCAGCATTTAAAGGATCTTTCGAAGATTAATGAATTCACACTTCAAGGACGTATCGGTGTGCAATATGATGGCAAAGGCTTTTCCGGCGGACTGCATTGGCAACACTTGCTTGATGGCGATAACGTCTCGTTATTTTCACCACTAGGCGGCCAAGTTGCCAGCATTAAAAAAAACGCTGAAAAAGTAACCTTAGATGATGCCAATGGCAATAGCACTTCTGCGGCAGATATAGAAAGCCTGACTCAAAGAACATTAGGCTGGCAATTACCACTGATTGGATTAGAAGACTGGTCATTAGGACGTCCGAGTAGTAGCAAGATTGAGTTAATCACATGGGATACGCTTGGCCATTTAACTATATTAAAACAAGATGGCTGGACTATTGAATATCAAAACTACACTGAACAAGACGGCCACTTTCTGCCTAGTAAAATCTTGCTTAGAAGCAACAACGTCTACTTAAAACTATTAGTTCAAAAATGGGAATTTACCAGCCATCCATAACGGCGTAGTAGCCAAATACGTTAAATATCAATCTATGAATAATTTTCAACCCTTTTTAGCACCCGCAAAAATAAATTTATTTTTACACATCACCGGTCAACGTGCCGATGGCTACCATGAATTGCAAACTATTTTTCGTTTACTAGACTTTTATGACACGATTTACCTAAAGCTAACGAACACTAGCGAGATAAAACGTGTCAATGAAGTGACCGGCGTGCCAGAACCGCAAGATTTGTGTGTGCGCGCGGCAAAATTATTGCAGCAATACAGCCACTGCAAGTTGGGGGTAGAAATTAAAGTTGAGAAAAATATTCCCATGGGAGGCGGCTTAGGTGGCGGCAGCTCAGATGCTGCCACTGTACTATTAGCATTAAATCGCCTGTGGCAACTTAATTTAAGCCGCGAAAAATTACTGCAACTTGGGCTGCAATTGGGCGCAGATGTGCCATTCTTTATTTTCGGCAACAATGCATGGGCTGACGGAATTGGTGAGCAACTAAAGCCAATTACATTGAAAGACGCCTACTACGTAGTATTAAATCCAAAAGTTAATGTCTCAACAGCACAAATATTTGCCAATAAGCAATTGACAAGAAATGCGATTCCTAAGACAATGTTGGACTTTTCTGGGAACACAAATTCTCTAAGCGGTAATATCGCTTTAGAATTCCAAAACCAGTTAGAAAAAATAGTTTGCAATGATTATCCTGCGGTTTTGACATGTCTCCAGTGGCTTAGGAAATTTGGCGACGCAAGAATGAGCGGATCTGGTGCTTGTGTATTTTTAGAAGTGGCCAATAAAGAAGTTGCGAACGAAATTTGTAATCAAAAGCCTAAAGATATTGAAGGTTTCGTTGCAAAAGGGTTGAATCAGCACCCAATGTTTGAATATTGTAATTAGCTATTAGATAGTTAAGTGAAAATAGTAAAGCAGGCTGATTAAAATATTGGGGAGTCGCCAAGTTGGTTAAGGCACTGGGTTTTGATCCCAGCATCCGAAGGTTCGAGTCCTTCCTCCTCAGCCAAATTTAAAATGCAGATTGCTCTGCATAGCTTAAAATAACAAGCGTGTAGATTATAGAATTTACACGCTTTTATTTTTTGTAAGTTTTTTGTTGTATATACTCTTTTATCGATAGTTTGATGCTGGCGCGAATCAACGCCCAGCTATATAGGAAATCAAATGGCGTCTAACGGCAACTTGATGGTCTTTACTGGCAATGCCAACCCCGTACTAGCACAAGAAGTTGCTAATCACTTAGGCATAGACCTAGGTCGTGCGCATGTAGGCAGATTTAGTGATGGTGAAATTACCGTTGAATTGCTTGAAAACGTACGCGGACGCGACGTTTTTGTTTTGCAATCAACCAGCCACCCAACGAATGACAGCTTAATGGAAGTCATGGTGATGGTTGACGCGCTACGTCGATCATCTGCAGGCCGAATTACTGCGGCAATTCCTTATTTTGGCTATTCACGTCAAGATCGTCGCCCGCGTTCAGCGCGTGTAGCAATTACGGCTAAAGTCGTAGCTAATATGCTTACTGGTGTTGGCGTTAATCGTTTATTAACGATGGATTTGCATTCAGATCAAATTCAAGGTTTTTTTGATATTCCGGTAGATAACATTTACGCTACGCCAATTTTGCTAGCTGATTTATTGCTTCAAAATCATGACAATTTAATGGTTGTTTCACCTGATGTTGGCGGTGTAGTCCGTGCGCGTGCATGCGCTAAACAATTAGGCTCAGATTTAGCCATCATCGACAAACGTCGCCCAAAACCAAACGTTGCCAAAGTAATGAACATCATTGGTGATGTCGCTGGCCGTACTTGTGTGATTATGGATGACATGGTAGACACGGCAAATACGCTTTGCGAAGCGGCTGCCGCATTAAAGAAACATGGCGCTAAAAAAGTAGTTGCCTATGCTACGCACCCAGTATTATCTGGCGGTGCGGCAGAACGCATTATGAACTCAGAGTTAGATGAATTAGTGGTCACTAATACCATTGCGCTTGGTTTAGAAGCTGCAAATTGTAAAAAGATTCGCCAATTAAGTGCTGCTGAGTTACTGGCAGAAACCATACGTAGAATTAGCTGTGAAGATTCAGTATCTTCATTATTCATGGACTAAAAAAAGTCTGTAAAAAGTTTTTAACCCTGCAAACTGGTCGCGGTATGCAGTCTATAGTGTAGTAAAAGAAGTAAATTTAGGAGTAGTAAAATGTCTATTGAAATTAATGCAGTTAAACGTGATGTTAAAGGTACGGGTGCGAGCCGCCGTCTTCGTCACGCTGGTACGGTTCCTGGTGTTGTATATGGTGATGGTAAAGACGCTATCGCATTAGAAATTAACTACAAAGAATTGTTTTTACAATTCCGCCACGAAACTTTCCATGCTTCAGTATTAAGTCTAATTATTGACGGCAAAAAAGAAAGCGTATTGTTACGTGACTTTCAAATGCACCCAGTACGTAACACGATTCAACACATTGACTTTCAACGTGTAAGTGCTACAGAAAAAATCCACGTTAAAGTGCCATTACACTTCATCAACGCTGATGTTGCAGTAGGCGTTAAATTAAGCGGTGGTATTGTTGCCCACATTCTTACTGAAGCAGACGTAAGCTGCCTAGCAAAAGATTTACCAGAGTTTATTGAAGTTGATGTTGCTACACTTGAAATGGGTCACTCAATTCACTTGTCACAAATCAAATTGCCAAAAGGTGTTACCTTTGTACAACTAGCGCATGAAAACGATGCGGCGGTTGCTTCAATCGCTAAAACACGTGGCGGCGTTGCTGCTACTGCGGCTGAAGAAACACCAGAAGCCTAAGTTTTAGTCGCTTTAGCTTAGTAAAAATTACGCGCGCTTTTATTTAAAGTGCGCGTTTTTTATTTAAACTAGCTTATATTAAGCCAAGTAAAAAAGATAAAGTAACCGCAGCTAAAGTAACAAAAACTAAAGCAATCAAAGCAAACTATATATGAGCATAAAATTATTAGTTGGCCTAGGTAATCCGGGCGATAAATACCAAGCCACGCGACATAATGCAGGTTTTTGGTGGATAGATCAGCTGGCGGCATCAACCAATAGTAAGTTAGCCACGGATGCAAAGTTCTTTGGGGTTGCGGGGAAATTTTCAGGCACAGACACCTGGCTACTTAAACCGACCACTTTTATGAACGCGAGCGGCAAAGCAGTAGCTGCATTAGCCAATTATTACAAGATTTTGCCTGAAGAAATTTTAGTCGTGCATGACGAACTGGATTTACCCCCTGAAACCGTAAAGCTTAAAAAAGGCGGCGGACACGGCGGGCATAACGGTTTAAAAGACATTACCGCAGCACTTGGAACCGCTGATTTTTGGCGTTTACGCCTAGGCATAGGTCACCCCGGTGATCGCAATGAAGTCATCAACTTTGTGCTTAAAGCACCATTAAGAGATGAGCAAACTGCAATCAACCAGAATATCGATAACAGCATACAAATAGTGCCACACTTATTAAACGGTGATTTTGATACGGCAATGTTAAAATTGCATACTAAAAAACCCACATAAAGAATTGAATAGAGAAAAAAGATGAAATGCGGAATTGTTGGCCTACCAAACGTTGGAAAATCTACGCTATTTAATGCGATTACCAAAGCTGGTATTGCAGCTGAAAATTACCCATTCTGCACTATCGAGCCGAATGTTGGCATTGTAGAAGTGCCTGATACGCGCATGCAACCGCTAATCGATATTGTAAAACCACAAAAAACACAACCAGCCATTGTTGAGTTCGTAGACATTGCGGGCTTAGTGGCCGGCGCCTCAAAAGGTGAAGGTTTAGGTAATAAGTTTTTAGCCAACATCCGTGAAACAGACGCCATTGCTCACGTAGTGCGTTGCTTTGAAGATAGCAACGTTATCCATGTTGCCAATAAAATTGACCCAATGTCAGACATTGAAGTCATCAATACCGAGCTAGCACTTGCAGACATGGAAACAGTTGAAAAAACCATGCACCGTGAAAGCAAAAAAGCAAAAAGTGGCGACAAAGACGCCATCGCCTTAATGGCCGTGTTAGATAAAGTTTTGCCATGTTTAAATGAAGCCAAAGCCGTGCGTACGCTAGATTTAGATGATGACGAGCTACAAATTCTTAAGCCATTATGTTTAATTACCGTTAAGCCAGTCATGTATCTAGCCAACGTAGATGAAACTGGTTTTGAAAATAATCCACTATTACAAAAAGTGCTAGATTTAGGTGTAAAAGAACACGCACCTGTGGTCGCTATTTGCGCAAAAATTGAATCTGAAATCTCAGAACTAGAAGACGAGGATAAATCTTTATTCTTAGCAGAGTTGGGCCTTACAGAACCGGGTTTAGACCGCGTAATTCGCGCGACTTACGACCTACTAGGCCTACAAACTTACTTCACCGCTGGCGTGCAAGAAGTGCGTGCTTGGACCGTTAAAAAAGGTGCCACAGCACCACAAGCCGCAGGTGTGATTCATACAGACTTTGAACGAGGATTCATTCGCGCAGAAGTAATTGCCTACGCAGAATTTGTTAAAAATAAAGGTGAACAAGGCGCTAAAGAAGCCGGCAAAATGCGTCTAGAAGGCAAAGAATACATAGTGCAAGATGGCGATGTAATGCACTTCCGCTTTAACGTTTAAGGCTATATTAATCAATACGTGCAGCATTAAGTTTTATCGCTGATAAAAAATAGGTCTGTGTGCGAAATAACACAAACTTATTTTGACAAACTAGCCTTAAAACACTAAAATTGCGCCCTTGCTGAAATTTAAGCAAACAGGTTTACACGGTGATGTAGCTCAGCTGGTTAGAGCACAGGATTCATAATCCTGGGGTCGAGGGTTCAAGTCCCTCTTTCCCACCAATAAAGACGCCCCTCTCGAGAGATTGGGGCGTTTTAATTTGTAAATTTCATCTGTCATTTTCGATTCATGTAGGGGCTATGTAGGATTTTCAG
>CAIYLB010000168.1 GCA_903926935.1 uncultured Pseudomonadota bacterium
TCGAGGCCAGTTTCACCAATGGCAACCACTTTAGGATGATTGGCCAGCGCCAATAAACCTTCTACCGTAGGTTCTTCTATATTTTCATAATCTGGATGCACACCGACTGATGCGTAAAAATTATCGTTATTTTCAGCCAGCGCCAAAACTTGCGGAAAGTCTGGCAGCGTCACCGAAATACAAAGCGCATGCCCTACTTCGTTGTCTTGCATAGACTGCTTAATAGCCGGTAAATTTTCTAAAAGTTCAGGGAAATTCAGGTGGCAGTGAGAATCAACGAGCATAATGGGTCTTAAATAAGTGAACAAAAATTACAAGGATGTGCGTGCTAACAAGCTTTAAATGCGTCGCTAAAGCTGCTTATAAATAACTTTAATTGGTTATAAATGAATTTCATGCGTCAACATCATTAAAATTATCAGAATTATGCGTGAAAAATCTTCGTATAATCAACAAGTAAGCTTTCCATTTGTAAGTCATGGTTTAATGGATGCGAGGCCAGTTTACGCAACTCGTCCGCTTTTCTTTGCAAGTCAAACAGACGACTCAAGTTTACTTTATCAGCCAGCACTTGCAAAGTATTGCCCTGCTGTACATGGTAGCGCACTTGCCTGCCAAATTTCATTGCGACAATATCATAAATCCATTTCTGTAGGGCAATTACGCCAGTTTCAACCGAATTTGCAATTAAACAAGACGCTGCGATATTGGGTTCTAGCTTGCGGCCTAAAGCCAACATCCGCCATATTTCAGTGAGCTGACCAAATTGTAATTGCTCATTAAACACCTTGATTGGCGAGCCTTCTAAATAAGCTAATTGCTGGGCTGCATTTTTTACGCCCTTCTCGCTTAACCATGCCAGTGCTTGGTCTTCATCTGGCATAGGCATGCTAATTTTTTGGCAACGACTAATAATCGTAGGCAATAAGCGCTGTAATTGGTGTGTGACTAAAACAAAAATAACGCCTTCGGCTGGCTCTTCTAACATTTTCAAAAGCGCATTAGCTGCAATTGGATTTAACGCTTCTGCCGGATAAATCAGCACCACACGCAAACCACCACTTCTGTGGCTAGACATGCTTAAAAATCCGCTTAAGGCTCGAATTTGAGCCACCGAAATTTGTGTTTTCTTTTTGGTTTTTTTTGTTACTGTTGCTTCATCTTCAGAATCAGCATCTTGCTCTGGACTCAGCACCCGAAAATCTGGGTGACTATTGTCTTTAAACCAGTTACAGCTTGAGCACTGTCCACAAGCATGGCCTTGCTGATTTTTATCAGCGCACGTTTTATCGGTGCACAACAGTGATTGACTAAAATAGCGTGCGAAGTCATATTTTCCTGTCCCCGCACGACCGTTTAATAAGAGTGCATGCGGCATTTTTTGGCTATCTTGGTTTAGATGCTGCCAAACATTATGTTGCCACGGATAAATATTATCGGATATATTCATTTAAATAAAATTAAAATTTACTATATTAATCATAGTTTTGAAATAATTTCCTCAACAGAATTCTTAACTTCATCAAGTGATTTACTACCATCTATAATTCGAAACCTAGCTGGGTTTTGCTGGGCACGCTGTAAATAAGCCTGACGAATCCTTGTGAAAAATGCAGCATCTTCACGCTCAAACTTATCTGGAGATCGCGCGGCCAAAAGGCGTTGTATGCTAACTTCTACAGGAACATCAAACAATAGTGTCAGGTCTGGCTGCAAATCGCCTTGCACCCACTGTTCTAACAATTCAACTTTAGCTGCAGAGACGCCTTTTGCGCCACTTTGGTAAGCAAAAGTAGCATCGGTAAATCGATCTGACAACACATAAGCACCTCTAGCCAAAGCAGGCGCTATCACCGCTGCAATATGTTCTCGCCTGGCGGCAAACATCAGGAGCGTTTCAGTTTCAGCATGCATATTTTCATGTAGCAAAAGCTCACGCAACCGTTCACCTAACGCTGTTCCTCCTGGCTCGCGTGTTGAGACTACTTCATGGCCACGCGCCAGTAAGGCCGCAATAATGGTTGGGATATGCGTGCTTTTACCTGCACCATCCATGCCTTCTAAAGTGATAAATTTAGCTGTTGTCATTGCTCTAATCTTTGGTTTCTAATTTAATATTGCTTTTTCAATTGGTACTTAACAACGGCACGATTATGCGCTTCTAAGTTATCAGAAAAGGCATGGCTACCATCACCCTTACCTACAAAGTAAAGTGCTTTTGTGATGTTTGGATGAAGCACCGCATCAATCGCGGCGGCACCAGGCATCGCAATCGGGCTAGGCGGCAAACCGTCTCTGGTATAAGTATTGTATGGGGTATCGTAAAGTAAATCTTTTTTACGAATGTTGCCTTTATATTGTAAGCCCATGCCATAAATCACCGTTGGGTCAGTTTGTAGGCGCATGCCTAGGCGCAATCGGTTAATAAACACACCCGCAATCATCGCCCGTTCACTAGGTTTTCCGGTCTCTTTTTCAACAATAGACGCCATAATCAGCGCCTCGTAACTGTTCTTATAAGGTAGATTAGCGTCACGCGTTAGCCAAGCTTTGGCTAATTTATTTTGCATCGCGTCATAACTGCGTTTCAACATTACAGTATCTGCACTATTGCGATCAAAATAGAACGTATCAGGGAAAAATAAGCCTTCGGCCACTTGATATTGCGAGCCCATAAGCTTTAATATTTCAGATTCAGATAATCCTGTAATCGTTTGTTTTACCGCATCATTATTGGCCAATTTTTCGCGCATTTGTGCAAAAGTGTGACCCTCAATAAAGGTGACCGCGCCTTGCGTTGTTTTGCCGTGATTAAGTGACAATAATAGCTGGTAAGGCGAAATATTTTTATTGAGCGTATAGCTTCCGGCCTGCAAAAATGATTCTTTTTTAAGCAGTTTAGCCAGCAAAATAAACCGCCAAGGTTCTTTTAAAACGCCCTGCTTAACCAATTGATTCGCAATGCTTCTGAGACCGCTCTTAGGCTGAATTTCAATTTCCTGACTATTTGGCCTAAGTTTTAGAGGCATAATTGCATAATAGACCAGCCAAACCGTCAGCAATACTGCTGCCAAGAAGCTTAATACCAGCCATTTTTTAATTCTTTTAATCATAACTTTTTACTTTAATCTCAATGCAAGCAACATCAGTACAAGCAATCATAATGCAAACAATCACAATGCAAGTGCGCTTCTAATTGTTTTAGCTAAACCTTGCTTGGGCATTATTGTATTGCCAATTTTACTCACTTGAAAAGCACCAAATAAACTATTACATATCACCAGCTCATCAGCTTTTAAAAGCTCATCTAAGCTAATTTTACTAATTGAAACATCGAGTTTAAGCACAGGTGCCAATCCAATAATGCGCTGGCGAGTAATACCAGAAACCCCGCACAGACTAAGGTCAGGTGTCATTAGCGTATTACCAACACGCGCAAATACATTACTCATCGTACATTCAATAACATTACCTTGCTGATCCAGTAATAAGCCGTCAAAAATCGCCTCATCATGCCACTCCATACGCGCCATTACATTTTCTAGTCGATTAAGGTGCTTAATGCCAGCCAACTTTGGCTGATGCGCGATTTTGAGATCACATAAGTGTAAATTGACACCGTTCACGAGCTGATTCGATTTGTATTGCGGCATGGCGGATTTAATCACCACACGCATCGGCGTTGTAATAGCTGGTGGCGCGTATCCACGTGCGCCGTCGCCGCGCGTAATAACTATTTTCGCTACTGCAA